>NZ_JAKLTE010000004.1:0-290360 GCF_022014395.1 Photobacterium sp. WH77 | reverse complement strand
CCCCTGGCATGCAGGTAAATACCGCCCAAGCCGAAAGCTAAGACGCTGAGTCCCAGTAATACTGCCAGCAGAAAATGTTTATACCGAATGGCAAAACGAATAATGAACCAGCTTTTACAGGTTAAAGTCATGTGAATACTAATAAAGGAGAAGTAAGCATGGTTACTCCGTGATTGTTATGTTTTTTGCACTTATTATGACTATCATTAATACGGCAGCGCGAATGCTACAGTATTCTGGTTATATTTTAAACACTGGTCACATTTTTATTGTATCGGTTGTTGATATACATCAATGAACAGGGTGCTTTTACAGTTGAACCTTTCGGGTGCAGCGAAGTACGGTCAGACTTTTTCAGCGGAAATCTGCTGTTGCGCCAATGCAAACTGACACTGATTTTTGCCGTTTTTCTTCGCGCAGTACATGGCCTGGTCAGCATGTTTCAGCAGAGATTCGCGGGTCGTGCCGTGTGACGGATACATTGACACGCCTATACTGACGCCGAGATGGAGTGGGTTATCTGTCAGCATGAAAGGACGGCTGAACATGGTGAGTATTTTGTCTGCCAGCATTGTGGTTGTATCCGTCGATGCGATATTTTCCAGTATCAGTATAAATTCATCGCCACCAATTCTGGCCACTGTATCGGTTTCTCTCAGTGAGTTTACCAGTCTGATCGATACGGCTTTCAGCAGTTTGTCTCCGGCATCATGCCCGAAGGTGTCATTCACGTCTTTAAATCCGTCCAGATCGACAAACATTAAAGCCATATTGGTATTGCTGCGTTGGCAACGCAGGATGGCACTGTCAATTTTTTCCTGAGCGTAGCGAAGGGTGGGCAGATTGGTCAGCGCATCGTGATTGGCCATGTGTCTCAGCCTTGCTTCAGTCTGGCTGTGTTTTTTGATCTCATCCTGCAATCGGGTTATCCAGAATCCAAGCACAAGAATGATCACCAGTGAGACTGCAGACCAGCGATAAATATCTGTGAAATTATGACGTTCTGTAATAGTGAACTGTGTCCATTTTCGGGAAATCTCTCGGTGTTCTTCAGGGGTAATAGATTGCACTGCCATGTTCAGTAACCTGAGCAACTCGGGCTTATCCAGCCTGACCCCGACAGCAACAGGCAGCGAAAAGTCGAGCTTGGCAATGATCTTTTTACGAAAGACATCTTCTTTCAGTTCATCTATCAGTGAATCTAACGGGGCAACAAAGGCGTACACTTCCCCGGCATTTAACAGGTGCATGGCTTGCAAAGGGGTGGCGGCATAGACTTGCTGAATCTCTGGGTGGGTGTGTTGCAATCTGGTCATTACAGCGGTGTGTTTTGGCCCGGCAATGGATTGTCCGGCCAGTTCATCCAACGAGGTCAGCATGGGTTTATCAGCCTTGGCAACCAGCACGTTGTGAATCTGATAGTAAGGTGAGGTAAACGACAGGTATTTTTCCCGCTCCGGGGTTTGGCTGATAGCCGGAATAAAATCGCAGTGGCCGAGTTGCAGGGCGGTTAAGGACTCACTCCAACTGCTCGTGAAATAGGGATGAAAAGTGACGCCCAGATAACGCTCAATAAGGTGCAGATAATCGGCAAAAATGCCTTTGTGCTGCTCTTGCTCCTGGTAATCGTACGGACGCCAGGCAGGATTGAAGCAATAGGACACTCTCTGTGAAATCAGTTCAGTTGCCCATGGTTCGTGATCTGCTAAAGGTTGTCTCAATGGATCCTGATGAGAGGCACACGTGATTACCGGTGCAAATCCTGCCAACAATATAAAAAGCTTGAGAAACTGATTTCTCATTGCTCCTCCCTGAGAACTGCAATCCATACCACTGTTTTAGAGAAAATTAATGTAACGATTTATTTGATTTTTGACCAAGCTCCCACAAGTCTAATTCAGTAAAAAAAATAAGCAGGTCGAAATGACAAAAATTTAATCTTCTGCACAAAGTTTGATTCTTAACGCTTATTGATTAACAGGTAAATTCAGAGAGATCATCGCATTAAGTGAAATAGGCATTGTATTGAAAGAGTGAATTTCATTAATGAATATTTTTGTGCAACCTGGTTTTATGCGGCTGTGTTTTATGCAGCTGTGTTTTATGCATCTAGGTTTGTGCGTCTGTGTTTCTGGTGTAAGGTAGCGGGCTGATGAAAAAGCTGACGAATAATGACTGGAGTAAGCATGATAATCAGACAAGTGGCATTAGATGATGCTGAAAGGCTGGTGGCTCTGTTTCATTTGCTCGATACAGAGACAGATTTCATGCTGTTTGAACCCGGAGAGCGTCAGCTGACGATAGAGCAGCAAAGAGAGCAATTGCCGGAATGGGTGGATTCCAATCAGCAAACGATGTTCGTTGCAGAAAACGAGGCTGGCGAAGTGATCGGCTTTATCGTCGGGGTGGGCGGCAAAATGAACCGTATCAGGCATTCTCTTTACTGCGCCATTGGCATTCAAAAAAGTGCTCAGGGTAAGGGTGTCGGCCGGCAACTGATGGCGTCTTTAGAAACGTGGGCATGTCATCATGCTTTTCACCGTATTGAGCTGACGGTGATGGCACATAATGCACCAGCTCGTCACCTATACAAGGCTGCCGGGTTTGACGAAGAAGGGATCAAGCGGGATGCCATGCGGGTGAATGGTAAGTATGTTGATGAAATTTATATGGCTAAGTTGCTGAACGCGAGTTCACAGCAGTGATCACATGGCTGTGATCGCCAAACAAAACCCAGGTAGATAACCAATGATTGAAAAATTAAAGAGAGACATTTGTCAGTTGCAGACCGAAAGACTCATCATCCGGCAATGGAAAGAAGATGACAACGTACCGTTTGCTGCCATGTGTGCAGACCCGAATGTGATGAGGTATTTCCCCGCAACCCTGAGTGAAGATGAAAGTGTACAGCTGGCACACAAAGCGACCTCATTGATTGAGGAGAATGGCTGGGGCTTTTGGGCAGTAGAAAGAAAGGATACCGGTCAGTTTATTGGCCTTGCGGGTTTGCATTATCAGGACCTTGATATACCCGATACCCCCTTTATTGAAATTGGCTGGCGACTGGCCGCCGATCAATGGGGGAAAGGGTTCGCACCTGAAGCAGCACAACGTGCTTTGAGTTATGCGTTTGATGAGCTGCAGGCACCTGCTGTTTATGCGTTTACTACCTTAACCAATCAGCCTTCCCGGCGTGTGATGCAGAAGCTGGGCATGTCGGATTGTCAGAAAAACTTTATGCATCCTAAATTGCCGCATGATCACTCACTGGCTGAACATTGTTTGTACCGGATAACACGGCAAGAGTGGCTGATGTTGAATACGCCAGACAGACTGTGAATGTACCTGCCTTGCATGGCAGTATTGAGCGATATTTTCTTAGTCACATCTGATTGAATTTCAGTACTTCTTTTCCACATAGTCTACGCTTTTTTAGGTACGGTCAGCTTGTCAGTGACCCGTTATGTTTACCGTCCGAATTGGCCGAATAACACTAAGAAGGAAGAGGCGCATGGGATTCATCGCATTTCTGTATTTCCTCATCGGGCTGGTGCTGTTTGGAGGAGGTCTGTGGCTGATCTCCCTGGGGGGTAGCTGGTATTTTGCCATCGCTGGCGTGGTGTTTTTGTTGGTTGCAGCCAAAATCAGAACCAAGCGGGGTAACGCGCAGATCCTGTACGGTTTATTTTTGCTGGCATCGTTGATCTGGTCATTGTGGGAGTCCGGTTATGACTGGTGGCCACTGGCCAGCAGGATGGGATTACTGCTGGTTTTAGGTATACCGCTGCTGTTTTCTTTCCGTCTGATGGGGCGAACCAGAATCAGCCGTTTGACCGCGTACTGGTGGTTAGTCGCGCTGGTGACGCTGGGCAGCATGTTTAACGACACCCACAAGCTGGAAGGTCAGTTAAACACATCCACTATTGTCCAGACACCGAAGCTGGGCCAGGTACCTGAAGGGGATTGGTACAGCTACGGCCGCAGCAATTTTGGGCAGCGTTACTCGCCGCTGGAGGCTATTACTCCGCAGAATGTGGGTAAGTTAGAGCAAGCCTGGCAGTACCAAACCGATGATGTGAAAAGAAAAGGGGATATCGGGGAATTTACTTATGAGGCTACGCCGCTGAAAATCGGCAATACCTTGTATTTGTGCACACCCCACAACTGGCTGGTGGCACTGGATGCCGACAGCGGCCAGCAGCGCTGGGTGTATAACGCGAAAGTCGGCGAGGACAACCAGCGCCAGCACCAGACTTGCCGCGGGGTGTCTTATCTCGCGCCTCAGGCAGGTGAACCGGCCATGATTTCGCAGCCCGGTTCCGGTGCGGCGGAAACATTAGCCAGTGTTGATTGCGATGCGCAGATCTTTTTGCCGACCTCAAATGCCAGGCTGATTGCGCTGGATCCGGCCACCGGTGCACGCTGTAAAAATTTCGCTGAAGACGGGGTGCTGGACTTACTGCACAATATGCCCTTCCCCAAATCCGGTTATTATTATTCCACCTCTCCGCCTGTGGTGGCGAAAGGGGTCGTGGTCGTGGCCGGTTCCGTCAATGACAACTATGACATCAACTCGCCATCCGGTGTTATCCGTGCCTACGATGTCAAAACCGGAGCCTTGAAGTGGAATTGGGATTCGGCCAATCCAACCGATACCCAGCCGATTGCCAAAGATAAACTGTATGCGACCAGTTCGCCGAACAGTTGGTCTGTCGCCAGTGCAGACGAAGCGCTGGGCTTGATATATATCCCTATGGGCAACCGAACCCCGGATCAGCTGGGCATGTTCCGCACCCCGGAGGAAGAAAAATACGCTTCTTCGGTCGTGGCATTGCGCCTGGATAATGGTCAGCCAGTCTGGGTACAGCAGTTTGTTCATCATGATTTGTGGGACATGGATACCCCCGCGCAACCGAGCCTGTTAGATATTCAGACCGACAGTGGTCTGCTGCCTGGGCTGGTTGTGCCGACGAAACAAGGCGATGTCTATGTACTGAACCGGGCGACTGGCGAGCCGATCCATCCGATTACCGAAGTGGCAGCGCCTCAGGGAACGATTGATGGCGACTTTGCCTCTCCGACCCAGCCTGAATCAGCACTGAATTTTAATCCGCCACCGCTGGAAGAGAAAGACATGTGGGGTGCTACGCTGATTGATCAGCTCTACTGCCGCATTCAGTTTCGCCAGCTGCGTTATGAAGGCCGCTATACCCCGCCATCAGAACAGGGAACTATCGTCTTTCCCGGTAATTTCGGTGTCTTTAACTGGGGCGGGATCGCCGTGGATCCAGAGCGGCAGGTGATGTTCGGTATGCCGCTTTATCTGGCTTTTACTTCTACCTTAATCAAGAAAGACAGCAGTGCGTCACTGGGTGAGGTCAACGTAGGGGAGCATGGTGTGAATGCCAACCAAGGTGCTGATTATGCCGTGAGCCTCAAACCTTTCTTATCACCGCTGGGCGTGCCTTGTCAGCAACCGCCCTGGGGTTATGTGGCCGGTGCTGATCTGAGTCAGGGCAACGTTGTTTACAAGCACAGAAACGGGACAATTCGCGATCTGACTCCCTTGCCGCTGCCCATCGAAATGGGCGTCCCCGGCATAGGCGGGCCGATCATTACCAAAGGCGGCGTTGTCTTTATGGCAGCCGCAGTCGATAACTATCTGCGTGCTTATGATCTCAGCGACGGTGAAGAAATATGGAAAGCCCGCCTGCCTGCCGGCGGACAAGCCACACCTATGACTTACCTCAATAGCCAGGGCGAGCAGATGGTGGTGATTGTGGCCGGGGGACATGGCTCAATCGGCACAACGCTTGGGGACTATATTGTTGCCTTTAAGCTGAAAAAATAGCCTGAGCCATGATGTCTTTGGTGGTGACTGGCACGGAATTCTTCGGTGCTCTGGCGGCATTCAGTGCCAGTCTGTTTTGCGGCGCGGCTTGCTATATCAGCCTTGTTGAGCATCCCGCCAGACTGGAATGCGGTGCGGAACTGGCGGCGACTGAATTGAGCTAGCCGGTAGAGACCACTTCCCACGTACCGTCCGGCAGTTTGCAGGCGGTGCCGACAGCGGTTTCTGTTGTCTCGTTCACTGTGACCAATTGCTGAAACTCTCTGCAATAGCGGCCACTGGTGGTTGTACCTTCCCGCGTTGCTTTCACCGAGCCAGAAGCGGCGCCGTCCTGCCATTGTACAGTGCGGCCCACTGGTGATGTGGTAGCCGTTATCTGCGCTTGTTCATGACGCCGTTGCTGGTGTTCATTGAGCTGGTTTAGCAGTTCGAAGTGAATAGCGGTGAAACCCAGCCAGTTGATGGCTTCCTGATTCGTTCGATATTGTCCGTAGCCATCATACCAACTGCCGTAAGGTCGGGTGACCCGAATGCTGTTAACCACAAAGTAACGATCCGGTGGGACTGCAGCATTGCTCTTGTTCTGTCTGGCCAGATAGTCGTCGATGTCAACATAGTGACGGCTGTCCATCACGCCATTTTTTAATTCTTCTCTGGTGATTCGCCCTGTGCGCTTTTCGATATTCACCTGTGGTGAGTAGATGGGTTGCTGGCCGCTGAGCAGCGCCAGTTTCTTGCCGGCTGCAAATGCAGTATCGGTGGCGTGAGCGCCGGACGCCGCTAAAATCAGGGAGGACAGCAGTAAGGATGAGCCTGACAACATAAGAGAGACTGTTCGATGCATTGTCGAATACTCCATATCTAAGGGCTGTACATTGAGTAACCAAATGCCTCCTGCCTGTTATGTCTATACTCCCTTACGCCTTCAGTATAGGCAGCGTATTCATAGGCTTGTGGATTCCATGTCCTGGGTCTAAAAATCGATACATCTTCAGGCAGAATGGTCAGCAAAGGCTATCCTTGACGATATCAGTGACAATGAACTCTGATGCTTCCGGTGGTAAATGCTCGCTGTTCATGCATTAATAATTTATGCGTAACGAGTTGCTTATCTGCCTTTACGTAGGTTGTCTGTCTTTACGCAGGTTGTCTGTTTTTACGCAGACAATACGTTGTTCTGACTCAGTACGGTTGAGTTATTAGCCATATCCACTGTGTCTGATGCAGCGAACAAAACAAGGGAATGTATGCACACTGAATATTCTGAAAGCGAAAATGTGATTCGCCGTTTAAATGAAATTGCCCAGCTTTACGATAAAGGCTTCGATGTCCAGATGAATGCGCTCATTCAGCTGGGACTGGAGCGCTTCAATCTGGACATCGGTATCCTGGCGCAGGTGGAAGGTGATACTTACACCATACGCCATTGTATTTGCCCGGAACACATGCCTCTTATGCCCGGCAATCAATTTGAATTTGGTATGACGTACTGCGCAGTCACTTGCGAATCAAACGGTGTCGTTGCCGTTGAGCATGTCGGTAACAGCGATATACTGGGGAGCCATCCAGCCTACCGGCACTTTGGGCTTGAATCCTATATTGCTATTCCTATCCATGTGGGTGGAGTGACCTGGGGAACACTGAACTTTTCCAGTCCGGCCCCTTATCCCCGCACATTCAAAGACATAGATACCGATACTCTGCAACTGATGGCGAGCTGGATAGAAACCGAGCTGGTACGGCGAATGCAGGAAAATGAACGGTAAGGAGTCCGTCGGCTAAGTCATGGTAAAACTGGATAATGGATTGAAAATCTGGCTGGATGCCTACAATCAGGGGCTGGCGCAACTGATGCAATCTGGCTACGTTGCCACTGCTGAAGCCGTACGGGACGGACTGTCGACCCTGACGGCAACTTGTGTGACTGACTCGCCCCACATAGCCAGAGTACTCGACACCTGTGTCACTGAGCACACACAGGTTGTTCCTGTCCGTATTTATCATCCAGCACCTGACAGGCCGTTGCCTGTTATTGTTTTTCTGCACGGCGGTGGCCACATGGCAGGCAGTGTGGCTGTGTACGATGCTATCTGCCGGAAACTGTCAAAAGCCACGCAACACATAGTGGTGTCGGTTGATTACCGTTTGGCGCCCGAGTGGCCCTATCCCAACGGATTATCGGATGCCCGCATTGTTATCGGTCAACTCTGGCCTTTGCTTGAGCAGCATCAGTTAGCGTATTTACCGACACTGTCACTGGTGGGGGATTCAGGGGGCGGCGCGATGGCGGCCACACTGAGTGCTGACTATCAGGACCATCCCGACGTTAGCATAGATAATCAGGTGCTGATTTATCCCAGCCTGGATTACACCATGAGCCAGCCTTCGGTCACCGCAAACGGCAAAGGGCTGTTTCTCCAGCAGGATAAAATGCAGTGGTATTTTGATCATTATTTTCAGCATGGCGAGGACAGGCAGGCCGCTTCCCCGTTGTTTATGGCTAAGAGCGCCCAGCTGCCCCGAACGCTGATGATCACGGCTGAATTCTGCCCCTTAAGGGACGAAGGTGTGGCTTATGTACAGCAATTGTCAGCGCTGGGAATCCCTACCGAACATTTTCATCTTGATGACATGATCCACGCGTACCTTAATCTTGAATCGTTAGTGCCGATTCAATGTCGCGCCACCTATCAGAAAATTGCAGAATTTTTAACAACATCGGGTGATAATTAACTCTTTGCACCTTTGTTACTTTGCACAATAAGGACCCTGTATGTTCGAAATCGTGATCCGCTATTTCCACTTTATCGGTATTTTTGCACTCTTCTCCGTGCTGGTGGTCGAGCATATGTTGATCAAACGTCGCCTGACAGCTGAGGAAATGCATCGTCTGGCAAGGCTGGATGCTGTCTATGGCATTTCAGCCGTTGTTGTGCTTTTGGCCGGGCTGGCTATGTGGTTTCTGGTGGGCAAACCTGCCGACTTTTACACCGCGAATCCGGTCTTTCATGCCAAAGTGACCTTGTTTCTGATAGTGGCTGCTTTGTCGGTTTTTCCAACCGTTTTCTTTTACAGACACAGACGCACAACCCGCGAAACCATTCCGGTGCCGCCTGCCATTGTTATTCTTATCCGTCTGGAGTTATTACTGCTGCTTGTGATTCCCTTATTGGCTGTACTGATGGCTAGAGGTGTCGGGCTTGGCTGATGCTTGCGGGATACAGCCTGACGACAGCGCGCGACGCGCCGATATTGATCCAGATCTCCCTCTTAAAACTGCCTGAAACTCAGTATGTTGCAAAATCGCATCTAAGCTTAATGTAAGAGCGAACTGTAGCTGTTGTGCGGTGCTGCTCTGCGGGTTGAGCAAAAGGGGTGAGGCTGATGATGGAAGCGCGAGCAGTAAAATCCGTGGCCGATGCAAAAGCGATTGTCGAAGAGCGTGGCCTGACCCATGTTAAGGTTGGCCTGTTCGATAATGACGGCATCATGCGCGGCAAATATATGTCCAAAGCCAAGTTTTTTGCATCACTGGAGAAGGGTTTTTCTTTTTGCGACGTGGTGCTGGGCTGGGATGCGAAAGATCAGCTCTATGACAATACCCGGTATACGGGCTGGCATACCGGGTATCCGGATGCCCCCGTGCGCATCTTGCCGCATACCTGCCGTGATGTGCAGGACGAAGAGGGCATGCTGCTCTTTATTGCTGAATTTACCGGTGCGGCTGAAGCTGTGTGTCCACGCGGGGTGTTACGCCGAGTGTTGGCAAAAGCGGAGGCGCTGGGGTTCGAGGTTCAGGCCGCGCTGGAATATGAATTCTTTTTATTTCGCGAAACACCGCATTCTGCACGGGAGAAAGGCTTCCGCAATCTGCAAACTGTCACGCCGGACTGGTTTGGCTATTCCATGATCCGCAACTCGGTATACAGCGAGCTGTATCACGACATTCTGGCGATGGGCCAGATTATGGATTTCCCCATTGAGGGTATTCATTCAGAAACCGGACCGGGTGTGATTGAAGCAGCGATTACTGTTGATCAGGCGGAAGCGGCAGCAGACAAAGCCGCGCTGTTCAAAACCTACATGAAAGTGCTGGCGCAGCGCCGGAATTTGCTGGCAACCTTCATGGCGAAATGGTCCATGGACTATCCCGGCCAAAGCGGCCACATCCATATTTCCCTCCAGCATAAAAACGGTCAATCTGCTTTTTATGATGCCAGCCAAACTCATGGCATAAGCACAATCCAACGACAGTTTCTGGCGGGCCAGCAACGTTTGATGCCCGAATTTTTGTGTATGATTGCCCCAACGATCAACAGTTATACCCGTATGGTGCCCGGCTTCTGGGCGCCGACGCACGCGACATGGGGCATTGAAAACCGCACAACGGCGCTGCGGGTAATACCGGGGAACGAGACATCCCAGCGCATCGAATACCGGCTGGGTGCAGCAGATGCCAACCCTTACCTGGCACTGGCGGCGGCTGTAGCGTCAGGCTTGTACGGCATCATGAATCAATGGCAGCCATTGGATGCGGTAACTGGTAATGCCTATGATCAGCCACAGCCTGCCGAATTGGCGCTGCCAGCCACGTTGTGGGAGGCCGCGCAGCGTTTCAGGGCCTCCGATGCGGCCCGTTCCCTGCTGGGAGAGGCGTTTGTAGAGCATTTTGCCGCAACTCGCGAGTGGGAAGAGCGCGAGTTCAGAAAGCAGGTAACAGACTGGGAGCTTGCCCGGTATTTCGAAATCATTTAAGTCGCGATGGTACAGACAGGGAGAGATGACAATGCGATTAGGTGTGCTCTTGTGTGATGATGTGGCGCCTGAGCTTCAGGCCACTCACGGTAACTATCGGGATATGTTTTCCGCTCTGTTTCATGAATATTCAAAACAAATCACTCTGGTGTTCTACCGTGTGATTGACGGTGAATACCCCAAAGATGTTGATGAGTGCGATGCTTATATTACCTCTGGTAGTCAATTCGGCGCTAATGACGGCTTTGTCTGGATCGGACACTTGATGGCATTCATTGAAAGGCTATATGAAGAGAAAAAGCCCTTTGTGGGTATCTGTTTTGGTCATCAACTGATGGCAAAGGCGCTGGGTGGCGAAGTGGTGACATCCGGCAGAGGCTGGGGGCTAGGTGTCAACGGCTATGCGGTGAAGAAAAAAGCCGGCTGGATGAAAGGTGCCGGGCCAACAGTTTCTCTTGTGGTCAGCCATCAGGATCAGATCAGTCGGTTGCCTGCAGATGCCCGAGTACTGACAGGCAGTGATTTCTGTCCTTTTGCCATGATCCAGATAAAGACTTACTTTCTGGGTATACAGGGACATCCAGAGTTCACTAAAGCTTATGTGAAAGATTTGATGACAGCCCGGCAGCAGATTTACGCCGCAGAAGCCTATGAAAAAGGTATCGACTCGCTATCGCAACCGGCGGATGACAAACGGGTGGTGTCCTGGATTGTCAGTTTTCTCGATACCGCTCTGGCTAAACGCCGGACATAAAGTCAGAGGAAAAAGAGCAAACTCAGAGTATGAGCCTGCTCTTTTTTCCCGATATATGCCAACGCGTCTCTTCCCGTTACCGGTCAGGCCGTTTGCAGTGCCATACGTTGTTGCAGTAAACGGTAACAATACACGCTTGCCAGCAGAACCCCGCCGCCCGCCACAATAGTGACGGCGAACCCGGCGCGAATCCCCATTTCATCAATCACCCAGCCAGTTAATGCTGCACCGGCGGCGATGCCTATGCCCAGTCCTGTGATCATCCAGGTAAACCCTTCTGTCAGCTTTGACTCAGGCACAATCTTTTCCACAAGGCCCATAGTCACAATCATGGTGGGTGCGAAGAAGATGCCCGCGATGAAAACGGAGACGGATAGTGTCAGTACATCGTATACCACCAGCAGCGGGAGTGTGGCTGTCGCAGTGGCGATGGAAGCCAGTAACAACTGTTTTGGCAGAGCGAGGTTCAGGCGCAGTGCGCCAAACACCAGACCAGAAATACAGGACCCCGCGGCATAGGCCGACAGGACAAAACTGGCTGCCACAGGCACGCCTTGCTGCTTGGCAAACGCGACACTGAGCACATCCACCGTACCGACTATGGTGCCCAGAGCGATCAGAGTCAGCAGCAGCATTTTCATGGTGACAGGTTCAAGTGCAGATCCCTGCTGATGTTCAGTTTGCTCTGATACCGGCGGTTCGGTTCTTTTCTGCAAACTGAATAATGCTATGCCAACCGCCAGCATTAGCGCTGCCACGAATGGCCCGGCGATGGGCGACACAGCCACGCTGAGACCGACGGCGATAGGAGGCCCAACGATGAAACAGACTTCATCCAGCACAGACTCCAGTGAGTAGGCGGTATGCAGGGCAGGCTGGCCTTTGTAGATGTGTGTCCAGCGCGCTCTGACCATGGCGGGCATGCTGGGTATAAACCCGCCCAGCGCCGCAAACAGAAACAGTGTCCAGTCAGGTGCAGCCAGATGAACGCAGGCTAAAAGCAGCAGCATACCCAGCACACTGATTGCCGTCGCAAAGGGCAAGATGCGGCCCTGACCATAGCGGTCTGTCAGGCGGGAAATCTGAGGAGCAATCAAGGCTGTTGAGAGTGTGAAGGTGGCAGCCACCGCACCAGCCAGCCAATAAGAACCATGAATCTGGGAAATCATAGTGATTATCCCAATGCCCGCCATTGAAATGGGCAGGCGGGCAATCAGCCCTGACAGGGAAAAAGCCAATGTTCCCGGGGCGTGAAACAGTTCCTTGTATGGGTTCGCCATGAATATCTCCAGTCAGTCATTAAGAATATGCCCATGCGCACTTATAGCGGATGGGATGCATAAGAAACTAATTGACATACGCGGTGTATGTCAACTATAAATGAACCTGTTTTCATATTTTCGGGGCCAAAACTAGCATGAACAGAGCAATCACGATGGAACAGACAAGGCTTGCCTTGCTGCAGCATGCCCGTACGCTGTTTGGTACCGTTGGCTTTGCCGACACCGTAATGGATGAGCTGACTGGCCGAGCGGGCTTGACCCGTGGTGCGTTGTATCATCACTTCGGCAGTAAGAAAGGCCTGTTTCTTGCCGTGTACCAACAGCTGGATCAGGAGATGGATAACAGACTGCAGGCGATATCAGCCAGCGCCCCGGACAGCTGGAGCGCTTTTTCAGGGCGCTGTCATGCCTACCTGAAGATGGCGACTGAGCCGGATATTCAGCGGATTATGATCAGGGACGCGTCATCGGTGCTCGATAGCGAGCAGATCCAGGCTGTCCGTATGAGCTGCATTGAAGCGATTGCCGGGTTACTGGCGCAATTAATCGAGGACAAAATCATCCCCGACACCTCACCGGTTATGCTTGCCAGGCTGATCAACGGGGCATTGCTGGACACAGCGCGTTATATCGCAGGCAGCGAAGACAGTGTGGTGGCACTGAATGAAGCGGCACAATCGCTGGACCTCATGCTAAACGGCTTGAGGCGCTAAAGGAGTGTCTGTTGCCTGATCCCGCTTTTCATCGGCTCAAAAGCGGGATACATGGCTTAGGGTCTGCAAACCTTGCAACAGATATTGCGCAGCAGATCACTGAGTGACGCTGTCACTTATGTTGTTAATCTAGAGCCGGTCCAATTCGGCGGTATAAAGCACCCTGGTTGGCAGCCCTGACGGCGAGCCGCCCAGAGGTTCTTCACTGACCGCCAGCATCTGGATGTCCAACTGATCAAAGCGGGTGTTTTTCGCCAGTACCAGTTCGCCTTGTTTCGGTAACAGGCCAAGAGAAACCGGGTTCGGCTCATTGGTGGCCACCGCCCACAGCTCGTAATCTTTGTCGGCAAGTCCCTGGAACGAAGATCCGGCCCGGACAGTGATATCGCGCGGGTGGACTTCTATCAGCCAGTATGACGAGGCATCTTCCCCTTTAACGACAGCCACATGCTGGACAGGTCCGGGTGCCACGGGGATCTGGCTTTCCCGCCAGAGCAGCACGGCAAGTAAGAGCGATGCCGCTGTGGCGACACCAGTCAGCACAGGCCACAAACGGGACAACCCGCTTTTGATCACATGGCGGCTGGTTTCGTTGGCTGGTTTCTTATCGAAACCGAGTCGCTGGCTGATCGTTTGCCAGACCGCATCATTTGGCTCGACAGGGGTAATCTGACGGTTGATCTCGTTGAGATGCTGTTCCCACTGCCAGGTTGCTTCCCGAATATGGGTTGATTGCATTATCAGGGTCTGAAAGCGTTGCCGGGCCGGACCGCGCAGTGTGCCCAGTACGTACTCAGCGGCCAGCATATCGATCAATGTCTGGTTGTTATAGTTCATGGCGTCAGACACCTTTGTAGTTGTTGTAACCCGCGGCGAATCCAGCTTTTGATGGTTCCCAGCGGCTTGTCCAGATAGTGCACCACTTCCTGATGGCTCAGCCCGTTAAAGTAAGCCAGATGAATCGCCTGTTGGTGCTCCTGGGGCAGCTCATCAATGCACTGGCTTAATTTATGTCCGGCATCCAGATCGGCAAACCTGTCATCGCTTTCTTCCAGTGGCGCGGGTTCAGCCGTTAAAGCGTCTTCTTTCCTGACTTTTTGGTAGCGCAGTATGTCGAGAGCCCGGTATCTGGCGATGCTGATCATCCAGGTCAGGACACTGCCTTTATGGTGCTGATAATCGGCCGCGTTATGCCAGATTTTCACGTAAGCATCCTGTATCGCTTCTTCGGCCAGCGCCCGGTTACCCAGCATTTTCAGGCACACAGCCAGCAATTTGCCGCTGGTTTGCTGATACAGCCTGGTGAAGGCCTGCCTGTCGCCCAGTGCCGTGGCGCTGATGAGTTTAAGATGATCGTCCTGATCCATGTCTTTCCTTGTACTGTGATGAAGAAATACGTTAAGAAACTGATTTATCAGCTTGTTTCAACGTTAGCAGTCGTAATGACATTCGCCAGTGTGACAATGTCTGTTTGGTATATACACCACAAAATCAAAAGCGTTCAATGGACCATTGCAATGCCATCAGGGCGATACAGGCTGACCCTAAGGGCATAAACCAGCGCTGATAGCGCCATTGATGCCTGACAAGCATCAACACAGGTAAAGCAAGCAGCAGTATCGATAACTGTCCGAGTTCGACCCCTAGATTGAACACCACGACCGCCAGTAAAGTATGGCTCGATGGCAGCCCCAACTCGCCCAGCACAGAGGCGAATCCCATGCCGTGCAGTAAACCAAACCCGAAGGTCACCCAGCCCAGTTTGGTGATCAGCGGGAAGATATTGTTCAGCGCGGCAAAAAGCACAGACAGAGCAATAATGAACTCCACCCAGCGGCTCGACGGCAGCCAGTTGAGTGCTGTGGCTGTCAGCGTGATAGAGTGCGCGAGGGTAAAGGCCGTGATAATCCAGGTGGTGCTGAGCAGTATAGACTTAGGGCTGTCGATACCTTTCCACTGTTGTTTATCGCGATACAGCACGCAGGTCAGGAGTAAGGCCAGCAGAAACAGGATATGGTCGGTACCGATCAGGATATGGACTATTCCCTGATACAGATATTCACGGGCCGTTTCGCCCATGGCAGAGGCTTGCATGTTGACCGCCAGTGAGCGGTTGCTGGTATCCAGTATTCTGTTGATGCTGTGCTCAGGCTGAGAAATATTCACGATCAGCTTATGGCCGGTATTGATGTCGAACATCGCCTGATAGGACAGGCTCAGTCCGGCAGCCGACGGACAATTGACCTCTAACGGCAGCCACAGGTAAGGCAGGTTGGCGTGTGATTCCAGCATCATGTTGCTAGCGACTGTTATGTTGCAAGGACGTCCGCCCTGCTCGACGGTCAGTTGGCTCAGTAACTGTGTTTGTATTGCAGCCTGCTGGTTTGTGATTTCACGCCAGGTCAGGTTGCCGTCCTGATTGGCGTCCAGAATCATCCCCTTATCAGCCATCAAAGGATACAGATCAGACAGTTGCAGTTGCCAGTTTCCGCTTAGCGTGGCGTTGTTATCTTGCTCCAGGGTCAGATACGCTGTGCTTAGCTGGTGTGCTTGTGCAGAGAATGCTGCCGCAAGCAGTGCAAAAATAATAACGAGAGTTCGCATGGTAGCCCTTCCTTGATAGCGTTATACCTGCTGATTAAAAGCCTGTTCTGCGCGTAACAGCAATTGCCTGTCTGATAACAGCCGGTTTTGCTGCCAGTTGATTCTTGCCCAGAACAGCGCCCTGTCAGGGCGATCACCGAGTAGCAGGTAATAGCTCGCCAGTAATCCGGCATGGCTGGCATCCTGTCGTTGCTCGCGCAGGGTGATCCGGTTCAGACAGCGAACCTGCCAGTGCTGAAATGTCCCTGTCATCTGTTCTGCGAGGGCCAGTTTCAGCAGCAGGTTGTCATCAGTTGCCCCTGAACGGGAGGCAATGTCTGCCAGGGTGGTGAGTACGGCCTGGGGGTTATCCTGAGCCAGTTGAGCATCCGCCCATAAACTCAGGTAGCTGATGGGACGCTGACTGTCGGCAGGCAGGCTGAGGTGAGCCAGTGCTGCTTCCGGACGGTCAAGCGCCAGTGCCATACCGGCCAGGATCTGCATGAGCCAGACAGAGTCTTCCTGCTGTTGCGGAGGATAACGAGTGGCGATTGACTGAAGTTCACTGTAGCTCTGGACGCGCTTCTCCCGGGTTTTGGCTTGCTGGAAACTGTTGTCCAGTGCGCAGGCAGCCGTTACGAGCATCGAAGAGCGGCCAATAAGCTGCAGGCACGATTGTCTGGCCTGCCCGAATTTACCCTGGATGGTCTGCACGCTGGCCAGCAGCAATCTTGCACTGGCATCATCGGGCTGCTGTTCCAGTAAGCGCCTTAATGTCAGCTCTGCGCCTCTGAAATCATGCTGATGTTGCTGAATTCTGGCCCAGAGGTAGAGCGCTTCCGGAGCGGAGTCAGCCGTCAGGTGCGGTTGCATCAGGGCATCGGCCAGGCTGAAACCATCAATAGTGCCGGACGGACGCTGCGCCTTGTCAATTAATGTGCGAATGTCTTCCAGCGTCGCTGACTTGACGGCCAGCTCCGGCACCACCAGCAAAGCGGCATCCTGGTTGTCAGGCAGGTAAGGTTTGGCAAGCACCGAGACACTGCAAAATACGGCAATGCTGATCACCAGTGCGGGGAAAGGGTGTGTATTCATGGGACAATTTCCTTAAAAAGTGGCCATCCCTGGCCGATCGAACACAGCACAAATGTGGCCTCTGGAGCAGGCCACAGCAGGTACGCGTTATTCCATCAGCAGGTCGTCATAAAAACTGGCACTGCTGACGTCATTGTTGACAGCCCGTCCGCGCAGGCTTTTCGGCGTACTGTTTGCCGGGGCGTTGAAGACCTCTCGGCTGAACGAGGCAAAACTGACCTGAAGGACCTCAATAGTGACGGAGACCTGGGCACTGACAGGCTGGTTGTTTCCGTCGCTGACCGTGTAGCTAAACTGGTCATTACCTGTGACCCCGCTGGCTGGGGTGTAGGTGACGGTGCCATCGGGTGTGATGACGACTGAACCCAAAGCCGGCGCATTGCCAAGCGCAAAGCTAAGGGCGTCACCCTCTTTGTCTGTGGCCTTCAGCGAGTCGGTGACCGGGGTATCGGTTTGTGTTGTCAGGCTCAGGGCCATGGCTGCCGGGGCGGTATTTGTTCCCCCGGACGAATTCTGGCCGGAATCTGAACTGCCGTTACAGCCTGCCAGTATCAGCGCGGACAGCAGCAAGGTAGTGCGAATAGACCTAGTCATTGTAATGCTCCTTACTCTGAAACCGTGTCAGTACCAGAACCGGAAAGAGGTGGCGCCAGGTAAGGGAAACTGTCATCCATCATGGTGGCATTGACCGGTGCGCCATCAGTAAAGGGGACGTTGCCGACATTGGCATCTTCCGGTTGGCACAGACCAAGATCTGTATCCGTTCCGTTAACCGGGATGGGGTAACACAAACGGCCCATGACAACACGCAGTGCAATATCTACCACGTCATCTCCGGGTCTGCGGCCGTTAGGAAAACCCGCCAGATCGTCACCCGCAACACCGAAAGACGATTGCTGGGCAACAGGTTTGGCTGGAATGGCCGTGTTGAGGCGTAACATTTCTGAAGGTGTGACCGTTTTTAGCTGGTTAACGCCGGGAAAGCCGGTCAGGAATGCTGTGACCAGATCGGTACGGGGAAAATGGGTGGGGGCCAGTGTGGCTAAGTTGGCGCCCAGAGTCGAGTTGACGGCATCTTTGAACAGAATGTTCAGCAGTTCCGGCAGGCTCGGGTGTGTCACATAAGTGGCAAACTGCGCGTCATCGGCAGGTTTGGCTGCCGAGAAGGTATCTTTGTCTTTCAGGCCGATAACCAGCTCATTGACCAGCGGGTTACCCAGTCTTGATACCTGTGTCAGCGCGCCGCCGTTGACTTCCGGCCGGGTGAAGGTGGCATTCGGATTCAGAATTCTGGCCTGTGGCAAGCTGGCGGTGGTCCAGGTGCCTATGGTGCCGTTGCCATCTCCGGTAATGCAGGCTTTGGGGACTTCAATTGCCAGTTCGGTGACATTTTTGAGCCTCAGATCGTCATTGTCGGCTGACTGGGTGATCCCGCCAGGAAAGCCGCCGCCATCGTCAGCACCGGGCGCACTGTCGCCCTCAACAGGCACATAGTTGACCAAGTCGAAGGTTTTACCCAGATTGACAACAAAGGGATCTTTGCGCTGACCGGCAAAGACTTTTCCCGTTGCGGCGCAGCCTGGAATCGTAAACTCATAGATGAACTGGTTGGCGTAATTGATATAGCCACTTTCGCTGCCAAAGGTTTTGGTGCCGATAAAATCCAGCGGCTTGTGAAATTCAGTCTGTCCTGTTGATACATTGGTCAGCTTGGTTGGCTGACCATTTTGCTGCGGGCCGCTGACCAGACTGAGCGTGTAGGTTTCATTGAAATTTGCCGCACTCTGATCGGCGTCACTGATACTGCCGACAACTTTTAACGGCACCGCCACAGATTGGGTTTCTCCGCTGTTGCCGATAGTAAGAGCGACGCCTATGTTGTTGTTCGGCAGTGCATTTTTAAAATTGAACTGAAAAGTCAGATCTTCCACCGCATCGCCGTCGTTATCAATGTGAATGCTGTACACGGCGGCGGGATCCATGGCGAAGTAATTCGGGCCACCATAAGCATCTTGCAGCGGTATGTAGTTGGCGATCAGGGTGACGTAATCCTCCCGGCCGCTTTCATAACTGTTGAAGGCATAAAAGTCGGTGGAGTCCAGGGTGGGAAGCCGGGTAATGTTAGGTGCCTCCCGGTGGCTGGACGCAGAGGCGATGCCGGAAAGGCTCATAGCAATGACACTCACAACGAGTTTTGTATTCATGACAGATCCTTTTTTGTTGTTGGTGGTCATTGAGTAAACGATTGGGGGCGGCAACTGGATGCAAAAAATTTGCAGCGCTGCAGAAAACAGAGAAACCACCGGAGATATCAGGCAAATACCTTTGTCAGACTTTGATTCGCGGGTCAGTTCGACTAGTATGAGGCGTTGCATCGGTTGGAGGGATGAAATCAGGTTATGTCACGTATTCGAGAAAAAAATCAGGAAGTTATTATCAAGTTTGCGGGCCGCTTGTTTGCGGAGCAGGGTTTCGCGGCAACCAAAGTGGCCGATATTGCCAAGCTGGCCGACGTCCCTAAGCCGAACGTGTATTACTATTTCAAGACCAAAGAAAACCTCTATCGTGCAGTGCTGGAAAGTGTGACTCAGCCATTGCTGGAAGCCTCCAGCCCGATTGAGCAGCTGGATGATCCGGCTCAGGCACTCACCGCTTATATTCAGACCAAACTGCGGATTTCCCGTGATCACCCATTCGCCTCCAAAGTGTTCGCCAACGAAGTGATGTCGGGCGCACCTTATTTGCCGTCAGATATTGGCGATGAGCTGCTGGCCCAGTCAAGAATGATCATTACCAAGCTGGAACGCTGGATTGAGAAGGGGATGATGGCGCGAGTGTCGCCGCAGCATCTGATGTTTACTATCTGGGCATCGACCCAGACTTATGCCGATTTCAGCTGGCAGATTTGCAATGTACTGGAAAAAGAAGCACTGGATGATCAGGATTTTGCCGATGCTGCAGAATTTCTGACGCAACTTGTGATTCGCGGTTGTCAGATAAAATCAGCCTGATGCCGATAAACATCAAGTCGCCGAGACACTTGAAATCGCCAATACATTTGAAATCGCCAATACATTTGAAATCGCCGATACACTTTAAATCAATAAAAAAGCGCTTCCGCCCAACGAGGTAAAGAGCGAAAGCGCTTGGATGTTATTTATCCTGAACAAAGCGGTTGTGAGTGATTTCGTTTACCGGCGTTGCTGGAATCGCTCGACCAGACGTTTTGCTGCTGCCTGATGACGGCTCAGCAGTGCCGGTAAATCGACCCCGATCACCATGCCATCATGGACGCGCCATTGGCCTGCCACCATCACTCTGTCTGCCTGGTGCGCGCCACAGAGCACCAGTGCAGCCAGTGGATCATGCGCGCCAGAGAAGCGGATATCATCAAGACGGAACATGGCGATGTCTGCCTGTTTACCCACCTCCAGAGTACCAAAGTCTTCACGACCCATAGCGCGTGCTGACCCTGATGTTGCCCAGCGCAAAGCATCGAAATGGGTGACAGCTGCTGAGCCATAACGTAAGCGCTGGATGTAAAGACCCATACGTACTTCGTTGACCAGGTTAGAGCCGTCGTTCGACGCTGAGCCATCAACACCCAGGCCTACTTTGACGCCCGCTGCTTCCAGCTCTTTGTTGCGGCAGATACCGGAGGCCAGCATCATGTTTGATGACGGGCAGTGACATATCCCGACTTCGGCCTGTCCTAAACGGCGGATCTCTTCTTCGTTGAAGTGAATACCGTGTGCCAGCCAGGTGCGGTGATTCAGCCAGCCGGTTTCTTCCAGGTAATCAACCGGGCGCAGACCGAAACGCTCCAGACAGAAGTTTTCTTCATCAATGGTTTCACACAAATGGGTGTGTACCATGACATTTTCACGTTCTGCCAGGCGGGCGGTTTCTTTCATCAGATCGGTTGTGACGGAGAAAGGCGAACAGGGTGCCAGTGCTATCTGGGTCATCGCACCATCACCACGCTGGTGGTACTGACGGATCAGACGCATGCTGTCATCGAGTATGGTGTCTTCTTTCTGGATGGTATGACGGGGCGGCAGGCCACCTTCGTCTTCGCCCAGACTCATTGAACCACGGGTAAAAATAGAACGGATACCCAGTTTCTGTGCTGTCTCTACCTGGATATCAATGGCATGTTCCAGCCCGCGGGGGATCAGATAATGGTGATCCGATGCGGTTGTACAGCCGGACATCATCAGCTCAACCAATGCCAGCTCAGTGGCGACCTGCATCATTTCTTCATCAAGACCGGCCCAGACCGGGTACAAGGTTTTGAGCCAGTGGAACAGCTCTTTGTTCAGTGCATCCGGATAGGCGCGGGTCAGCGTCTGATAGAAATGGTGATGGGCATTGACCAGACCGGGCGTGATGACATGTTCAC
Organism: Photobacterium sp. WH77; assembly: GCF_022014395.1. Lineage (NCBI taxonomy): Bacteria > Pseudomonadati > Pseudomonadota > Gammaproteobacteria > Vibrionales > Vibrionaceae > Photobacterium > Photobacterium sp. WH77. Next base: position 268,924 of record NZ_JAKLTE010000004.1, on the reverse strand, counting down.
TGGCATCAATTACCTGATCGGGTTTGTTAGACGGTTGAGCACCAAGAGGAACCAGCTCAATCACCTTAGTACCTTGAATCACTACGCCGCCGCGTGCATCCAAATCTGTGCTTGAGCCTGTGTAAATGGCTAAAGGGTTTTTCAGCCAGATGGTTACCATTTTGTTTTCCTTAGCCTTCTCTGCCGTTGCCGAGGAGAAGGTCTTATGGGGTGGGGATCGTTATGATCCCCGGGTTAAAGTTAATGTGTTATTTGTCTCTCTGTTCAGGATTGTTTTGCTGTTTCAATGTGTTGCTTCTTTTCCGCAGTTTCAGAGGTTTGAACCGGGAGTTCACTCTCTGCCTCTTCGTCTGTGGTTTCCTCGATGCTGTCGCTGACTGCGTTCTCAGGCAGGATCTGGTTTAGCAGTACAGTAACGATTGTGCCGGTAGTAATGCCTGAGTGGAACAGGTTAGCCAGATCGTGTGGCAGGTGCTGAACCAGACGCGGTTCGATAGTCACTGCCAGACCAGAAGCCAGACCGACGCAGATCACCAGTGCGTTACGCTTGGTGTCAGCCGCTTTGATCAGCATGCGAATACCTGCATAGGCGATCATACCGAACATAATGAAACCGACACCGCCCAAAACAGGCTTGGGAATGGTCACGGCCAGTGCGGCCAGTTTAGGGAACAGGCCACCCAGAATCAGCAAGCCGCCGGTTGTTGCCACAACATAGCGGCTGGCAACGCCTGTGATACCCACGATACCCACGTTCTGACTGAAAGAAGCCAGAGGCATTGCGGTCAGGAAGGCTGCCAGTGTACTGCCCAGACCGTCACCCAGCAGACCGCGTTTCAGATCGTTACCAGACAGCTTGACTTTACAGTTGTTCGCCAGGGCCATGAAATCCCCTGTTGCTTCGGCAATCACGACTATGTATACCAGGCTCATGCTGATGATAGCCGACAGGCTGAAGCTCATACCGTATTCCATGATGGCCGGGCTGCCCACCCACTCAGCGCGTGCAATCTGGTCAAGGTCAACCATGCCCATTGACAGGGCCACCAGATAACCACCGGCCAGGCCAATTACAATGGCAGAAGCGGCGACGGCACCACGGCAGTAAATAGACACCACGATAACGATTGCCAGCGAGATAAATGCCAGGAACAGTTTTGGCATGGTGGCAAATTGCTCGCTGGTATTGGGTGCATCTCCCACCCAGTTCATGGCAACGGGGAGGATGGTCAGGCCGATTAGCGTCACCACCACACCGCTGACCACATTAGGGAACAGCTTGCGAATTTTATCCATGAAAAAGCTGGCTGCCACGACCACGAAAGAGCCGATAAGGGCTGCCCCCATGATACCGCCAACACCGTCAGCGTTACCTATGCTGATGGCAACACCCAGAAAACCGAAACTCGATCCCATGACAACGGGAAGACGGATACCGACAGGGCCAAGGCCAAGACACTGTGCAATGGTGACAATACCGGATGCGAGCAGAGCGGCGTTGATCAGTGTGACGACCTCATCGGTCGGCAGGCCAATAGAGGTACCGACAATCAATGGCACAGCGACAATGCCGCCGATGGAAGCCAGCATATGCTGGATAGCTAAGAGCAGGGTGATGCTGTGTGGTGGTCTCTGGTTTAGCGTATAGAGAAGTTTCATCGTTAGTTCTCCACAATTCATCCGATGAATTGGCTGCGTAGGGTTATAGGTTGTGTTCGCGTCTTTGGTTTTATTAAATTAGGTTTTTTAAGTGTGCAGTGACCTGCCTCTGCCGTACGACAGAGGTAGGTGTGCATCAAATGTTACTTTTCTAATTATGACTTTTAGATTGGTACTGCATGTGTCTGTTTGTAATCAGAGGTACACCAGTTTGGCGACAAAAATCGCGGTCAGTATGTACATGCTGATTGAGACATCTTTGGTTTTGCCTGTGGCGACTTTGAGCACTGTGTAGGTGATGAAACCCAGTGCGATACCGTTGGCGATGGAGAAAGTCAGCGGCATCATCAGCGCTGTGATAGCAGCGGGTGCGGCGTCGGTGAAATCGTTCCATTTCACGTGCTGCATACTGCTCATCATGACGAAGGCAACGTAAATCAGCGCGCCGGCAGTGGCGTAAGCCGGGATCATGCCAGCCAGCGGCGAGAAGAAGATTGCCGCGATAAACAGCAGACCGATCACTATGGCTGACAGTCCGGTACGGCCACCGGCCGCGACACCCGCTGCACTTTCTACATAACTGGTGACAGGCGGACAACCCACACAGGCACCTGCCACGCTGGCGATACTGTCAGCTTTCAGGGCTTTGCTCAGACCTTCAATTTTTCCGGTTTCTTTGTTTCTCAGGTTTGCCCGTTCAGCCACACCCATCAGGGTACCGGCAGTATCGAACATGTTCACAAACAGGAAAGCCAGGATCACGCTGATCATAGAAATGTTCAGGGCGCCGGCAATGTCCATGGCGAACAGGGTCGGAGCCAGACTTGGGGGAGTAGAGATCACCCCGTTGTAGTGGACCAGACCCAGCAGAATACCGATCAGGGTGACACTGAACATACCAATCAGCACGGCACCGAAGACTTTACGCTCACTCAGTACAGCAATGATCAGAAAGCAGATGGCGGCCAGCAGCGCCTGTGGCTGGGTAAAGTCACCCAAACTGACCAGGGTGGCAGGGCTGTCAACTACGATACCGGCGGTTTTCAGGCCGATCAGTCCCAGAAACAGACCCACACCGGCTGTCATGGAAAAACGCAGGCTTTCAGGGATACTTTCGATGATCCATTCGCGGACTTTGTAAAAACTCATCGCAACGAAAAGGATACCGGAAATGAAAACCGCCCCTAAGGCAACTTGCCAGCTGTAGCCCATTTCTCCCACAACAGTGAAAGAGAAAAAGGCGTTCAGCCCCATGCCCGGAGCCAGACCGACAGGCCAGTTTGCAAACAGGCCCATCAGCAAAGTGCCTATTGCAGCACCAATACAGGTTGCAACAAAAATTGCTTCGGCATCCATGCCTGAGGCCGACATGATCTGTGGGTTAACGAAAATGATATAAGCCATGGTGGCAAAAGTTGTAATCCCACCTACGATCTCATTTTTCACGCTGGTGCCGTGAGCTCTGAGTTTAAACAGGCGCTCTAACAGTGAAGCTGAACCAGCTTCAGAACGACCGAGCGTTTCTGTTTTAGAGTTGTTCATGACGACGCTTCCTTTTTTTGCCCGAATGACGATGTGTGCTGGTTGTTTTTTAATGTTTCCAACTTCACCTGCCAGACAGGACTTCCCTCTATGTTTCAGGCCGTCACTTGCTGAAAACCCTGCCGGCCTGATAGCTGCCGGAGACTGCATGGTTTTTGAAGTGATAACTACTTAGCCTGCACTCATTGTATACAATCTTCAAGCTCTCTTGCGCGGTGCCCTGACCTGCATCTGACCTCAGGCCAGGGACCCCCATTGTTCTGCTTGTGTTCCGTTTTGGATCAGCTGCCCCGGTATGTGGAGAAGCTGTAAGGCGACACCAGCAGTGGCACATGATAGTGGCTGCCTGTATCTGCGATACCGAAACGGATGACTACATCGTCCAGAAAGGGAACTGAAGGCAGTTCTACGCCTCTCTGGCGGAAGTAATGGGCAGTTTCGAATACCAGCTCATATTTGCCGGTCTGAAACTCGTTTCCTTCCAGCAAAGGCTGGTCAGTTCTGCCATCAGAATTGGTATGAGTGGTTTTAACCAGAACGAAGTCTGTGCCCTCTTGACGATAAAGCGACACTTTAATCTCCGCTCCAGGTAAGCCTGAGGCTGTGTCAAGCACGTGAGTTGTCAGTTTTCCCATGGATAACCTCGCGCGTTGCGCTCCTTAAGTTGTACAGAAAATAGATTACTTCTTGCATACTAATTGTATGCCTTCTGATGTGTGATCCGTAATCAGTTCGCCACATTGTATTTAACTATGTACACAACTTTACCGATTAGTAAAGGCTTGTGTAACCGAAATGTTAACCCAAAAGTTAGGGTATGTAACCCTTTGTTGTACCTGACTGTTAGCTAACGTATTGATATTAAAGTAGGCAATATAGGGATAACAAGCGGTTAACTTTTTTGATGAATATTAAAAAATGTTGCGCACATTTTATTTACAAAAATTCTGGATATTGTATACAATCACTGTTATAAATTGATTATCAGATGGTCAGTGTGTTGACCAATTAGGATTTAAAGGAGTCATGTGTGAGTAATGAGTATCCACGCAATCTGATCGGCTATGGTGCAGTACCCCCGCACCCACGTTGGCCAAATGACGCTCGCGTTGCTGTCTCTTTTGTTCTCAACTACGAAGAAGGTGGGGAACGTTGCATTCTTCATGGTGATAGCGAGTCGGAAGCATTTTTGTCTGAGATCCCAGCGGCACAGCCATTTCCGGGTCAGCGTCATATCAGCATGGAATCGATTTATGAATACGGCAGCCGTGCTGGCGTATGGCGCATCCTGCGCTTGTTTAAAGAATACGATGTGCCGCTGACTGTGTTCGGTGTCGCTATGGCACTGGAGCGTCACCCGGATGTAGCGAAAGCGTTTGTCGAAGCCGGCCACGAGATCTGCAGTCATGGTTATCGCTGGATTGATTATCAGCACATTGATGAGTCAGAAGAACGCGATCACATGATGAAAGCGATTGAGATCATCAAAAATCTGACTGGTGAGCGTCCGTACGGCTGGTACACAGGCCGCACCGGCCCGAATACCCGCCGCATTGTGGCGGAAGAGGGCGGTTTTATGTACGACTCTGATGCCTACGATGACGATCTGCCTTACTGGCACGAAGAGGGCCCGAAACCGCAACTGGTGATTCCGTACACTCTGGATACCAATGACATGCGTTTTGCCACAGTACAGGGCTTTAATGCAGGTGATCAATTCTTCAATTATTTAAAAGACACCTTTGACACCCTGTATGAAGAAGGTGCTACAGCACCCAAAATGATGTCAGTGGGTTTGCATTGCCGCCTGATTGGCCGTCCCGGACGTATCGCTGCACTGCGCCGCTTTCTGGATTATGTGAGCCAGCATGACAAGGTCTGGCTGTGCCGCCGAATTGATATTGCCAAGCACTGGCACGAACATCACCCGCACCCAAGTATGAAGGAGTATTAATGATGGCACGTTTTACGTCTTGCCAACCGAGCCAAATGAGCAGGGAAGAGTTTGTCTCTCAATTTGCAGATGTGTATGAACACAGCCCCTGGGTGGCGGAAAAAGTTTACGACAATGGTCTCAGCGATGCTGATGATGACATCAGCACCCTGCATGCACGCATGGCAGACACTTTGCTGTCAGCCAGCAAAGAAGAACAGTTAGCCCTGATTAATGCGCACCCGGATTTAGCCGGAAAAGCCGCAGTGAACGGTGAACTGACCGAAGCGTCCACCGCCGAGCAGGCTGGCGCAGGGATTAGCCAGTGTTCACCAGAAGAATTCGAGAAGTTCAATCGTTATAACGATAGCTACAAAGCACGTTTTCAGTTTCCCTTTATCATGGCGGTGAAAGGGGCCAATCGTTATCAAATCCTTGAATCGTTCGAGGCGCGATTAGGCAATGAAATTGAGGCTGAGTTCGATAAGGCGTTGGAAGAGATCAATAAGATCGCTTTGTTCCGCCTGCAGACAATGTAATCAGGACAGGAATAGTCACCATGAGCACACCAGTGAGACAACTGACGATTGAGCCACTTACCCGCGAAGCATTTGCCCCTTTTGGTGATGTTATTGATAAAGAAGTAAGTGACTACTTTATGATCAATAACGGGTCAACCCGACGTTACCATGCTATGGCCAATGTGGATGTGCAGGAAGAGGGTGGTTCAGCCATCATCAGTATCTTTGAAGCCCAGCCTTTGAGTTATCCTTTACAGATAGCCATGATGGAGAGGCATCCTCTGGGATCTCAGGCTTTTATTCCTTTGCTTGGAAATCCGTACCTGATCCTGGTGGCCCCGGCAGGGGATACACCGGACCCCGCTCAGCTTAAGGCGTTTTACAGTAACGGACGTCAGGGCGTGAATTATGGCAAAGGGGTCTGGCACCACCCGGTTCTGGCTCTGCGCAAGGACGATCAATTTCTGGTTGTCGATCGTGCCGGGCCTGGCAACAACTGCGATGAAGTGTACTTTTCTGACGATGTTCGTATCGAATTATCACTGAGCAGTTTGGAGCAGGAAGCATTAACCGTCGCACTTTGATAAGCCCAAGGCAATTAAAGTTCGCATAACATAACAGGAGTTCGTTATGGATCCACATATGACGGAATGGCTGAATCTGGCAATTCGCTGGGTTCACATGATTGTAGGTATCGCCTGGATTGGTGCCTCATTCTACTTTGTCTGGTTGGAAAACAACCTGAACCGTGTCAATCCGAAAACTGGCTTGTCTGGTGACCTCTGGGCCATTCACGGCGGTGGTATCTACCACCTGGAAAAATACAAACTGGCACCACCAACCATGCCTGAAAACCTGCACTGGTTTAAGTGGGAAGCATACTTCACTTGGATCACAGGTGTTCTGCTGCTGGGTGTGGTGTATTACCTCAATGCGGATATCTATCTGGTCGCGCCGGGATCAGGCCTGAGTGCCACAGCTTCAGTTGCGCTGGGTGTGGGCTCTCTGGCTGCTGGCTGGATTATTTACAGCCTGCTGTGTGATTCAGCACTGGGCAAGAAGCCGATGCTGCTGGGTATTATCCTGTTCTTCGGTTTAGTGGCTGCAGCCTATGGCCTGAGCCAGGTGTTCAGCGGGCGTGGTGCTTACATCCATGTTGGTGCGATCATCGGTACTATCATGGTAGGTAACGTATTCTTCGTTATCATGCCGGCTCAGCGTGGTCTGGTAAAAGCCATTGAAGAGAATCGCGAACCGGACCCTGTACTGCCGGCAAAAGGTCTGCTGCGTTCACGTCATAACAACTACCTGACGTTGCCAGTGCTGTTCATCATGATCAGTAACCATTTCCCGAGCACCTATGGCTCAGAATATAACTGGTTGATCCTGGCTGGCCTGGCGGTCTTCAGTATCCTGGTACGCCACTACTTCAACACCCGTCATGGCAGCCAGAAGTTTGCCTGGACAATGCCGGTGGCAGCACTGGGTATGATCGCACTGGCATTTGTGACTTCGCCTTATGCAAGCAAAATGGGTGAAACCTCTGCACCTGCTGCGTCTGCACCTGCTGTAAAAGCAGAGTCAGCGACAGCTCAGGCGGAAACCGACTCGGCACAGCCTGCCAGCAGCGGAGTGAGCTTTGCTCAGGTGAATGAAGTCATTCAGATTCGTTGTTCAGTGTGTCATTCAGCACAACCGACGCACGCTGCGTTCTCGACAGCGCCTGCGGGTGTGATACTGGATACACCGGAAGAAATTAAAGTGAATGCCCCCCGCATTGTTGCGCAGTCGGTACAAACGAAAGTGATGCCGCTGGGTAACCTGACTCAGATGACCGATGATGAGCGTAAGCTGATCGGTACCTGGGTTGAACAGGGCGCGCATCTTTAATCACCCCGGGGGCGAAAGCCCCCACTTTATAGTCCGTTAGCCCAGACATACCCGGTGTTCCAGCTTGGAAACAAGTACGCGAAGTCCATAAACTAGATGGCAATCTGATGGGGTAAGCGTGTTGTGTGGTTCAGGCTGAATCCTGGGTAAGAAGGGCAGATAATCTCCTTTACATATCAATCCATAATATGTGACCAGCCCCATACGTGTTGTATCGGGGCTTTTTTTTGTCTCACAAGAAGCCATGACTTAGCCATTATTCAGGCAATAGAGATTGAAAAAAAAGTAAATAGCAGCAGGCCATATTCTGATAACAGGATCACTTTTTCAGCTAGTTTTCTATGTGATATGCGTTTGTGGCATCTATGGTTCGAACGGAAGAGCTATAGAAAGGAGTTGCTCATGGATTTCATTGAACGGTTACAGACATTGGCGAAGAAAGTTGAACAATTTTCAGAAAAACTGGCAACTGAAGAGGCGACAAAAAATGCACTTGTGATGCCTTTTTTGCATTCGGTCTTAGGGTACGATGTGTTTAATCCTCAGGAAGTCATTCCCGAATTTACGGCAGATACAGCAACCAAAAAAGGTGAAAAAGTCGATTATGCACTGATGAAAGAAGGTGAAGTTCAAATTCTTATTGAGTGTAAAAAATTCGGCGAAACATTATCGACTAAACATGCTGGTCAACTTTTTCGTTATTTTTCAGTCACCAATGCCAGAATTGCCATCTTGACTAATGGTGCTAAATATCAGTTCTTTACCGACCTCGATGCACCGAACAAAATGGATGAAAAACCTTTCCTCACCTTAGATTTAGAGAACCTGGATGAGCATATTGTCCCTGAAGTCAAGAAGCTGACTAAATCATCTTTTGATGTGGATTCTGTGGTTGATGCGGCGGGAGAATTGAAGTACCTCAGCCAGATTAAAAAAGTGCTCGGTGAGCAGTTTTCCTTACCGGAAGAAGATTTTGTTAAATTTTTCACCTCGAAAGTCTACGATGGGGTACAAACATCTAAAGTCAAAGCACAGTTTCTGGAATTAACACAAAAAGCATTAAAACAGTTCCTCAACGACAGTATTAACGCCCGTTTACAGTCAGCAATTGGCTCAGACTCAAAAGTATCTCAAGTAGAGACTTCATCTTATGAAGGTGAGGACGAAATTGAGATTGAGGGTACACCAAAGATCATTACAACAGATGAAGAAATTGAAGGGTTTAATGTTGTCAAAGCAATATTGAGACAAAAATTAGATGTCTCCCGTATTCATTCACGTGATACCCAAAGTTATTTCGGCGTGTTATTGGATGACAATAATAGAAAACCACTCTGTCGGCTGCATTTTAACGCCAAACAAAAGTATCTGGGCGTGTTAGACGAGGACAGGAAAGAAACACGTTATCCCATTAACCGGGTTGATGATATTTTTAATCATACTGACGTGTTGCTATCCGTCGCTGAAAGATATGTCCAGATCGAGCCTTCAGCGTCTTAACGCTGGAAGTGTTATTTGCCAGCAGTATTTACCAGAAATGAATGCCCCACACCTGTTCGACGTGGGGCAGAACTTTCATTCTGGCCTTGTCAGCAAAATCAGTAATTCATCGTTATCTGCCAGCAGATCGGTGATTGTGCACTGGTCTAACTCCGCCAGAAAGGCGTCTTTGGCTTTCGCCAGATAGGATTTCAGACGGCAGGCTGGAGTGATATGGCAGAACTCGGGGGCGCAATTCACCACTTGCAGCGGTTCCAGATCCCGAACCACCTGACCCACAATGATGTCACTCGCTGGCATCGCCAGACATATCCCGCCATTTTTTCCGCGAACGGTTTTCACATAGCCTAGCTGACCCAGTTTATTGATGATTTTCACCATATGGTTTCTGGACACAGCGAACGTGTCACTGACGTGGCTGATACTGGTGAGTTCCCCGTCTGGCAAGGCACCCAGCAGGATCAAAGCTCTCAATCCGTAGTCAGTAAAGTTGGTCAGTTGCACATTTTTTCCTCTTTCAACACTAGCGGCAAGTGTAATTCCTTTATTGACTGAAAGATATATTTAAGATACAAGTTTAAAACATGCATTATAAATACATCTTTAAAGGAAGCCGCTATGCTGAGTCAGAACACCATTGATATCGTTAAATCCACAGCACCGCTTTTAGCCGAAACCGGCCCAAAACTCACCGCACATTTTTATGATCGTATGTTCAGTCATCACCCTGAACTGAAAGATATTTTTAATCTGACGCACCAGGACAGCGGCCGTCAGCGCGAAGCTTTGTTTAACGCGGTGTACGGTTATGCTGCGAATATCGATAATCTTGAAGTGCTGTTGCCCGTGGTGGAGAAAATTGCTCAGAAACATGCCAGCTTCAGCATTACGGCAGAGCAGTACGCGATTGTGGGTGAGCACTTGCTAGGCACCATTGATGAATTGTTCGCACCGGGCCAGGCGGTGCTGGATGCGTGGGCTGAAGCATACGGTTTGTTGTCTACAGTGTTTATTGACCGAGAAGAGGCTATTTACCAGGAAAATGAGGCAAAAACCGGTGGCTGGCGCGGCACGCGGGAATTTGAACTGGTGGAAAAAAAACCAGAAAGCGATGTGATAACCAGTTTTGTGTTTATGCCGACAGATGACCAGCCTGTCGCGACTTATCAACCGGGGCAGTACATTGGCATTTATCTGAAGGCGGATAGTTTTGACAATCAGGAGATACGCCAGTACAGCCTTTCCGGTGCCCCTAATGGTGAGACCTACAGAATTTCAGTCAAACGTGAGGATCTGGGTACTGTGTCATCTTATCTTCACCAGCATCTGAACGTGGGTGATAAAGTTCAGCTGGCAGCACCATCCGGTGACTTTTTCTTCCGTTCTGAAGTTACTCAGCCTGTCGCTCTGATTTCGGCAGGTGTTGGTCTTACACCTATGCTGGCGATGCTGGAAAGCATCAAAGACAACCACCAGGCACCGGTTCACTGGTTGCATGCCGCTGAAAACCACCGTCAGCATGCGTTTGGCAGTCATGTAGCAGAGATTGCAAATACTGCAGAGGGTGTCAGCAGCCATGTCTGGTATCGCGAGCCTCAGGGAGCCACCGCAGACTTTGAAGGATTTCTGGATTTGAGCAAACTGGATACGGTGGTTGACTGGCAAAACACCACTTTCTATTTCTGCGGCCCGGTGGGTTTCATGCAGCATGTGGCCAAGCAGCTTAAAGAAAAAGGCGTGAGCGAATCGCAGATGCACTACGAGTGCTTCGGACCGCATAAGGTATTGTGAGTTAGATTCAGAAAGATGCAGGCAAGATAAAAAACGCCCGTCCGCGGCGGTGTTAGAGACGTGAATACCGGGACGGGCAAGGATAGACGCATTGTGGAGACGCGAGTTTTTAGCTCGCTTTTTTCTTAGTTACCATTTCTGGTTCGGTTGTGCCTTCGGCATCATAGGCTTTTTCGCCATAGACGAAGGTTTTGCTGACGGTGCGGTCATCGCCGAGACTCATCAGCACAAAAAGTTGCTCTTCCAGCGTTTTTGCTTGCTGCATGCGGAAAGACATTAACGGTGTTGCGTGCAGATCCAGTACCACAAAATCCGCTTCTTTACCCGGTTTCAGGTTGCCGATCTTGTCGTCCAGATACAGCGCTTTGGCGCCGCCCAGGGTCGACAGATACAGGGATTTCAGCGGATGCAGTTTCTGCTGCTGTAACTGCAGAATCTTATAGGCTTCGCTCATGGTCTGAAGCAGTGAGAAACTGGTGCCGGCACCAACATCGGTTCCCATACCGACACGAATACCGTGCTGCTCCATTTTCGGCAGGTTGAATAAACCAGAGCCTAAGAACAGGTTAGAAGTCGGACAGAACGAAATGGCAGAACCCGTTTCTGACAGGCGTTTGCACTCACAGTCGGTCAGGTGCACACCGTGGGCAAAAACGGCCCGGTTTTTCAGCAGTTTGTAATGGTCGTACACATCTAAGTAACTGTCGCGCTCAGGGAAGAGTTCCAGCACCCACTCAATTTCTTTCTTGTTTTCAGAAAGATGAGTGTGCATATACACATCCGGATACTCTTCCAGCAGTTTACCGACAGTCGCCAGTTGTTCGGGTGTGCTGGTTGGCGCGAAACGCGGTGTCACGGCATACAGCAAACGGTCTTTGTTGTGCCATTTTTCGATCAGCGCTTTTGAGTCCAGATAACCGGATTCCGGGGTGTCTGTCAGGTAATCCGGCGCATTGCGATCCATCAGAACTTTACCGGCTATCATGCGCAGTTTGCGTTTTTCAGCTTCTTCGAAAAACACATCAACAGATTCTTTATGCACTGTACCGAAAACCAGGGCGGTGGTTGTCCCGTTGCTGGCCAGCTCATCAAAGAAAATGTTGGCGACCTGGCGTGCATACACCGGGTTTTTGAACTTCAGTTCTTCCGGGAAAGTGTAGTTTTCCAGCCAGTCCAGCAACTGCTCGCCGTAAGAGGCGATCATGCCGGTTTGCGGATAGTGAATATGGGTATCAATAAAACCGGCAGTGATCAGCTTGTGCTCATATTGCGTGACGGACATTCCGGACGGGTGGCGAGCCAGTACCTCTTCAGCCGGGCCCAAGTCCAGAATGTGGCCGTTCTCAACCACCAGAACACCGTCTTCAAAAAATTCAAAGCTGTTATCAAGGCCGACTTCCTGGGGATCGGCAATGCTGTGTAAAATCGCTGAGCGATAAGCCGTGCGTTGTAATGTCATGTATTTATCCTTCGTTAATCGCTGTCAGGCGACTTGATTGTCGGGGCTGTCATCGGGCTCTGTGGCAGCAGAGTCCTCGCGTTTATCGGCCAGGGTTTCGCCCTGATAGTGGGCGATCAGCTCGCCCGCGACAGAAACCGCAATTTCTGCCGGATGCTTACCCTTGACGGCATCAATCCCAATCGGGCAGACCATACGCCGTATGGTTTCATCATCGTATCCGCGTTGCGACAGTCGATAATCAAACTTCTTCCTCTTGGTCAGCGACCCTATCATGCCAAAATAGGCAGTATCATTTCTGTTGAGGATTTCCCTTGCCAGCTCAAAATCCAGCTGATGATTGTGCGTCATCACCAGATAGTAACTGTTGGCGGGCATATCGCGGATATCACCCACCGGATCATCAGACACCAGCTTGGTCACACCGAGTGGCAGCTCGGCCGGGAATTCACTTTCCCGTTGATCGATCCAGGTCACGCGAAACGGCAATGTACTGACAACATGGATTAATGCTTTCGCAACATGGCCTGCACCAAAAAGCACCAGATGGTGTTGTTGCTGACCAATCGGCTCCAGGCTAAGGGTGGCCATGCCACCGCAGCACTGACCGAGTCTGGCACCTAAATTGAAGTGCTCGACTCGCGGGTGTCTGTCTCCGGTCAGCAGCATTTCCCGTGCCAGTTTGATCGCTTTGTGCTCAAGATGGCCGCCGCCAATCGTGGCGATGATCTCGTTACGTGTCACCAGCATTTTGGTACCGGCATCGCGGGGTACTGAGCCCCGATCAGCCAGCACAGTGACCATGACACAAGGTTCACCACGTTGATCCAGTTCAGCCAGGGCATGAATCCAGTTGTCTTTAAACATCGCGCTTTCCTCATCAGGCGAGCCCGAAGGCCCGCCATATACTACTTTTGGCTGTTTTACTGGGCTTGTTCACTGGTTGCTGTCTCGGCCTCTTCTTTCTTCCTGCGACTCAGGAAAGGTTGAGACGAAGACGGTTGCACTTCGTTGATCGCCCAGAGTACGCGCTCTGGTGTTGCAGGGGTGTCCAGTTTGACCAGCGCACCCGGCTCGGCAACCGAACGGATGGCGTCTTTAATGGCACTCCAGACCGACATACCCAGCATGAACGGCGGTTCACCCACGGCTTTTGAGTTGAAGACTGTGTCTTCAGGGTTACTGCGGTTTTCCAGCAGATGCGTGCGGAAATCAATCGGCATATCGGCAATGGCCGGGATCTTGTAGCTCGCCGGGCCGCTGGTCATCAGACGGCCCTGATCGTTCCACACCAGCTCTTCTGTGGTCAGCCAGCCCACACCCTGAATAAAGCCACCTTCAACCTGGCCGATATCAATGGCCGGGTTCAGAGATGCCCCTACATCATGCAGTATGTCAGCACGCAGGATCTTGTATTCACCGGTCAGGGTATCCAGTACCACTTCGGCACAGGCTGCACCGTAGGCGTAGTAGTAGAATGGGCGACCGCGGGCTTTCTCATGATCGTAGTAAATCTTAGGTGTGCGGTAGAACCCTGTGCTCGACAGCGAAACCTGATTGAAGTAAGCCATCTGGATGATTTCTTCAAAGGTTTTCAGCTCTTCACGGATTTGCACCAGGCCGTTTTTAAAGATCACTTCTTCCGGCGTGACTTTAAAATGGCTGCAGGCAAAGTCGATCAGACGCTGTTTGATGGTCAGGGCGGCATTCTGCGCCGCTTTACCGTTCAAGTCGGCACCTGAGGAGGCTGCCGTTGGCGAGGTGTTCGGTACTTTGTCGGTGTTGGTCGCCGTGATCTGAATCCGGTCGATATCCACCTGGAACACTTCAGCCACTACCTGAGCCACTTTGATATTCAGGCCCTGACCCATTTCAGTACCACCGTGGTTGAGGTGAATACTGCCATCGGTGTAGATGTGGATCAGTGCACCTGCCTGGTTCAGGAAGGTGGCTGTGAAGGAAATACCGAATTTAACCGGTGTCAGTGCCAGGCCTTTTTTCAGTATCGGGCTGGTTTTATTGAACTCGGTAATGGCTTTACGGCGCGCTTTATACTCACTGCTGGCTTCCAGCTGCTCGGTAATGTCATGAATGAAGTTGTCTTCCACTTTCTGATAGTAGTGGGTGACATTGCGATCCTCATGGCCGTAATAGTTCACCTTGCGCACATCCAGCGGATCTTTACCCAGATGCTGGGCAATTTCGTCCATGATGTGTTCTATGGTCATCATGCCCTGCGGGCCACCGAAACCACGGTAGGCGGTATTCGACGCTGTATTGGTTTTACAGCGGTGACCTGTCACTGTGGCATCGCCTAAATAGTAGGCGTTGTCAGAGTGGAACATGGCACGGTCCACGATAGAGTTAGACAGATCCGGTGAATAACCACAGTTACCAGATACCGTAATATCAATACCGTGGATCCGGCCGTCATCATCAAAACCGACTTTGTACTGGTTGAAGAACGGGTGACGTTTACCCGTCATGACCATGTCTTCCATACGTGGCAGACGCATTTTGGTCGGGCGGCCGGTCAGGTGTGCAATTACAGCAGCCAGACACGCCGGGCTTGCAGCCTGCGTTTCTTTACCACCGAAACCGCCACCCATGCGGCGCATGTCGATCACCACTTTGTGCATAGGGACGCCCAGCACTTCAGCGACCAGTTTTTGCACTTCAGTAGGGTTCTGGGTAGAGGTGTACACTATCATGCCGCCGTCTTCGGTTGGCATTACAGAGCTGACCTGGGTTTCCAGATAGAAGTGTTCCTGACCGCCGATATGCAGATCGCCTTCCAGCACGTGCTTCGCACTCGCCAGTGCGCCTTCGGAGTCACCGCGCTTGTGCTGGTGACTGCCTGAGACGAAGTGTTTCTTGGCCAGTGCCTCTTCAACATCCAATACGGCTTCCAGTGGTTCGTATTCGATGATGGCCGCCTGAGCGGCTTTGCGGGCAGTTTCCATATCATTGGCGGCTACTGCAATGACTGGCTGGCCATAGAATTCAACAATGCCGTCTGCCAGCAATGGATCACCCGGCAATACTGCACCTATGTCCAGTTGTCCCGGTACATCTTTGCTGGTGATGGCAATGGCGACGCCTTCAAAGGCGTAACACGGGCTGACATCCAGCTTGGTAATTTTGGCGTGCGCGTAGGTACTGGTACGAGCATACACGTGTAATTGGTTGGGAAATTCCAGCCGGTCATCAATGTAAACGGCTTCGCCAGTCACCTGTTTGGCAGCGCTGTCATGCTTTACGCTTTTACCCACGCCGGAAGTCAGATTCTGCGCGAATTTCGCCACCATTTCATCGTGACTCAATGTGTTATGGTGATGATTAGACATAAGCAGTTACCCTTGTTTCAATTTGGCCGTTGGACTGTTGTTCGAGATAGAAACGGTGCAGCATGTTCGCGGCCGTTAATGCACGATATTCCTTGCTGGCCCGGAAATCAGACAGCGGCTCGAAATCGTCAGACAGCGCAGTCATCGCGGTCTTGACCGTCTCCAGATTCCACTTCTGACCAACCAGTGCGGCTTCGCAGTTGGCGGCTCGTTTTGGCACTGCCGCCATACCACCGAAGGCAATACGGGCATCAGCCACTTTTCCGTCATCGCTCAACGCAATAGTGAACGCACCACAGACGGCGGAAATATCATCGTCCAGACGCTTCGACAGTTTGTAAGCCCGGAACTGGCTGCCAATCACAGGCTTAGGCACAATGATTTTCTCGATGAACTCGGAAGGCTGCTGCGCTGTGACTTTATAACTGATGAAGTAGTCTTCGAGCGGCATGGTGCGGCGATCGTTACCACGACGCAGCACGATCTGCGCATTCAAGGCAATCAGCAGTGGCGGACTGTCTCCGATTGGCGACGCATTCGCCACGTTACCGCCGATTGTGCCCTGGTTACGTACTTGCAGAGAAGCAAAGCGGTGCAGCAGTTCTCCGAAATCCGGATAGTACTTTTTCAGTGTGGCATAACAGTCGGAAATCGGCAGGTTTGCACCAATTTCAATGCTGCTTTCAGTCTCGGTCAGGATCTTCATATCGCTGACCAGACCCACGTTGATCAGTTTATCGATCGGACGGTGGAACTGAGTGACTTCCAAAGCCAGATCTGTACCACCAGCAACCATACGGGCATCCGGGTGCGTCAGCAGCAGGTTGGCCAGTTCATCGCCAGAGGTTGGTGAGAAGCCATACTGGCCTTCAAACTTCAGTGTTGCATTGGACAGATTGATTTTCGACAGCTTGGCAACCGTCTGGCGCTCCAGCTCTGCGAACTGGTCCATCAACTGCTCTTCCTGGCTTAGCGACAGGGCAGCATCAACGATAGGGCGATAACCGGTACAACGGCATAAGTTGCCCGCTAACGCTTCCATGACATCTTCTTTATCTGCAGCCGGCTTGTTTTTGCTCAGCGCAAACATCGACATAATAAAGCCTGGTGTACAGTAGCCACATTGTGAACCGTGGTATTCGACCATGGCTTGCTGAACAGGGTGGAGCTGCTTGTTGGCATTCTGCAGATCTTCAACCGTAATCAGCTGCTTGCCATGCAGAGAAGATACAAACGTCAGGCAAGAGTTGACTGAGCGGTATTGCAGTTTTCCGTCGACAAGTTCACCCAGCACTACAGTGCAGGCACCGCAGTCACCAGAGCCACAACCTTCCTTGGTGCCTGTTTTCTTTACATGGGTACGCAGGTAGTTCAGTACCGTCATATTCGGGGAAACATGCTCTTCTTCCCGAATGTCCTGGTTTAACAAAAAAGTAATCAAGTGACCTCCTCACAGGCTCATGATCTGACCTATAAGTCAATTCTGGATATACTTGACCCAGTAGTCAACTTTTGTGTTAACGCTGTGTGACAGACCAGCTTGAGTGAAAAAATACAGTTAACTCTTTTTAATCAATATGTTGCTTCATTTTTGTGCTGTTGTGGCATACCCTCTGTGTCAAATTTGTTTCTAAATGTTGTGATATAGGTAACAAGTCATGGTTTTGATATCACTGTCACCAATTAAACGGAATCTTCATCTGTAAATTTTAGTATTTATTGGTGGAATGTGCTGAGTGATAGGTGTGAGATTGTTTGTGGTTGTCGATATTAACTTATTGATATATATGGAAATAGAATGATTTTCTGCCAATTGGGCTTTAATATAGAGACTCTGTGATCTGACAAGCTTTTTTACGGTAGCAAGCCGTATCCAACCACCGGGCTGAACTAAACTGAAGTGAAGGCAGAGCTGTAATGAGGGACTAGACTGTGCAGAGTACCGGCTTTGCCGGGCGGTGTGTTTTTTAACAGTTGCAGTGGTACGGATGTTAATCGCCTGTGAAAAGAAAGCCTTCGTCATCAAACAGGCTGAAATAGATAAATCAGAGCATGAGTATAAATGTGATGAATGAATATGGGAGTAGCATTTTTTTATTTTGTGGATTATAACAGCCCGGTAATACTGAATATTATTCTGCACTGCTTCATAGGTTACTGTCCCTGTATATTTTTGACTTAACAGGCTGAAACAGGATGTTTTCATCCGTTTATGTGGCTTAATACGATGAGTAATTCGTGTGCTTTTACACATAAACAGTCTGTGAGAACATTCCAAGTTCAGGCAAAATTGGGTACTATCAGCAAAAGTTATCCCGCCAATTCCGGCAGGGTGCAGAGCCAAATCATATTGGAGATACAGCTTGATCAATGTATTCCTTGTAGATGATCACGAACTGGTTCGCACAGGGATCCGACGTCTTCTGGAAGATGTCCGTGGTATTAAAGTGGTAGGGGAAGCCATCAGTGGTGAGGACGCCGTAAAGTGGTGTCGAAACGAGCATGCCGACATAATCCTGATGGATATGAATATGCCTGGCATTGGTGGGCTGGAAGCGACACGAAAGATCCTTCGCTTCAATCCGGATGTGAAGATTATCGTGCTGACTGTCCATACGGAAAACCCATTCCCGACTAAAGTGATGCAAGCCGGCGCTTGTGGTTACCTGACCAAAGGTGCAGGTGCCGATGAAATGGTCAACGCTATTCGCACAGTCAATAGTGGTCAGCGTTATATTTCACCGGAAATTGCACAACAAATGGCGCTGAGCCAGTTTGCATCCAACTCAGAGAACCCGTTTAAGGATTTGTCTGAGCGTGAATTACAAATCATGATGATGATTACCAAAGGCCAGAAAGTGACCGAGATTTCTGAGCAGCTGAACTTAAGCCCTAAAACGGTAAACAGCTACCGTTATCGCTTGTTCAATAAGCTGGATATCAATGGTGATGTCGAACTGACCCACCTCGCAATTCGTCATGGCATGTTAGACACAGAGACCTTGTAGTGTCAGAAACCTTCGATGCAAAAAGTTTCCTGAAATCAGTCACAAACCAGCCTGGTGTATACCGGATGTATGACCAGGCTGGTGACGTTATTTATGTCGGTAAAGCCAAAGATCTGAAAAAACGGCTGGCGAGTTACTTCCGTGTTCAGGTGTCGAGTGAGAAGACCCGGGCGCTGGTACGCAACATCTGTAAAATCGATGTCACTGTTACGCACACCGAAACAGAAGCCCTGATCCTCGAGCATAACTACATCAAGCAGTACCTCCCCAAATATAATGTACTGCTGCGCGATGATAAGTCTTACCCCTATATTTTTCTGAGCGGCCAGCATCATCCGAAACTGGCGGTTCACCGGGGGGCGAAGAAACGCAAAGGCGAATACTTCGGCCCGTATCCGGATTCAGGCGCTGTCCGCCAAAGTCTGCACCTTCTTCAGAAAATCTTTCCTATCCGGCAATGTGAAGACTCGGTATATGCTAATCGCAGCCGTCCCTGCCTGATGTATCAGATTGGCCGTTGCCTTGGCCCTTGTGTGAAGGGGCTCGTCAGCGATGAAGAGTATGCTGAGCAGGTCAATTTTGTTCGTCTTTTCTTGCAGGGCAAAGACCGTCAGGTGATCACTTCGCTGGTGGACAAAATGGAAGTGGCCAGTCAGCAGCTCGCGTTTGAGAAGGCGGCACGTTACCGGGATCAGATTCAGGCGTTGCGCCGAATTCAGGAGCAGCAATTTGTCAGCCAGGACAGCGACGATGATCTGGATGTTATAGGTATCGCTCACGATAAAGGCATGGCGTGTATTCATGCCCTCTTCATCCGTCAGGGCAAGGTGCTGGGCAGCCGCAGTTATTTTCCGCGTATGCCAGCCGATACGGATATGAATGAGGTGATCACCAGCTTCATCAGTCAGTTCTATTTCAATCAGGCGGAAGGGCGGACCATTCCTTCCGCTATTCTTGTCAGTGAATCATTGGGTGATGAACAGGCGGCCCTGTCTGCTGCGCTGACTGAAGTTGCAGGTCGTAAAGTCGAACTGCGTTCACAGGCCCGGGGCTATCGCGCCCGCTACCTGAAACTGGCGCAAACCAATGCCCTGACAGCATTAACCAGCAAACTCAACCATAAAATGACGGTTCATCAGCGTGTGACGGAACTGCGTGAATTGCTGGGACTAGACTCACTTTCCCGTATGGAATGCTTTGACATCAGCCATACGATGGGCGAGAAAACGGTAGCGTCTTGTGTTGTCTTCAATCAGGAAGGGCCGGTCAAGGCTGAGTATCGACGGTTTAACATTACCGGTATCACGGGCGGCGATGATTATGCTGCGATGGGACAAGTGTTGAATCGCAGGTATAGTAAACAGATTGATCCTGATAAGATCCCCGATATTATTTTTATCGACGGGGGCAAAGGGCAACTTTCCCGCGCCCATGAGGTTGTGAGTCCGTTGTGCAGTGACTGGCCAAAAAGGCCGCTGCTGGTGGGGGTGGCGAAGGGCACAACCCGAAAACCCGGCCTGGAAACTTTGTTGCTGGTCACCGGAGAAGAATTTTCATTGCCTGGCGATTCACCGGCGCTGCACTTAATTCAGCACATTCGTGATGAAAGCCATGATCATGCTATCAGTGGTCACAGGGCGCAGCGTGGAAAAGCCCGTAAACGAAGTACACTGGAAGATGTTGAAGGTATCGGGCCGAAACGCCGACAGGCATTGTTGAAGTACATGGGGGGATTACAGGAACTGAAACGCGCAAGCAGGGAAGAAATCGAGAAAGTGCCGGGCATAAGCCGATCTCTGGCCGAAAAAATATACGACGCATTGCAACACGGCTAGCTTTGCGGCACCCTTAAGGTCTGTTTACAGCGGAAAGGCTTTCGTTGGCAGGCACAATACGTTAAACATAAGAACGAACAATATGCGCTTAACAATTCCAAATATCCTGAGTTTCATCAGGCTGGTGCTCATTCCATTCTTCGTGATTACCTTCTACCTACCTTACGAATGGTCACCGTTTGCCACCGCTCTTATCTTCACCATAGCAGGTATCACAGATTGGTTTGACGGTTACCTGGCCCGTAAACTGAACCAGACGTCAAGATTCGGTGCTTTTATTGACCCGGTTGCCGATAAAGTCATGGTAGCTACGGCGCTGGTGCTGGTGACAGAACACTATCATTCCGTTTGGGTAACCATACCGGCGATTACCATGATAGGCAGAGAGATCATTATTTCAGCATTGCGCGAGTGGATGGCTGAACTGGGCAAGCGTTCCAGTATTTCTGTTTCCTGGGTGGGCAAGGTGAAAACGGCCGCGCAGATGTTTGCTCTGGTGATGCTGATGTGGCATCCCAACGAGCTGTTGGAGACAGTGGGTTTTGTTGCCCTCTACATTGCAACAATTTTGACTTACTGGTCAATGTACCTGTATCTGAAAGCTGCAAAGGGTGATTTACTCCATCCCGACAATATGTGACAGAACAATCACCTACCTATTGATAGAAAGCGGCCTTGGCCGCTTTTCTTTTTCGCTTGTAACCAGTGTGTTGAAACAAAGTAGATGAATTTTTTTATTCAATCGCAAATTCTGCTTGGCAATGAAAAGCGCAATATGTTATTTTTCGCGCAATCTCAGGGGGCAACATATCTGAGACACATCCGTCATCATGAACTCAGGCTGATTGCATGTTGACGATCCGTAGGTACTGCTAGCGATGGCGCTGTCAGTAGAAGGGCATTAATAGTGCAATCTTGCGTAATGAAGCAAGGGCATCATTGAGGGAACCCAACTGTGAATACTTTAACGTCTCTAACCCAAATCAGCTTTGTCTTACCCAATTGCAGTATTATTACTGAGCCTTGATCGTCCGATCACCATGTCTTCAGCTGACTATCTATCAAACTACAGTGATGTTTATCGCTGGGGTTGTTAGTTGTGTGCTGAGTGCGCTTTACCGATAAGTTACTGACTTATCAATGTCTTTTATACTCAAAAGTACCACCTTTGGTGGGCTTCACTATTTTGGATTAAAAACCAATGAGTAATGTGTTTGATTTTGACGATGTCAAGCATGCGTCCAATGTTCCTGTAGTTCATGACCTGTATGACCTGACCCCAGATGAGTTGCTGCTCAGTCAGGAGCATTATGAGTCCGAAGTTCGCTCTTATCCGCGTCGTTTGCCGCTGGCGATTATGAAAGCGACAGGTGTATTGGTTGAAGACAGTCGTGGCCAGGTCTTTCTGGACTGCCTGGCAGGCGCAGGTACTCTGGCCCTGGGTTACAACCATCCTGAGATTAACCAAGCAATCATTGACCAGCTGAATGCGGGTATCCCGTATCAGACGCTGGACATGACGACACCAGT
Source organism: Photobacterium sp. WH77 (assembly GCF_022014395.1). Taxonomy (NCBI): domain Bacteria; kingdom Pseudomonadati; phylum Pseudomonadota; class Gammaproteobacteria; order Vibrionales; family Vibrionaceae; genus Photobacterium; species Photobacterium sp. WH77. The sequence continues at coordinate 246,909 of NZ_JAKLTE010000004.1, read as the reverse complement.
AAAAGATAAATTTATCCGTGAAGTGATGAACTTCCTGCCGGATGAGTTTGCTGCCAATGCTCGCATTCAATTCTGCGGTCCGTCTGGAGCAGACGCTGTAGAAGCGGCTATCAAGCTGGCCAAGCAAACCACTGGCCGTAACGTGATGATGGCCTTCCATGGCGCGTACCACGGTATGACCAACGGTACTATGGCCATGATGGGCAACCTGAACACCAAGGCACGCCGCCAGGGTCTGATGGCTGACGTCCACTTCATGCCGTTCCCGTACAGCCTGCGCTGCCCGTTTGGCATCGGCGGTGATGAAGGGGCGAAACAAACGCTGCGTTATCTCGAGCGTATGCTGAACGATGATGAGAGTGGCGTACAAAAGCCGGCTGCGATCATTGTTGAGCCCGTACAGGGTGAGGGCGGTGTGATTCCTGCTCCGGCATTCTGGCTGCGTGAACTGCGCCGTATTACCAAAGAACACGGCATCCTGCTGATTTTTGATGAAATTCAGTGTGGTATCGGTAAAACCGGTTTCAATTTCGCGTTCGAAGAATCTGGCATTACCCCAGATATCCTGTGCTTGTCTAAAGCTGTGGGTGGCGGTTTGCCTATGTCTGTGCTGATTTTCGACAAGTCGGTTGACACTTGGCGTCCGGGTGAACACACAGGCACTTTCCGCGGCAATCAGCTGGCGATGGCAACTGGTGCGAAAGCACTGGAAATTATCCGTCGTGACAACCTGGTTGAGCATGCCCGCGTGGCGGGTCAGTACCTGCGCGAAGGTCTGGAGCGCATTGCTACTTACGTTGACTGCATCGGCGAAGTGCGTGGCAAAGGCCTGATGCTGGGTGTTGAGATCGTCAAAGGCGGCAAGAAAAACAAATTCGGCGAGCCGGAAGCGGATCCTCAACTGACAATGCAAATTCAGCGTGCTGCGCTGGAGCGCGGTTTGATCATCGAAAAAGGCGGTCGTCAGGGTTCTGTACTGCGCTTCCTGCCACCTTTGATCATCAGCCTGGAGCAAATTGATTTTGCGCTGGATGCACTGAGCAAAGCGATTATCGCTACTGCCGGTCCAGCGAAAGTGGTTGAAAAGTCAGCGGCCAGCGATGCCGACAAATGGCGCTCATTCTTCATCCAAACCGGTGAAGGTGGTGCTGATCAGTTCGAAGCTGCGCTGAACCAGACAACCAAAGTACTGAAACAAGTATTTGAAAGTACCACTGCGCCGTACTCAGGTATGGAGCCACAGGTGCTGAAAAACCTGATCAACAATATTGAATTGAATGATCAGCAACTGCCGTTGGATGCTGTGATTGACCAGGCTGGCGAGTTGATTGCCAAAAACTCAATCATTGTTCAGCATCCTAACTGCATTGCGCACCTGCACACGCCACCACTGGTACCGGCTGTAGCGGCTGAAGCATTCATTGCGGCTCTGAATCAGTCTATGGATTCATGGGATCAGTCAACGGCTGCCACCTTTGTTGAGCAGAAAGTGGTCGACTGGCTGTGCGGTGTCTATGGTTACGACAAGCAAGCTGATGGTGTATTCACCAGTGGTGGTACACAGAGCAACCTGATGGGTCTGTTGCTGGCACGTGACCGGTTTGCAGATATCCAGTCGGGCCATAACATTCAGAAGCAAGGTCTGCCTGAGTATGCTGGCAAGATGCGCATTCTGTGCTCGAAGAAATCGCACTTCACCGTACAGAAGTCCGCTTCGCTGATGGGCCTGGGTGAGCATGCGGTAGAAACCGTGGATACGCATCCGGACGGCACCATCAAACTGGCATCGCTGGTTACGCGTATTGATGAACTCAAGCGTGATGGTTTGCTGCCGTTTGCGGTAGTGGGTACAGCGGGTACAACAGACCACGGTGCGATTGATGATCTGGATGGTCTGGCAGATATCGCCGCTCAGAACAAGATGTGGTTGCATGTAGACGGTGCTTACGGTGGTGCGCTGATCCTCAGCCGTCACAAAACGCGTCTGCATGGCATAGAGCGTGCGGATTCGATCAGCGTGGACTTCCACAAGCTGTTTTATCAACCAATCAGCTGTGGTGCGGTGATCATCAAAGACAAGAGTAATTTCAAGTATCTGCTGCACCATGCAGATTACCTGAACCGCGAAGACGATATTGTTCCTAACCTGGTTGATAAGTCTATCGCGACAACTAAGCGTTTTGATGCACTGAAAGTACTGATGACAATGCAAGCTGTTGGCACACATTCACTGGGTGCTATGTATGATCACCTGCTGGGTCAGACACAACAGGTTGCAGACATGATCAACCAGTCAGAAGAGTTTGAACTACTGGCTGATCCTGCACTGTCGACAGTACTGTTCCGCTATGTCGGAAATACAGAGGCTGATCTTGACCAATTGAACAAAAAATTGCGTTTTGAGGCCCTGGTGAAAGGTGTTGCAGTATTGGGTGAAACCGTAGTTGATGGCAAAATTGCCCTCAAGCTTACGATTCTCAACCCATGTCTGACCATGGCAGATTTTGAGAACCTGCTAAATGAAGTTAACCAGCTTGCTTGTTCACTGGTTGACTGAATGACGTGGCTTGCTCCAGTGGGGCTGGAGCAAGCCAATGTTTTATCTGAAGAAGACGGAATGAATTAAATGGCAATTTTACAAATCGGTGCTGGGGGTGTTGGCTGGGTTATTGCCCATAAAGCTGCTCAAAACAATGATGTGTTAGGTGATATTACTATCGCTTCGCGTACTGTGAACAAGTGCGAACAGATCATTGAATCCATCAAGGGTCGCAACAATATGAAAGATCCAGGCAAGAAGCTTGAGGCTCGTGCCGTGGATGCTGACGATGTCGATGCCCTGGTGGCACTGATCAAAGAGGTTCAGCCAGATCTTGTTATTAACGCTGGTCCTCCTTGGGTTAACGTTGCAATCATGGAAGCCTGTTATCAGGCGAAAGTGTCCTATCTGGATACATCAGTGGCGGTTGACCTTTGTAGCGAAGGCCAGCAAGTGCCAGAAGCCTATGACCCTCAGTGGGCTTTCCGTGACAAATTTGCAGAAGCGGGTATCACAGGTATTTTGGGTGCCGGATTCGATCCGGGCGTAGTCAGCGTTTTTGCTGCCTATGCAGTGAAGCATCTGTTCGATGAGATCGATTCTATCGACGTGATGGACGTCAATGCTGGCGATCACGGTAAGAAATTTGCGACCAACTTCGATCCTGAAACCAATATGCTGGAAATTCAGGGCGACTCTTTCTACTGGGAAGACGGCGAGTGGAAGCAGGTTGGCTGTCACACCCGCATGATGGAATTCGATTTCCCTCTGGTCGGCTCGCAAAAAGTGTATTCCATGGCGCACGACGAAGTGCGTTCAATGAAAGAATTCATCCCGGCGAAACGTATCGAATTCTGGATGGGCTTCGGTGACAGTTACCTGAACTATTTCAACTGCATGCGCGATATCGGTTTGCTGAGTCCTGAACCTGTCACACTGGGTGACGGTACGGTTGTTGAGCCGCTGAAAGTGCTGAAAGCTTTGCTGCCGGATCCAACCACGCTGGCACCGGGTTACACAGGTAAAACCTGTATCGGTACCTGGGTGCAGGGCACCAAAGGTGGCGAGCCTCGCAGCGTGTTCATCTACAACAACGCTGATCATGAAGTGGCTTACAAAGATGTTGAGCATCAGGCGATTGCCTACACCACAGGTGTACCTGCGATTACTGCAGCATTGCAGTACTTTGGCGGGAAATGGGCAGATGCCGGTGTGTTCAATATGGAGCAGCTGGATCCGGACCCATTCCTGGCAACTATGCCGAAAATTGGCCTGGACTGGCATGTTCAGGAGCTGGAACCTCGCCAGCCACTGATTAATATTCTCAAGTAAGTCACCGACTGTTGAGTTAACCATATTCAAGCCGGCGTTGGAAACGACACCGGCTTCTTTAGATAGAAGCTTAGAATATGCAGCATCCTGAATTAAAAACCCCGTATTTCATGATTGATGAGAGCAAACTGATCCGCAATCTTGAAATTGCCAAGAAACTGAAAGAACTGTCCGGCGTTAAACTGGTTCTGGCCCTGAAGTGTTTCTCTACCTGGGGTGTGTTTGACATCATCAAACCGTACCTGGACGGCACCACCAGCAGTGGCCCGTTTGAAGTGAAGCTGGGTTATGACACCTTCGGTGGTGAAACGCATGCCTACAGCGTGGGTTACAGCGAAGATGACGTCAAAGAGGTCGCGGATATCTGCGATAAAATGATTTTTAACTCGCAAAATCAGCTGGCAGCGCACCGTCATCTGGTGGAAGGTAAGGCTGAACTGGGCCTGCGCCTGAACCCTGGTGTCAGCTATGCAGGTCAGGATCTGGCCGACCCGGCACGTCAGTTTTCTCGTCTGGGCGTACAGGTTAATCACATCAACCCGGAAGTATTTAGCAGTATCGATGGTGTGATGTTCCACATGAATTGTGAAAACAAAGATGTGGATGCCTTTATTCGTTTGCTGGATGATATTTCTGAGCAGTTCGGCGCATATCTGGATCAGTTGAAATGGGTGAGTCTGGGTGGCGGCGTCTTCTTCACCTGGCCGGGCTACGATGTCGAGAAACTGGCAGCAGCGCTGAAAGCGTTTTCTGAAAAACACGGTGTTCAGCTGTATCTGGAGCCGGGCGAAGCCATCATTACTCAAACCACAGACTTGGTAGTGACTGTGGTTGATATTGTAGAAAATGAGCTCAAAACAGCCATCGTCGACAGCGCGACAGAAGCGCACCGTCTGGATACCTTAATCTATAACGAACCTGCTTCGATCCGTGGCGCAAGTGAGAGTGGTGATCACCGTTACGTGATTGGCAGTTGCTCATGTCTGGCCGGCGATCAGTTCTGTGTCACTCAGTTTGATCAGCCGCTGAAAATTGGTCAGCGTCTGCACATCCTGGACAGTGCCGGTTACACCATGGTGAAACTGAACTGGTTCAACGGCCTGAAAATGCCGTCGATTTACTGCCAGCGTGCGAATGGCGAAGTACAAAAGCTGAATGAATTCGGCTATGAAGACTTCAAACGCTCGTTGTCGCAGTGGTCGGTTAGTTAAGATTCTGCCCAAACGAAAAATAGAAGGCCGGTTACTGACCGGCCTTTGTTTTATCGGTGCCATCAACACTTTGGTGCAGTTTTTAACTGCTTGAGAGAAAATTTGAACAATTAAACCCAAAACATCAATTAGTGTTTGACTCAAATTTTAAAATCAGTAAATTAGCACCCGCACCGCAGTCAATGAAGCGGTATCACAAAATGGCGCGTTGGCAGAGTGGCTATGCAGCGGATTGCAAATCCGTGGACCTCGGTTCGACTCCGGGACGCGCCTCCATATTTCACCACGCTGAACTATTCAGCCTGGTTGTGCAAAACAGACAAAAGCCAGCATTTCAGCTGGCTTTTTTGTACCTTCGAAAAGTCGTCATCTTGTTAGCCGGACAGCGAAGCCCAGTAGGCCGCCCATTCTGCTGGCTTGCCGAAATAGGCCTGTAGCGGGATATGTTTCAATTGCCCGTCCTGCTCAACCGTCATTGACGGATAGCCGCTCAGCTGATGTTGCCTCATCAGGTTGGCTGTGCGGGCAATAACGGAACCCTCATCCGCCGTGATGAGCGCTTGACGCCAGATCTCAGCCGGAATGCCCATCTCGGCTGCCAGCCCGGTTAATACTTTTTCATCATGCACCGTCTTGCCTTGCTGATAATGGGCAAGCTGGATCCGTTTGAGCATCTCTAACGCCGATTTCCCGCATTGCCCGGCTGCCAGAATGGCACGTACCGGCACGATGGAATCAAGAACCACAGTGTCTGCATGTCGCATCTTTGTCTGATAGGCATCGCCAAAGATGACGCCACTCAGGGCGTGGATACGCTGATCACTGTCGAGAAAGTGCTGGCGGCTCGCTTTGTCGAGTGCTCTGCTGTCAAACAAGCCTCCGGGATGCAGTATAAGCTCAATATCATCGCGCTCAGCCAGGTGTTCAATCAGCGGGCAGGCGCCGAAGCACCAGCCGCAAAGTGGGTCGTAAAAGTAATGGACCGTCACGCCAGTATTTACCATTTCATCTCTCCCATGTGGACTTTTGCACCTATGCTCAGCGCCATCGGCAGGCCAGCATCCGGGTAGCGTGTCTCCATGGTGTTGATGACTTGCTGGCTGTTGTCACTGGATTTCACGGTTTGCTGAAATGCCTTCAGGTAGTTCAGGGCAAACGTGATGTTTTCAGCCGTCATTGGCGTGCCCGCTTTCATGTGGCCCGGAATGACAGTTTGCGGCTTCAGTGCCTGCATGGCTTCCAACTGCTGTGCCCAGGCGGTTTGTTCAGCAGGTGTCTGTGCGTCGGCCATCCACAGGTGAACATTACCGTATACGGCAACATTGCCCAGCACGGTTTTACTGGACGGGATCCACAGGTAAGGGCGGTGCGCCAGCTCGCTACTGGTGTCACGGATTTCAATCGTCTCACCGTCAACTGTTAAAGTGGTCTGTGCATACGCGTCAGGAAGCAAAGTTTTCACTGGTGCGTTGTCACCCATTTTGGGTGTCCAGAATGCCAGTTTGCCCGCCATTTTCTCTTTAATTACCGCACGGACTGCAGGCGTGGTGATCAGGCGTGCTTCAGGAAACTGTTCTTTCAGCACTTGTGCGCCAAAGTAGTAATCCGGATCGGCCTGGCTGATGAAAATGGTTTTCAGTGTTTTGCCACTGTCCAGCACCATAGCGGCGATACGCATGGCATCGGCACGGGTAAAACCGGTATCGACCAGCATGGCGTCATACTCGCCATAGACCAGGGTGGCATTAACATGGAAGCTGTTGCCATCGGCGTTATACACCTGAGTTGAAAGCGGCGCCGCTTCGGCCAGAGTGGCGGTAGAAAGTGCTACAAGGGAGGCTGCCATTAAGAATGTCTTTTTCATGTGTTCGCTCCAGCGAATGTCATTGGGAATGGCATGCATCATAGTGATTTTATTTGATTGGATATAGAATCAATTATCAACAACATTGTTTCTTAAATCGGACAAATAGATGGACAGACTCACGGCAGCAAAAGTGTTTATTGATGTCGCAACGACCGAAAGTTTCACCACGACAGCAGATCGGCTGGAGATGTCCCGCTCTATGGTGACCCGCTATATCGCCACCATGGAAGAGTGGATGAAAGCCCGGCTGTTACAGCGCACAACCCGCAAAGTGGCATTAACAACTGCAGGCCAGCAGTGCCTGAAAGAAATCAAGCTTTGGGTTGAGCAGGCCGAGCATATTGCGGTGACATTGCAGCCTGCAGACCGGCTCACCGGTCATGTCAGATTGACGACCAGTATGTCTTTCGCTCATGCGCAGCTTGCTAAGGCAATACAGCCATTTTTAGCGCTCAACCCTGAGGTTTCTGTTGAAATAGATGTCCGCGATCAGGTAACAGATTTGATTGCAGAAAGATTCGATTTAGCCATTCGTATTGCTATGGCGCCGGATCCGTCATTAATCGGAAAGCCGATAGCAGGTTGCGATTCTGTGATCGTGGCGTCACCTTCCTATCTTAAGCGGTCGTCTGATATACAGGTACCGGCGGATCTCAGTCATCATCAATGCCTTGGTAATCGTAGTTTCGAGCAACATGTGTGGCACCTGACGAAAAATAACGTTACTGAGTCGGTAGAAGTGACGTGCCGATTCATTTCAAACGAGGCGACCGTATTGAAAGCCGCGGCGATAGAAGGAGCGGGAATTGCAGTGCAACCCACGTATCTGGTTAGTGAAGATATTCAAGCGGGCAGGTTAGCCGTGGTATTAGCGGACTGGGTACCCAAATCAATGTCGGTATATGCACTTTATCCCGCAAGAGAATATCTATTGCCGGCGGTGCGGGGACTGATCGATCACCTGGCACAGTATTTTGAAGACAATCATTGGCCTGCAAAGCCGAATGAATTCGGGATGTAAATAAAAGTGAACAGTTTCTGTGAACCAGGTACGGCTTCTCATTACTGTAAATGTGAGATAAGTCATACCTTCTGGTAAATTGAGAGTTAACAGCAGTATTACTTTGACTTATATAACAAAGTTGGTTTTACGCGGAGTTTTTTCTCGATGTTGGTAGCTGAAACACATATCCGCTTTATGGGTGTGATTTAGCATATCCTAATATGGTATATTGCGCGCTCATTTTTCGATCTGGTTAGTGAGTTGGGCAAGGCGTGAAATCAGGCATTATCAACATCAATTTAGCTGTAAACCGGAATCGGTTGTTAGAAGTCTTTGATGCGGGCAGTGAAGGCCTGTGGGAGATGACGCCAGGGAATGTGGTGAAATTTTATAATACGCGTTTTTATGAAAATTTTGACGTGAACTTGAATGGTTCTCCAATTCATGAGTGGATTGCCATTGTGCATCCTGATGATGTTGAACAATTCCAAAATAATGTGAATCGACAGGTGACGGAGAAGATCAGCTATTTTACCAGCCAATACCGGATTCGGAATCGGCAGAATGATTATCGCTGGATTGAAGCTGTGGGTGTACTGAATACCGACGAGCATGGCGAACTGCAATATCTGGTTGGTTCACATAAAGATATCACTGAAAAAAAATTGCATGATGAAAAATTATTCCAATTAGCTTACCGGGATTCACTGACCGGTTTGTGGAATCGTCGGCAATTGGTTGAGCAACTTAACGTCATTCAGGCGGATGGTGTACCGGGCATTATCATTACTTTTGGGCTGACGAAGTTTAGTCAGTTTGTCGAAGTTTTTGGTTTTGAGGCTGGTAATCAGTTGATAAAGCTGTGTTCTGAGGCGATTACTGAAGTCTTTACTGACACCGATCTGATCTTCCGTTCGTATTCCGATGAATTTGTTGTCATGCTCAAAGACTGCCCTGAAAAATCAACGCTATGTTGCACTATCAATAAAGCGATCACACTGTTTGATCAGCGATTCCGTGCCGTTCACGACACCACAATTCAAAAGTTAAATGCCGGGGTTTATCAATTACCCGGTGGTTCTGCAGCGGCTGAAGATGAAGAATCTATTTTATATAAATCTATGCTGGTTATGCGCCACGGCAAAGAGCACGATTCACGCATTGCGTTTTATGCAGACGATGAGCAGCGAGCCATTGAGCGGCATCTTTTTCTGGAAACCGGCATAGAGAAATCTATTCAGGATGATGAATTTTATTTAATGTTCCAACCGATAGTGTGCGCAACGACCGGGAAGATCAAGAGTGTCGAGTCATTGCTGCGTTGGCACAGCGCCAGTTATGGCGAAATTAATCCGGGAGAATTTATTGGGATTGCGGAAGCCAATCAGGACATTATTCCATTGGGATATCATGTGTTGGATTTGGCGTGCTCATATATTGCGGAGTACCGCCGACAGCACCAGCATGATTTTAAAGTATCTGTGAATATTTCTGTTATCCAACTGATGCAGGCAGATTTTGTTCGTAAATTTCTGGCAATTGTCAATCAGTATCAGCTATCCCCGAGTTATCTGTCAGTGGAAGTGACCGAATCGGCCGTATTAGAAACCAATGTATTTGCTGTTGAGCAGTTGCTGATTCTGAATGAGTTAGGGTTTTCAATTTCACTGGATGATTTCGGCTCCGGGTATTCCTCCTTCAACACCTTCTTTTCTATTCCTTTTTCTCAGCTCAAACTCGACAGATGCATCGTCAAAAAAATGGCTGATGATTCATCCGTATACTCTTATGTCAAATTTCTGGTTGTTATGTGTCGTGAAAAAGGAATTTCTGTCGTCGCAGAAGGCATAGAAGATCTTGCTCATGCCGAATTAGTCAGAGAAGCCGGAGTTGATTTAATGCAAGGCTATTACTTCTATCGACCTATGGTAGGACAAAAATTGCTCGAGTTAGAAATCAGTCCCGATTGAACGTCGCCAGAACAGGGCAATGTTACCTCAGAGCATAATGGAATATGCTCTGAATACTTATTGAAGCATGACTAAGAATATACAGTAGCTAGTGTAGCTATAATCTTTCTTATTGATACTGATTTTCCTATATATTTTAGTTGATTTATCTTAATTTCAAATTAAAGCTAGTGGGTTAAGCTGTTTTTCTTCATAGAGTAATTATTCACTATTGTTGATATGTTAATCGTTTATCCTTGTATGGTATATTACGCGCTTCATTTTTTACTGGTACTCAACTGGGCTTAACGTGAAATCTGACATTATCGACAATAAAGTTGTTAATAATCAGCATAGGTTGTTGGAAATATTTGATGCTGGTAGTGAAGGTTTGTGGGAAATGACACCAGATAATATGGTGAATTTCTATAACACACACTTTTATGAAAACTTCGATGTGTCATTACACGGCTCACCATTGGATGAGTGGATAGCCATTATGCATCCTGATGATAAAAGCCAGTTTATTGAAAATATTAGCACTCAGGTTACAGAGAAAATAACCCGTTTTATCAGTCAGTACCGTGTGCGCAACCGGCAGGGTGAGTACCACTGGATTGAAGCGGTCGGTGTTATTCATGCTGATGACAGCGGTAATCTTCTGTATATGGTCGGCGCGCATAAAGATATCACAGAAAAAAAGCAATATGAGGACAAGCTGTATCAGCTGGCTTATTGTGATTCACTGACTGGGTTTAATAACAGACGTAAATTAATTGAAACCCTGACAGAGTTGCTGGAAGCCAAAAGTCATGCGGCGATAATGACATTTGGGTTAAATAAAATAAACCAAATAATGGATGTATTTGGCTACCAAGCGGGCAACAGTATCATATTGCTTTGTGCTGAGTGTCTGAAAGAAGCCTTTGGCTCGAAAAACGTATACAAAACACAGCCAGATGAATTTGTAGTGTTACAGAAGGGTGTTTACTCTGAGAGCGTATTGAAACAACAAATTGCCTCAGTGCTTACTGACTTTGAACAACGCTTTCGCTCTTTTCATCAGTCGACATTACAGTCACTGAATGTGGGTGTTTATTTGTTGAAAGAAGATAACTGCCTTAGTGAAGATGCTGAATCGCTGTTATATAAATCAACGTTAATCATGCGGCACGGTTCAGAAAAAGACGACTGTATTTCTTTTTATGCGGATGAAGAGAAGCGATCGATTGAACGCCATCTCTTTTTGGAAACCGGATTAAAAAAAGCAATTACAGACAAAGAATTATATTTGTTGTTTCAGCCCATTGTCTGTGCTGCAACAGGAAAAACAGTGAGTGTGGAATCTTTGGTTCGCTGGAACAGTGTTCGGTATGGCGAGATCATGCCTACTGAATTTATCAGTGTTGCGGAAGAAAACGGGGATATTGTCGAACTGGGCTACCATGTACTTGTGCTGGCATGTGAATTTTTAAATCAATACAGAGAGGCCCATTCCCGCGTCATTAAGGCGTCGGTGAATGTATCGGTTATTCAGCTGATGCAGCCTGACTTTGTTGCCCATTTTCTCGCTATTGTGCGCCACTATCAGCTACAACCAGAAAATCTGACGATAGAGATGACAGAGTCTGTCATTCTTGAATCGAATCCTTTTGCCGTACAGCAGCTGCTGGCACTGGATGAGGCAGGATTCACCATTTCCCTGGATGATTTTGGTTCCGGATATACCTCTTTCAACACCTTTTTCTCCATCCCGTTCACCCAGCTTAAACTGGACAGAGCCATTATTAAAAAAATGGAAGCGAACAGCGCAGTCCGAGCCTATGTGAAATTTCTGGTCAGCATGTGCAACGAGAAAGGCATCACTGTGGTTGCTGAAGGCATTGAAGACTATGCTCAGGCGGAACGGGTTAAAGAAGCCGGAGTTGATCTGATACAAGGGTTTTATTTTCATAAACCCAAGAGCGGCAAGGCGATTATTGAATCTGAAACTGTATAAATTCGCCCTGCCAAAGCCATATGTACTGACCGCTGATACTGATTATTTGAGGTTTATGCAGTACCTGTAGCATCAATGTGTCAGTCACTCTGTTCGGGTTGGTTAAATTCAATTCAGTTTGGTTGTAAAGTCCCGCACTAAGCTGGGCATATCGAAGTCCGGGCTAAACCGCCCGCGGAAAACGCCTTCAGGGTCGATAATGGAAAATGTTACGGAATGTGCAACGCTGTAGTCTTCCTTGTTTGCTGAGACTTCAAAACGGATGCCAAGACTGTTGGCAAAGCGCGTTAACTGCGGCTCACTACCTGTTACACCGTGAATTGAAGCATTAAAGTACTGCAAATATTGGCTGAGTTCGACAACTGAATCCCGTCCGGGATCAACAGACACAAACACAAAACTAACATCATGTTCGCCAGGGTTTTCTGTCAGGGCGGCAGAGAGTCTTGATAGCTGTGCCAGACTGGTTGGGCAGATGTCAGGGCAATGGAGAAAGCCAAATAATACAATGGTCCAATGCCCCATTAATGACTGGTTAGTAAACTCACCGACCTCAGATTCAAGGCTAAAACTTGCCAGACTGCGCGGGTTGTCCAGCCACTCAATGGCTTGTTGTGTCTTGGATTGCTGTGCGTTGAGTCCGAGGGCTACGATAGCTAATGTTGCCCCCAAGGCGATACTCAGACTAAGTAATAGAAAAACACGCTTTGTACTATTCATGCGCCTGTTCCTTATACTTGGCCACAATCAGCCACAGCGCCAGCAATGCGGGCAGTGTAACGCCGCCAAAATCAATGATCAGAAATTCAGGCCCGCAGATGCCAACTAGCACTTCCCACACATGGAAAATGGCATGGCCGGTTAACCAGGCAGTTGGCATCAACCAAAGCGTCAAGCTATGTCTGGTGTCAATCGCTCCCCAAATAAAAGCGGCACCGATCAGGCTGTAATTCATGCCGATATCACGCAGAAAGTGCTGATTGAACGGTCCCCGGTCTGGCACGCCCGGCACCATCCAATACCAGGGCTCAGGGGCGAGCGTCATAAACACACCGTTACCCAATGCTGCCAATCCGAGCAGCACAGCTATTCTGATGCTCCATTTATTCAGCATTCTCAGCCTCCCCGGTTAATGCAGCGCCCCGCTCAGGTGTGATGTATGGTGCGTTGATCTGAATTCGCTGACAGGTTTTCCCATAGCCCAAAGTGTATTTCAGGGCCGGATAAACCCGATAAGCACTGATGGCAAAACCAATTGTAATCAGCCCTTTGGGGCCCCACAAAGCCAGTATTTTCTCACGATAATCATCCGCTTCAGGGTGATGAGCCAATACAGATTCAGTAAATTTCACCACCAGGGCAATATCATCAGGCAGATTGTTTAAATCTTTATTGATAATGGCTTGTACAATATCCGGGCTTATTTTTGCCTCCAGAGCCATATTCACCGCCAATTGGGTGCATGGGCCGCAATCGTCCCAGAGAATGGCGCGTATTCTGGCGGCATACAGCGGCCCTGCGGGTAAATTACCCGAATGGGAAGACATGGTCTGGAATCCCATAAACTTCAGGAAAGCCCCAAGATCGGTTTTCAGAATATCCTGCTGATAACGAATGTCGTAATCGTAACGGTTTTTGAATGCCAGAAGCATCTTGCTGAACAGATAGCGAATCATATTGGGTCCTTAGTGTTTGGCTGATAGTGAGGTGGCAGCACACCGGTTTTTGTTCTTTCCTGTGCCTGAACAGGCTTGAATAACAGAAAGAGACACGAGAAAAAGACCAGGGCGCAGGTATAGAGCATGACCGAAAAGTTACCGTTATCTAATAAGCCGGAAGCGAGCAGCGGGCCTGTCGCTAAACCGACGGAAGAAACAACAGCCGCCAGCGCTGAAAGACGCCCTGTGCTGTCCATGTCAGCCGTTACCGCTAACAAATAAGACTGAACGGCAGGCCAGGAAAAAAACAGCAGCGTCATTGAAGTGACATAAAGCAGCGGGGTGAGCGGCGAGGCGCTGAGCAAGAGCGCAGAAATGCTCGACAGAGCAACACCAGCGAGAACCCAGGATAAACGACCAAAACGGTTGCCGCTTATCACAGGTAACATTGCCCCCAATAACCCCAGCAATCCGGTTATTGCAATATACAGACTGACATTATCCGTGCTAATGCCCGCACCGAGGCCGATGCGCCCGACATAAGTCCAGATAGCGCTGGCGGCAAGCTGATAGGCGGTGATGGCCAGCATCAGTAACACTGCATTGCCATTTAGCTCGGTCAACAACACCGATTGTTTGACTGGCTTGCGCTCACTGGCAAGAGAAGGCAGAAACAGCATCATAATCAGGCTCAATAATGCAAAGCCTGCCATGACATAAAATACCGCATAAGCGCTCAGCAGCGTTTCAAGTGCCGGCAGCAGGTAAATTACCACAGCGCCCAGGCTGAACTGTATGAGTAACAAGGTGCCAAAAGCACGATCCGCATTGTTTAACCTGGCCAGTACAGAAAAGCCGATACCGACACAAAGCCCACCGAAAAGCCCGGCTAAAAAGCGCCAGCCGAGCATGACACTGTAGGTTTCAATCCATAAAGTCCCTATATCAACGACAGCTAGCAGGGCTAAAAACGTATACATGGCAGACTGCCAAGGCATTCGGCGCACCAGAAAAATAGCTACAGTGCTGCCCAAAAGGCCACCGTAGCCATTGAGCGCAACAAGCTGTCCGGCCTGCGCATCACTAAAACCAATACTGCCTGCGAGTGCATTAACCATACCCGGCAGAAAATTAATATAGGAAAGTCCGGCCATAGTGATAAATGCCAGGAAAAAATAAACCAGCGGATGATTGGCGGATACTTTTCTGAACATAATGCCTCATTGAAGTAACAGGATTTGTTGTTGGAGCCTGAATATTAAGATTCAGCAAAGGGAAGAAAAATAGGCCGAAATCCCTTTGAGTCGTGAATACTATTCATGAGTCTTTATTGTTATAGTCAGCCAACGAATAAAATCTTGATGCTCAGTGAATGGATAAACTCAGGTCATTAGAAATATTTTTAGCCACGTGTGATGGTGAGAGCTTTGCGGCAGCAGCACGAAGCTGTAACACAGATCCGTCCACGGTCAGCAAGGCAATCAGCCGACTGGAAGCGCAGTTAGGACTGACACTTTTTCAGCGCTCTACCCGACAATTGCGTATCACCGCTGCGGGTCAGCGCTATGCCGATACAGTGCGCAAGATGATTCAGGATCTCACCGTCTGCGAATATGAGCTCAAGCATTTGAATGATTCGCCCAGCGGTACTCTGCGCATCAGTTCGGCCGTCTGTTACGGCCATCTCTATCTTCGCCCCTTGCTGCAGGCATTCTGTCAGCGTTACCCAGCCATCAAGCTAGATCTGGAAATCAATGATTTACACGCCGATATCATTGAGAACGATATTGATGTCGCGCTGCGTACGGGTTACGTAAAGGACAGTCGCCTGGTGGCCCGGCGCCTGAGCCCAATGGACTTTCTTGTTTGTGCCTCACCACACTATTTAGCGGCCCAGGGTACACCCCAATGTGCCGATGACTTTCACCAGCACAGCTGGATTGGTTTTCGTATCAAAGAGACACGACAGCTACAGCCCATCTTTTTGCCGAATGAGCAGGGTGAATATGTTCCTTATGAATTAGAACGAACGCATGTCACTGATGATGGCGAAGCAATGGCCTGTATGTGTGCCGATGGTCTGGGCTTTGCTCAATTACCTCACTTTCTTGCAAAACAGGGCTTGAACAACGGCACCTTAGTATCCCTGTATCCTTATTTCAGACCGCCACAACCTGATAATGGTGTGTTTGCCATCTACCCTAAGCGCGAATATTTACCCGCCAAAGTCAGAGTGTTTATTGAATTTATGACTGCATCTTTGGCATCTATGGGGGAAAGCACAAATCACACCTGGGCTGAAAACTGGGCGCCTCTTGTGAGTGGCCGGTAGTTTTGCGGGGTGTTCAATAAATTGGTTTAGTAAATTAATATAAGTGCCTTTAGTATAGAGTTTTAGCAGAAGTATGTGAGAACATGGTAATGCGAAATTAATAAAGGCTAAACCCGATAATTGTAATGTGTTATTTTCAGGTGAATGAATGGAAAATTCAATTGGTATGTTATTAGTTGTAGCGTTGATGCTGGTAACTTTATTTGCTTTGAATCGGTTTTGTAATGTGATGAAAGAAATCTGGATGAATAAAAGTATTAATTGGATGTTGATATTTCAGTGGTTTGTTGCTTTTTCTATTTCAATTCTTCTGTTTTTATTCCTTTCGGAAAATGCAGAAATGCTAAACATTCCGGTAAGCCCAGCAAATCCACCTATTCAAAGATGAATAGTCAAAATGATCACAGAAATATTGATTATGAACATAAATCGCTTAACAATCTTGGATGCCAATGGTTAATCACGATGATAATTTATCAATAATTTAAAGGGTTTAATTTGGTTTGCACAGAAATCTGCTATAAATGGAAGGCGATGAAAATATGAATGAGATGAAAGTGATTAACACATCAGGATTAATTACTATGTGCTATATTGCAAGTGGATTTGTGTCTTCCATGCTTTTTAATGAAGGCTTTAATGAGCTATTAATATTCTTTGTCGTGATTCTTGTATTTTTAATGATTGATTTTTTCTTTTAAGCAAAAGATGAAGAGAGAGTTATTAGCTTTTCAAAGCTATTGATTATTTGTGCTGGAAGTGCCATTGTTGGTGGTTTTTTTAACTCTGTGGTGATGGTTATTATTTATTCTGTGGCTGTGATGTTGTTTTTTCCATTCTATAAAGGTAAGTAAATATAAGGGGTTAAGTTTTACATGGTTGGTTTATATTAAGTGGCTAGTGGTAGTATTCATTGGTTTTAATGCTTAAGGTAAGTTGC
The DNA here is from genome assembly GCF_022014395.1 of Photobacterium sp. WH77. NCBI lineage: Bacteria > Pseudomonadati > Pseudomonadota > Gammaproteobacteria > Vibrionales > Vibrionaceae > Photobacterium > Photobacterium sp. WH77. The sequence goes on along the minus strand of NZ_JAKLTE010000004.1, from coordinate 230,079 downwards.
GCGATGAGGTTAGTTTTTGGTTTCTTGATTTTTTTAACATTTCAAGTTAAAGCTTCAGGTGGTGAGTCGGCTTTAAATACCATTAATTCTTTAATGGAAGGTATTAAAAATGGAAATCAGGATAAAATTTCGAGAGTTACTCATGAGTACTTTAAGTTCTCAAATGTTATAAATGATCTGGTAAGTGAAAACGCTGGTGTTGATGCTTATTTTTGTGATTATTCTCATGTTTCAAAACGTTTTTATGGTGTGGTGTGCCATGTAACATATAATCAGCATAGAAGTGGGAATATCTGGTTGTTCTATGTGTTTTCAGGAGAAAGTGGTGGTCAGATAAACAATGTTGTGACTAACGTGTATTTTTCTGATTATTTATCAGATAGACAAGATTGTGTTTATATCAAAAAGTTCAAGGGTGGTTTATCTGGGGACATTGTTTTTGATAAGGTTTCGTGTGATTATAAGTCGTGACGTATTTAGTTCGAGATGTATTTTAGGCCATGAATAAAAGTATCTATTTGTTATTTTTTCATTATTCATCATGTTTGTAGCTGAAATGGCTTCGAGAAGCACGTATCAATTTGAATCAGGAAACTCTGGCTATTTGGTCTTATTCAAGAAATTTAATAACGGAGGTTTCGGTGTTTGGGGCGGTTCAGGAATAAAAGTATGGTAACTTTCTTAATTATCCTAGTTTTTGTTTTTACTGTGGTTCTCGCTTTTAGGGGTGTTATATTGGCCAATATGCTCCAGTACCAGCTTGGTGTAAAAAAAGGGGCGCTAGAAGTTTACTATATTGTCCAGGTTGAAGCTTTTACAACAGGAGGTTCTATATTTAATTTGGATAATGATAATAAGTTGGAATTATATAGGTCTTGTGTAAACAACATCAGGTATATGTATTTTACAATATTTATTGTGGTGCTTTTGATATTTATTCATGAACTTACTTAAGCTGTAATTTTGGTAATGGGGCGTGTGGCTGCGGCTGGGTTAGTTTTTGCAAGAATGGCCGTCACTGACATGATGGCCATTTTTTATGCCTGACGCTCAATTCTTTCGTCTTAAGTCCACACGAAAAAACCAATCCCGTGCATCCCCATAGAAACCATTGCCAGCCTGGCGGTTTAGTGTTGATATGATTGTTACCGTGCTTTTGCACGAGTGTAATTGTCTGTTGTGGCACTAAAAAGGAGCGTTTCTGTTGAATCCGAACTATAAAGCAAGCGCGATTCTGGTGCTGACGACTATGCTCGCGGCTATCGGGTGGATTTTCTCTAAGGAAACGCTGCAGGGCTTGCCGCCTTTTCTGTTTATTGGCATGCGATTTCTGCTCGCTTCACTGTGTCTGCTGCCGTTTTGTTATGCGGCATTAAGGCGTACAACGCTCAAGACAATCAGTTTTGCTGCAATGGTGGGCGTGCTGCTGGGGGTGGCCATGATGTGCTGGATCCATGCCATGTCTAATACGGAAGCCTTAGCGGAAGGGGCATTTATTGCCAGTTTGTCAATGCTGTTTGTGCCGGTTGTCGCCTGGGTGCTCTTCAGGCAGAAACCGCCGCGGTCATTTTGGATTTCTATGCCAGTCGCGGTGGCTGGCATGGCGCTGTTATCACTATCCGGCGGCTGGCAGCAATCTGACAGCCAGATCTGGTTTGCCGCCTGTGCCTTTATGCTGGCGATTCATTTCAACGTGAACAGCCGGTTTGCCCAGCAGATACCGATACTCTTGCTTGCCTGTATTCAGTTATTTGTCACCGGCTTGCTGTCGTTGACTATGTCATTGACCGTTGAGCAGATACCTGCGCAAGTGCCGGCGTCTGTCTGGGGCTGGTTCGCCCTCAGTACCCTGCTGGCCACCAGTTTACGTTACGTGTTGCAAACGGTAGGGCAAAAACAGATCACTGCATCGAACGCGGCATTGATTATGTTGCTGGAACCTGTGTGGACAGCGACGCTCAGCGTGCTGTGGTATGGCGAAGTGTTCACTTTGAATAAAGCGCTGGGATGTGCGCTGATTTTGTCATCTCTGGTGTTGTACCGCGTGGGAGCCCGGCCATTTTGGGCAGTGCGCCGGGTAGCTCGCATTGAGCGCGGCTCTGATTCTTTTATCAACGCTTCAGCTGAAAAGCAGGCATGCAGTAAGAAGCGAGAAGAGTAACAGAAGCCACCATTTACTAACGTGTATGACTCGTCCTGAACAGTAAAAGGGCCATCAATGATGGCCCTTTACATAGCGAACGGGGTATCTGTGGTTACTCCACGACTTCCACTTCGTCCGGTACCAGATTCGCTGCTTTGATGCCGGCGATGGCACACAGCTCATCCAGTTCGGATAAATCACCGCTGATGCCAACCGCACCCAGCAGGCAGTTGTTGCTGCCGCGGATCAGTACGCCACCCGGTACAGGCAACAAGTTGCCTTCGGCCAGCACATTGACCGCCGACATGAACGCCGGACGCTGTTGGGCATCAATGGCGAGTTTACGGGAAGAACAACCCAGCGCCAGGGCTCCCCAGGCTTTGGCGATGGCAATTTCAGGGCGGAGCATACTGGAGCCGTCCTGACGTTGCAGAGAAATAAGTTTACCGCCGCTGTCGAGAACAGCCACAGTGAGAGGTGCAGCACCTTTGGTCAGGGCAGTGCTGAATGCGCCCTTGGTAATTACCAGTGCTTCGTCCAGTGTTAAGCTCATAGTGATCCCTCCGATCAAGAATTAATTGACTAACTTTTTGAGCGGCAGCCGGTTCCCGACTGCCGGGTATGTTGTTTATGTGCCACCAATCCATGCTCGGTGAGCGGCTTTACTCCTAAAATGCCATTCATACATGATGACCGGGAGTAAACGTCTCTACCGCTCTGGGAAATCCCCTGAGCAGACAATCAGCCTACCAACAGCGGGTAGCTTGGCAATGTCAGGAATGGTGCAAATTCGTCTGATGTCGACAGTTCATCAAACAGTTTGGCCGCATCGTCAAAACGACGATTCTGGCTGTTATCCGTTTGTTCAAGCTTGAGGCTGTCCACTTCCTGTTGCAGCCAGTGGCGGAACAGCTCTGCGGTAAATAGCTGACCATCGTCCAGCGTGACACCGTGGTGTATCCACTGCCAGATATTGGCCCGCGAGATTTCAGCGGTTGCCGCATCTTCCATCAGGCCATGGATTGGCACGCAGCCAAGCCCGCGGATCCAGGCTTCGATATACAGCAAAGCGATGCGCACATTCTTGCGAACACCGGCTTCATTACGGTGACCTTCACAAGGAGCCAGCAGATCGGCAGCTGTGATGTCGTTGGCGGCCGATGGCAGGTAATCAAGCTGGTTTGGCTTACCGCCGAGGCGCTGGTTAAACACTGTCATTGCGGTATCAACCAGACCAGGGTGGGCCACCCAGGTGCCGTCGTGACCATTGCTGGATTCACGCTCTTTGTCTTCGATGACTTTTTCAAGAACCTGCTTCATTTCTTCAGGGTCTTTACTTGGAATAAAGGCAGACATACCGCCCATTGCCAGCGCGCCACGCTGGTGACAGGTAGCAATCAGCAACTGGCTGTATGCCGTCAGGAAAGGCTGCGCCATGGTCACATCGTGACGGTCAGGCAGAATGCGGTCTTTATGTTGCTTGAGGGTTTTGATGTAACTGAAGATGTAATCCCAGCGGCCGCAGTTCATGGCAACGATGTAATCGCGCATGGCGTACAGGATTTCATCCATTTCAAAAACAGCGGGCAGGGTTTCGATCAGCACGGTCGCTTTGATGGTGCCTGTCTGCGCACCGAAGTAGTTCTCGGTGAAACGGAACACATCGGCCCACCACTGGCCTTCTTCCATCGACTCCAGTTTTGGCAGGTAATAGTACACACCTAAGCCTTTTTCAGCCCGGGTCTGGTAGTTATGGAAGAAATACAAGCCGAAATCCATCAGGCAGCCAGGGATAGATTTGCCCTGATACTGAATGTGCTGCTCAGGCAGATGCAGGCCACGAGGACGCGCGATCAGCAGGGCCGGATCATCATTCAGTACATATTCTTTCTGACGCTTGTCGTCGAAATAGCGCATTTCGCCCAGGTTGGCATCACGCAGGTTGATCTGGCCTTGTACCATGTTGTCCCAGCTCGGCGCAGTGGCATCCTCGAAACAACACATAAAGACTTTCGCGCCTGAGTTCAGCGCATTGATCACCATCTTGCGATCAACCGGACCCGTAATTTCCACCCGGCGATCCTGAAGCGGAGCAGGGATATCAGCAATTCGCCAGCTTTTATCATTTCTGATGTCTGCTGTGTCGGCTCTGAAACCAGGCAGTTTGCCATTGTCGAATTCACGCTGACGTGCTTCACGGCGGGCAAGCAGATCGTCCAGACGGCCTGAAAACTGACTGACAAGTGCAGTCAGAAACGCCATGGCATCGTCGTTCAGGATAGCCTGATAGTCGGGTGACAGTGAACCAACGGCGAGCTGTAGGGAATCGGCTTGTGCCTCATGATGTTGTTGGGTATCCAATTGCGTCTCCTTAGAACAAACGGTCTATCGTTTTGTATACATTTTATAATTTTCCTATTATCTATAACCTATATGGGCGTATCAGGTAAAGTGGTTTTTATCACTATGTAAATCTGATGTTGTTTTTATGTGTCGCTATTTTTTAAGATAACCTACTGTTATTTAAATAAATAGTGGGATAGCGGCATATTAAGTTTGTTTTAAATCGTAACAGCCCCCTTGCTAAGATCAATTATGTATGTCTAGAATACAATCATACACAACATTGTATACAATTATGCAGGAGGCAGTATGGCGAAGATGAAGGCAATTGAAGCCGCCGTTGAAGTTTTGAAAAAAGAAGGTGTTATTCAGGCATTTGGTGTACCAGGTGCAGCGATTAACCCAATGTATGCTGCACTGAAAAAACTGGGTGGCATTGATCATATTCTGGCTCGACATGTGGAAGGTGCTTCTCACATGGCTGAAGGTTACACGCGTACCAATACCGGTAATATCGGTGTTTGTATCGGTACTTCAGGCCCGGCGGGTACAGATATGATCACAGGATTGTATTCAGCAGCTGCTGACTCCATTCCAATTCTGTGTATCACCGGCCAGGCACCACGTGCTCGTCTGCACAAGGAAGATTTCCAGGCGGTTGATATCGAGAGTATCGCTAAACCCGTTGCTAAGTGGGCAACCACAGTACTGGAGCCAGCTCAGGTGCCACGTGCATTCCAGCAGGCTTTCCATCTGATGCGCTCAGGCCGTCCGGGCCCGGTATTGATTGACTTGCCTATTGACGTTCAGCTGGCTGAGATCGAATTCGATATCGACAGTTATGAGCCTCTGGAAGCGTACAAGCCAACAGCCAGCCGTGCTCAGATTGAAAAAGCATTAACCATGCTGAACCAATCCGAGAAACCACTGATTGTTGCGGGTGGCGGTGTGATTAATGCCGGCGCGTCTGACTTGCTGCAGCAGTTCGCTGAAATCACCGGCGTACCAGTGATTCCAACGCTGATGGGCTGGGGTTCGATTCCGGACAACCACGAATTGATGGTAGGTATGGTGGGTCTGCAAACAGCACACCGTTACGGTAACGCCAACATGCTGGCTTCCGACTTTGTGTTTGGTGTTGGTAACCGCTGGGCAAACCGCCACACAGGTTCTGTAGATGTGTACACCAAAGACCGTAAGTTTGTTCACATTGATATCGAGCCGACTCAGATTGGCCGAGTATTCTGCCCGGACTTAGGTATCGTATCGGATGCAAAAGCGGCACTGGAACTGATTGTTGAGGTTGCCCGCGACATGAAAGCCGCTGGTAAGCTGGCCGACCGCAGCGCCTGGGTTTCTGAATGTCAGCAGCGTAAAGCCACTATGCTGCGTAAGACGCACTACACTGAAACGCCAGTGAAGCCAATGCGTGTTTACGAAGAAATGAACAAAGTGTTTGGCGAAGAGACCTGCTACGTGAGCACTATTGGTCTGTCTCAGATTGCCGCTGCTCAGTTCCTGCATGTGTACAAGCCAAATCACTGGATTAACTGTGGTCAGGCTGGTCCTCTGGGCTGGACAATTCCTGCCGCGCTGGGTGTGCGTGCAGCGGATCCGCAACGTCCGGTTGTGGCACTGTCTGGTGACTATGACTTCCAGTTCATGATCGAAGAGCTGGCTGCGGGTGCGCAGTTTAACCTGCCGTATATCCACGTACTGGTGAATAACTCTTACCTGGGTCTGATCCGTCAGGCACAGCGTCAGTTTGACATTGATTACTGTGTACAACTGGCGTTCGAGAACCAGAATGCGCCGGAGCTGAACGGCTATGGTGTTGACCACGTTGCTGTGGTTGAAGGTCTGGGCTGTAAAGCCATTCGCGTAACGGATCCTGAGAAGATTGCCGATGCCTTACGTGAAGCGCAGGTTCTGATGAACAAGCACAAAGTACCTGTTGTGGTTGAAGTGATTCTGGAGCGTGTAACGAATATCGCGATGGGCGTTGAGATTGACGGCATCAACGAGTTCGAAGCACTGACAGAAGATCAGGCTGATGCGCCGACGGCCATCACCTTTAACCAATAATATTCCACGAATAGCAAAAGGAATGTGACATGCCGAAACTAGCAGCAAACTTATCCATGCTCTTTACGGAAGTACCTTTCATGGAGCGTTTTGAGGCCGCCGCGCAGGCGGGCTTTCACGGGGTGGAATACTTATTCCCGTATGCTTTTGAAAGCGATGCTATTAAAGCCAAGCTGGATGAGAATGGTCTGACTCAGGTACTGTTCAATCTGCCTGCTGGCGACTGGGATGCTGGCGACCGCGGTATCGCGGTCGACCCTAAGCGTGTGGAAGAGTTTCGTGCCGGTGTACCGGAAGCCATCCGCTATGCCAAAGCGCTGAACTGTACGCAAGTGAACTGTCTGGCAGGGATTGTACCTGCCGGCGTCACCCCGGGGCAGGCGGAAGCAACATTTGTTGATAACTTGCGCTTTGCCGCGGCAGAGCTGAAAAAAGCGGGTATCAACCTGATCATCGAAGCGATTAACACCCGTGATATTCCAGGGTTCTTCCTCAATACCACTCAGCAAGGTCTGGATATTATTGAGAAAGTCGGCAGTGACAATCTGGAGCTGCAATACGACATCTACCACATGCAAATCATGGAAGGTGATCTGGCAACGACCCTGAGTCGTGAACTGGGCCAAATCCGCCACGTGCAGCTGGCTGACAATCCAGGCCGTCACGAACCGGGTACCGGTGAGATCAATTACCACTTCATGTTCAGGCATCTGGATGAAATTGGCTATGAAGGCTGGGTCGGCTGTGAGTACAAACCGCAGACCACCACCGCAGAAGGCCTTGGCTGGCTGAAAGAATTTAATCAAATCTAAGGAGAGGATAATGACGACTATCGCATTTATCGGTACAGGCATCATGGGTAAACCAATGGCCGAGAACCTGCAGAAAGCTGGACACCAACTGGTCTTTTCCGACCATTACAATCCAGCTCCGGCAGATTTGGTTGCCAACGGTGCTCAGGTTGTCCATTCGGCGAAAGCCGCCGCGGAACTGGCCGAATACATCATCCTGATGGTGCCAAATACCCCTCAGGTTGAAGAAGTGCTGTTCGCTGAAAACGGTGTGGCTGAAGTGCTGAAAGCGGGTAAAACCGTTATCGATATGAGTTCTATCTCGCCTATCGAAACCAAAACGATTGCAGCACGAGTAAAAGAAACCGGTGCCGAGTTCCTGGATGCACCAGTATCCGGCGGTGAAGTGGGTGCGATTAATGCTGCGCTGACCATCATGGTTGGTGGTACTGAAGAAGCCTACGCAAAAGCACTGCCACTGTTTGAAGTCATGGGTAAGAATATTAACCTGGTTGGCGATAACGGTGCAGGCCAGATCTGTAAAGTGGCGAACCAGATCATCGTTGCACTGAACATTGAAGCGGTTGCTGAAGCCCTGGTATTTGCCTCTAAAGCCGGTGCCGATCCGGCGCGTGTTCGCGAAGCGCTGATGGGTGGCTTTGCCAACTCTAAAGTGCTGGAAGTCCACGGTGAGCGTATGGTGAAAGGCACCTTTGATCCGGGTTTCCGCATTCAGTTGCACCAGAAAGACCTGAATCTGGCGCTGTCCGGCGCTGAAGCACTGGGCATGTCTTTGCCAAATACCCAGTCTGCTCAGAACCTGTTTGACGCCTGTGTGAAACTGGGCGGCGAAGGCTGGGACCACTCAGCATTGATTCGTGCGATTGAAGAGCTGGCTAATCACAGCATCCGTCAGTAATCTGATGAAAAGGCGGCATCATTGATGTCGCCCCAGGTATACAGCTGGAAATCAGCTGTATCCTGAATAATTATTGTCACATAACAATTTTTAGTCTCCTTTGGTTATGTGGTCCCGAAACCGCGGGTTGGATATTAGGGCTGGCTTCTTGTCAGAGGTGGCTTAGCCGGCCCTACCAGTTCGATAAACAATGTGGGTGACAGTGACGGTTTCGGGTTTTTTCCCCTGTTGCTTGCCGTAACTGGGAGCTAACTTGACGTGGAGCGCAACATGCAAATGGAAACGCATGCATTTTTGACTGCACTGTTTAATCGTGCAGTAAAACAGGCCCTGCCCGGTGAAACCCTGAAACACTATTTACCTGAAGACAGAACAGGTAAAGCGGTGGTAATAGGGGCGGGTAAAGCCGCCGCCTCAATGGCCAGAGCACTGGAAAGTGTCTGGGAAGGTGAATTGGAAGGTCTGGTCGTGACTCGCTATGGTCACACCGCCGAATGCCAGAAGATCGAAGTGATCGAAGCCGCTCACCCGGTGCCGGATGATGCTGGCCGTGAAGTGGCAGAACGCATCCTAAACCTGGTTACCGGGCTCAACGAGAAGGATCTCGTGATCTGTCTCTTGTCTGGTGGCGGTTCGGCCTTGCTGAGTTTGCCTGCTCCCGGCATTACCTTCTCGCAAAAGCAGCAAATCAATAAAGCTTTGCTGAAATCCGGGGCGGCCATTGATGAAATGAACTGTGTACGCAAGCACCTGTCTGCCATTAAAGGCGGAAGGCTGGCTAAGGCCGTTGCACCTGCGCAGCTGATTACACTGGCCATTTCGGACGTACCCGGTGATGAGGCAACAGTGATTGCTTCCGGTCCGACGGTTGCTGATCCCACCACCAGTAAAGATGCCTTAGACATATTGAGCCGCTATCAGGTGAGCGTACCCGACTCAGTGACTGAGTGGTTACACAGTCCTGAATCTGAAACGGTAAAACCGGGCGATGCCTGTCTGGAGCGGGCCAGGTTCGAACTGATTGCCAGCCCTCAGCTGTCATTGGAAGCGGCTGCCGAAGAGGCAAGTCAGTGGGGTATCCCGGCGCATATCCTGAGTGACTGCATTGAAGGTGAATCTCGCGATGTCGCCAAGGTACATGCTGCATTGGCGAAACAAATTGCAGACCGCGAACAGCCTTTCACGCCGCCGTGCGTATTACTGTCTGGTGGTGAAACTACTGTGACAGTCCGGGGTGAGGGACGTGGTGGACGTAACAGTGAGTTTTTGCTGAGTCTTTATCATGAACTGCAGGGCCACCCGCAGATCTTCGCACTGGCCGCTGATACCGATGGTATTGACGGGGTAGAAGATAATGCCGGTGCGGTACTGAACCCGCAAAGTTATCACCAGGGACAGGCTCTGGAACTTAATAGCCAGGACTATCTGGATAACAATGATGGATACACTTTCTTTAAACAATTGGATTCATTGTTAACAACCGGTCCAACACTGACGAATGTTAATGATTTTCGCGCCATTCTGATTCTTCCGAAGGAGGAATCCGGTAACTGAATAACTCCTTGAGTTATGTTGTAAGTTGTAAGAGGCAACGGTAGGCACAGTTTTCTTTGTCCTTGGAGACTGTGTGCCCTTTGGGAATAGTGTCAGCGGCACTATTCCTTTTTTTATTGTTATTTCACCACGTACCGTCATTTCCGCGCAGGCGAAAATCCAGTCAGCCAACACATAACCCATGATTGATTGAGCAGAAAGGGCAAGGCTGAACTACACAGTCTGCCGGCTGGTTGTATAGGATACTTTGTGATTTTGTCATGCAAAATCTCAGTGAGCAAAAGCACATTAAGAAAAGATGAACACAGGTAAATATTTGTCTGAACAGACTAAAAAGAGGAATGGGTGGGAGCGTGCAGCACCAACTTATACAATACCGAACTGAACACGTAGGCTGCATGCCCCACTGAGAACAGTATAGGGCATGATGACATTGTATACAATGTTGTTCTTTATTTTGCGTTAAATTGTTTACGATTTATCTTCGCTTTAACACAACATCTGAAAAGACAGCGTGGAGGTCACTGCTAATGGCTTCATCATCAAGGGCTAACTTGGCATTGATGTGGCCCAGGTGACTGCGCATCAGTGAAACCGCTTTCTCTGTTTCACCCGCTTCAATGGCGTCAAGCAGCTGGTTATGTTCATCAAAGGAGCATTGACCACGGTTGCCGACTTCATAAAGTGCAATGATCAGAGAAGTTTGCGACACAATACTGCGCTGGAAAGAAAGCAAAGGAGGGTTATTGGCCATACTGGCCAGCTGGATATGGAATTCACCGGAAAGGCGGATACCCCGGCCCACATCGCCTTGGTCAAAAGCTGCATGCTCATCTTTAACCAGTTCACGTAATTTGGCGACTTGTTCGCTGGTTGCATGTTCAACGGCCAGCTCGGTGATGGCGAGCTCCAGCACTTCACGCGCTTTCAGTACCTGCCGGGCTTCTTCAACATTAGGTGCAGCGACAATGGCACCACGGTTCGGGCGAATTTTAACAATCTGCTCGACAGACAGGCGAAGTAAGGCACGGCGGATAATGGTTCGGCTGACACCGAAAATTTCACCCAGAGCTTCTTCATTGAGCTTGGTGTTTGGTGGCAGGCGCTGTTCCAGAATGGCATCAAAAATGTGTCCGTAGACAATATCATCCTGGGTAAGTGTCGGACCCACAGTGGGTGATTTCTTTAACGTTGACTTTTTTTTCACTGGCGTGGTCACTACTTCTCTCCTAAAGCTTCTCCAGCTGCCCCGTTATTGTATGCAATTAACGCAAAAAAGCGAATTAACTTTTCAGAGTAAAATAAATAATCATATTTTCTCCGGTTCGCTTGCGCTCTTGAATCGCGATTGATCAGGGAAAAATGAAACAGAGTGTATAACCGCGTCCTGATGGCGACTCACTGACGGGGCGAAACTATTGAGTGCTAACCCGATCCTGATTGAATAAATCTGCAAATTTTGGATAAGCCTCGGAGGCGGTTTTTCTAATAAATTCAATGGGCATGTCATCAAAACAACCGTGGTATTTTACATACTCCATGTGTTTGCTACCATCTTTTGTCGCGGAATGGAGAATAGCGTCATGTTTACCGTCAAATTCCAGTGGTTCAACGTTAAACTTCTCGCATAAAGCACGATCGAATACAGGCGTTACTTTCACCCAGCCCTGGTTCAGCCAGATCTCTGCATAACCATGCAAAGCGAAGTAGTCTGTTCCCAGCCATTCAACCAATGCCGGTGTTGATAAGTGATTGATCACATCCGCGAGACCAAGACGGGCCGGGATACCATGTTGACGGCACAGTGCGACCATCAGCGCCGCTTTTGGGATGCAATATGCCTGATTTTTCTGAAAGCAATAACTGGCTTTCAGACTGGGCAGGCCATCCTGCAGCGTGTAGGGATTGTAAACAATCTCATCGCGAACCAGATAATACATGCTGATGGCTTTCTCGGCCGCAGTGTTACCTGTCACCTGTCGACTGAAGCTTTGGATAGCCGGGTGATTAAAATCAAAGTAGTCGGTAGCGCTCAATTGGTCTTCCATGTTAAGAGATCCTTATGCTGTTATTCATTAGCAGACTAGAGTCTAAGCTCTATCTTGGCGAGTAGCACGGGAAGGTTTTGTGCGAGAGCTTGAGGTAATTCACATCAATGCTGGAACACCACAGATGGCCTGTGGACCCTATCCTATTCTTAGATATGACTGGCGACATACCAGAACCTTGATCTGTCGTGAGACGCAGCATTGCATGGTGGTGACCAGCGGTTGGCCTGATCTGAGATCTGATGTAAAGGTGTGAGTATGGTATTAAAGCGACGGATTAACCGAACACTTCAGTTGCTGTTAAGCGATCTGTCAGATCGAGCTCTTGTCAACGCGAATCAATGGCGGGCAGGTTTGGGGGAGTTTGTTGAAACCGGCTTGCCGCCTGTGCCCAGCGATCTGGTGATCGCCACAATGAACGGTGTGATGGGGGATTCGCTTGAAGAGCGCAAAAGCCGGTTAGCACAGAAAATGGCATTCAGCAGCGGTATGCAGCCACTGAGCCTGGATCCTATTACGCTGGCCGGGCAATTGTCGCTGCCGCAGTCCCGGATTGTGATTTGTGTGCATGGCTGGTGTATGAATGACAGCCAATGGCAACGTAAGCCCCATGATCATGGGCGAAATTTGGCGAAGTTTGGCTATACACCCGTTTATCTGCGTTACAACACCGGGCGTCACATTTCATCCAATGGTGAAGATTTCGCTTTATTGTTAGAGCAGTTGATTGCTGCGTGGCCTTGTCCGGTACAGGAGATTGTCATTATTGCCCACAGTATGGGGGGACTGGTCAGCAGGAGTGCATGCTTTTATGCCAGCAGACATCAGGTGAGCTGGATAAATCAGCTCACCACACTGATTACCCTGGGCACCCCGCATAACGGTGCGCCTCTGGCAAAATTGGCCAGCTGGGCTGAAACACGGATTGCGGCTGTGCCTTACCTGCAATCTGTGGTTAACCTGACCCGGCTGCGCAGCGCCGGCAGTAAAGATCTCAGTCTGGGAACCATCTGCCATTCCGACTGGCAACGTGAGCCACCGCCGCCTTACCCGCTTCGTCCTCCCTTACCTGAGGGCGTGGCCTGTTACGCTGTTGCCAGCTGTCTGAGCAAACATATACAGGATGAAAGAAGCCGCCGTATCGGCGATGGCCTGGTGCCGGTCGCGAGTGCGTTGGGGGAAGGGGATGAACAGCAGCTGGCAGTGGGTTTTCCGGCCGTTAATCAGTGTGTCGTTGGCAGTGTGAATCATATGGGATTGCTCACACATCCTTTCGTTGCCAGAAGAATAGAGCAGTGGGTTCTGGCAAATAGCGGATAACCATCAAGCAGATTATTTTATGGTGAGAAACTGTAAAATTTATCCATAAGTTTTTTTTATCTTTCCCATTCAACCAATGATTTGTGACTCGCGAGGTGAGTGTCTATAAAGCTTCAACGCTAGGCTAATACGGACTCATCGCATGGATCTCGACACTATGCTTGATAGCCTGCACACGCAGGGTTGGTGTGTGTGGGACGATTTTCTTTCTGCAAACGAAATATCTGCATTGTTGCAATGCTTACCCTCTGAATGGTCACAAGCTGGCATTGGGCGTCAGGATGCCCATGCGCATGTGGCGTCTATCCGAAGCGATAAGATTCATTGGCTGAAAGAAGAGATGGGCCAGCCGGTTTATCACTATCTGGATAAGATGGAAGTGATCCGACAGGCGGCTAATCGCTACCTTTACCTGGGGCTGTTTGAATACGAGGCGCATTTTGCCAAGTACGAGCAGGGGGATTTTTATAAAAAGCATCGTGATAGTTTTCGTGGCAAAGCCAACCGTATTCTTACGACTGTGTTGTATATGAATGATCAAGACTGGCAGGAAACGGATGGCGGAGAGCTGGTTATTTACAATAATGATGAGAGCTTTCTGACAAAGCTGGTGCCTAAAGGCGGGCGTCTGGTGATGTTTCTATCTGAAGATTTTCCTCATGAGGTGCTGCCAGCACATCGCCCGCGTTTCAGTATTGCGGGTTGGTTTCGGCTCAATGGCGTGAGCGCAGGCAGTCTGGATATCGCGGTGTAATTGTAGAATGATCATGCGCCCTGCAAGGGTCAACGTATAGGGTCAGCCGTCTTTCATTTCCACGCCCGAAACCGGTAGTTCGCAACCAACAACCTGTTATTTTCACTGACAAACCCCCTCAAAAACCGTCACACCGCAACCGCTTCCCAGTGGTAAAATCTTGCGCAAAATGTTTGATGTAGCTGCTTTTTTGTTAAGGGGGCATTGTGAGTGCGGATGACGATTCAGTGAAAAAAAGATATCCCAGGGCGTCTTATGCGCCCCTTGAGGATTACTCCACCCTTGCACCTCCGCCGCCGGCAGGGGAAGACCCGGAGCCAGTGGCACAGTTCGAGTACAGTTTTGATCTGTCCTGTTCGGCAGAGTCATTGCACCAGCACAGCACTTGCGAGCAGTGCTGGCGGCGCGGTTGGCAACAAGGCACTCAGTTCGGCCAATAAGGATGCCGCTAACGCTCTCATCAGGCTGACCGGTAAACTCGGCAGTGTGCTGGACGACTATCGGCTGATGACCTCAGGCGGCATTACCTCAGTGCTGATGATGCAGCGTAAAATCTGGCACGATGACGACACCCAGCACACCGAAGAAGAACTGCACAACCTGGAAAGCGTGCAAAGCCGGATCCGCATCCGCCTGACCGACCCGGCGCCGGGCGAATCTTATCCGCAGGTTCGTGCGTATCACATGGATGACACCCGCATTCCGGTGCGTTATGTCGGACTGGATAAAAAGACCAACAGCTACTCCGTTGCGCTGGAGGAAAACGGCCCGCATATTACCTGGACGCCGAATGAAGAGGGTAAGCCAGAGTGGCAGCTGACACCGGATCATGACAACGGTTTTGAGACGGGTGATATTCATACTACACCGATATCAGATATTCCAACCCCGACGGTTGAAACCTATCCTGCCGCAGAAGAAGCACACTGGAGCGATGCGATCCTGGTGTTTCCTGTCGATTCAGGGATTGAGCCAATTTATCTTGTTTACAAAGAAGACAGGCGTAATCAACCGGGTGTTGTCACAGGTAAAGGAAAAGATGTACCGTGGGAAGATGGTTACTGGCTGGGCAAGGCGGCCAATGAAGGTCAGGGGCAGTATATTCCTACTCACATCGCCACTGCCTTGCGAGGGCAAAAGTTCAACCGGTTTTCCGAACTCCAGTCTGCGTTCTGGCTGGAGGTGGCTAAAGATCCGCAGCTGATGAGTCAGTTTAATCGTCGTAACCAGGCACTCATACGCAAAGGTAATGCGCCAGCTACAGAAAAAGAGTTTCACTGGGGAGCGCCTGGAAAAGAAAAAAAATTAAAGAAATTTTCGTTGCACCACGTCGAGCAAATCCAGCACGGCGGGACGGTATATGACCTGGACAATCTAAGAGTGGTGACACCTCGCCTGCATTGGGGGGAGATCCATGGCACTAAGGGGAGACTCAATGTTAACAATGAAAAATAGCTTGCAGGACTACACAGAAGCTGAGTTCTTCGAAATTCTGGAGCAGACCATTGAAGCCGAAGAGGAAGACGTCGACACACTGGCGGACTTTTTTGAAGAGCATGTTCGTCATCCAAAAGGGTGTGATTTGTTGTTCTATCCAACCAAATGTGGAATTGAAGACTCGCCTCAAGCAGTGATTAACGAATTAAAACGCTGGTATGCCGAGCAAGGTTTACCCTGCTTCAAATCTGAATAATCATCGTACTGCACGCCACAATTGGTGAATTCCATTGATTGTGGCGTGTAATTCTCCCCTCAGCCCGATTTACTGGCAAATGTCTCCCTTCATTTAAACCGCATCCGCCTGACCGACCCGGCACCGGGCGAATTTTACCCGCAGGTTCGCGCGTATCACATGGATGACACCCGCATTCCGGTGCGTTATGTCGGACTGGACAAAGTTTAGATAAGTTATTCGGTCTCACTGCAGCAGCCGAATTAGTGTTACTTGTTCGGCTACGGTAAGATTGGGAGAAATCTTACTGATAAAGCGTTAAGAAGGGCAGGCAGTATGCAAGATGATGAGATCATGACAGGTGAAATGCTGGTTGAAACGGTTGAAAATCAACTGGCTGAAGGCAATCCGATTAAAGTAAAAGAAACGTTGATGCGCCTCGTGATGACAGGGACACCAAGGGAAGAAGCCATTGAGATGATTGCTTGTGCGTTGTCTATTGAAGTGTTTGATGTGGTGAAAAATGACGGTGAGTTTAATCTGAAACGCTATTCAGAGAATCTTGATGCCTTACCCGACATGGATTGGGAAATTGAAGACTGATATTGCACTTTCTGTCGGATTGTCCGCGCCACCTCAGGGTGGCGTTTTTATTTATCCCCGCTGAAATTCTTATCTGCAGTGATAAATCTCCCTAAACAGCGAGACTGCTGGGTAAAAACCAGCATTTTATATGGCTGAAACGAAACTGTCAGTATCTCTGCATTTATTTAGCTAATGAAGAAGATCAGTAAAGTCAAAAATGCTTAAACGACCTTAATATTTAGACTTAAAGCCTGATAAATTGGCTTGAAACTAGTGTCAAGGTCTAATTATTGGTGTTTTCTTGACCTTTTGTAGTGTGATGATCGTCATAAACAGAGTGATGTGCTGCTAAATCTCTTGTGGCTGGTTTCATTTGTTGCTTTTAGGTTAAAAAACGGTGACACATTTCAAATGTATTCCATTATTGTTTTCACAACCTCTGACAAGCAGCAAGGAAACTTACAATGATTATTGGTGTACCAAAGGAAATTAAAGTTCATGAATACCGCGTAGGCATGGTGCCTGCTTCTGTCAACGAAGCGGTTGCCCATGGCCACACTGTGTATGTTGAAACGCAAGCTGGTGTAGGTATTGGTTTCAGCGATCAGGACTACATTGACGCCGGTGCAAAAATTCTGCCGACCGCCGCTGATGTGTTTGCAGAAGCTGAAATGATTGTGAAGGTTAAAGAACCTCAGGCAGTAGAGCGTGCCATGCTGCGCGAAGGTCAGATTCTGTTTACCTATCTGCACCTGGCACCGGATCCAGAGCAGACCAAAGATCTGGTGGACAGTAAAGCGGTATGTATTGCCTACGAAACCGTTACTGATGATTTCGGCCGCTTGCCTCTTCTGGCACCTATGTCTGAAGTGGCTGGTCGTATGTCGATTCAGGCGGGTGCTTTTGCGCTGGAAAAATCTCGCGGCGGCAGCGGTATGCTGCTGGCTGGTGTTCCAGGTGTTGAGCCTGCGAAAGTGGTGATTATCGGCGGTGGTGTTGTGGGTGCGAACGCCGCTCAGATGGCTGTCGGCCTGCGTGCTAATGTTGTTGTTCTGGATCGTAGCATTGATGTGCTGCGTAAACTGGATGCACAGTTTGAAGGTAAGGTTCAGTGCGTGTATTCAACCAAGGACGCGATTGAAAAGCATGTACTGGAGGCTGATCTGGTTATCGGTGGTGTGCTGGTGGCAGGCGCTGCCGCGCCTAAGCTGGTAACGGCTGAGATAGTGAAGAAGATGAAACCTGGCTCTGCCATTGTGGATGTTGCTATCGATCAGGGCGGTTGTGTTGAAACCTCTCATGCTACGACGCACAGCGAACCGACTTTCATCGTTGATGATGTTGTTCACTATTGTGTTGCCAACATGCCTGGCGCCGTTGCCCGCACTTCTACCTTTGCCCTGAATAATGTGACATTGCCATATATCCTGAAACTGGCCAACAAAGGGTATAAAGCGGCGCTGCAGGAAGACAAACACCTGCTGAACGGCTTGAACGTTTACCGCGGTCAGATTACCTGTCACGAAGTATCAACAGCCTTGGATCTGCCATTCGTCGAGGCTGATAAAGCGCTGGCCTGATAAGGCTGAACTTGACGATAGTATTTATATCCCTGCTTCGGCAGGGATTTTTTATGCCCAAGTAAAGTGAACGAAATTACGATGACTGATAGTGGATAATCTCTGGCTGTGAATCACCGGATTATTAAAGGTGAATGACAGGGTTTAAATTCTCGGAGTGAAGTCAATTAAATCTGTCCTGTGTGTCTGCAAAGCCGGTCATATAAAATGCAATAGTCAACGAAAATGAGACCATCCTAACAACTCTGAATACCAGATTTTAATTTGATATTACTCTGACAAAACAAAAAGCCCTTATGAGAACATAAGGGCAAGAAATAAAATTAATCAGTCAGGTGACATTACGCTCGAGCGTATATGACGCTGCCACCTTTAATGGTGTCGATGATTTTCTTAGAAAGATTTGCCGGAAGAGCAGGGCAGCCCCAGCTACGGCCTAAATAACCGTGGCGTTGAATGAAATCTTCAGACGCATAGGGAGCGCCGTGAACAACAATATAACGGCGGCGCGCATTGTCATTAAGGCCTTTTGTCAGTCCGTCAAGACGCAGTGAATAGCCATTGCCCCCGAAGTAGGTCGTATCTGTCAGAAAAGTACCCAGCGAGGTTTGGCGCGAATTGACGATGTTCGAAAAGTGCTTTGCAACCACACCGCCACTGTTGACACCGTGTGTCACGTAAGTGTGATATAGCAGTTTATTCCGTTTCAGGTCGATAACAAAAAAACGCTTTTCAGTAGATGGCTTGCTGTAGTCAATAATAGTCAGTAATTGCTTTTTTCGTGCCTTGGTATTGTAATAAGCATTATAACCATTTTTAAATACTTCGAAGTCTAACTTTCCTTTCAAACCCGCCTGTTCATATACATATTTGACAATGACTTCAGGATTTTGAGTTTGTTGTGAAAGTGGTCCCTTAATTGTGCTTGCTGATGCATACTGTGGTAAATAACAAAACAGCAGAATGAATAGGTAGATGGCTTGTTTCATTTCCTTGTTTACACTCTTTTAATTAGTTTGTGCCAGTGACGATAGGACTCTACCATAGGATTTGAATTTTTTTAGCCCTTGCATTGAAAGGGTTAAGTTAAAATTATCCCATCATCAAAGTATTTAAATTTTATATGATTATATATTTATCAATATAAAACAGTGCATTAGAATATGAACATTGTTTAATCGAAAATTAATCTCAACATGTCAGTTTTTTTTACATTTTCAGTAAATAGCCAGGTCTGACACTATTAATCTTCTGTTTTAGAAAAGAAAAATAATGAGGGCATATCAAAAACATCAAATAATCATTCATTTAACGGTTTGTTCGTATTTTGAGCTTGATATCGCATTTTAATCACAGGAAATAAATTTTGGGGTTAAAAAATGAACAATCTCAGTGCATGAAAAAGCGGGCTGAGTGCCCGCTTTGGTAAACAACGTAATAATGACTCATGGTTTTGTTATTGAACCGTACAAACGGTATCCCAACTGCCGTCGCTGCCCGGCACTGAATTCGTCCACCATTTAGCCTGGTAAACAACGCCGTTGTAGATAATTTTGTCACCGGTACCAGCGTGGCTTGGATTACCTGCCCAGTCAGTTTGCGGCCAGTTAGGGTAGGTATTCACACCTGTGGTTACACAGTCGCCATTATTGCCATCACCGCCACCATTGTCGCCGCCGCCATTGCTTAAGTCTGCAATCGGTAAGTCAGGCTGTTCGAATGCCAGTGCATAGTCAGCATTGTTGACTCGTACGCTGTAGTTCGCCGGGCCGGAAATCGGCAGGAAGTAGTTCAGGGTCAGCTCAAAGCTTTCATTGTTACCCAACTGCTTCCAGCTTGGCAGAGTGAATGCGACACGGTGGAAGTTGCCGTCCAGGCCGCCAATGTTGTCGCCTCGGGTGTGGCCAGAGGAAATGACCTGCAGATTGGCTCCTGATTGATCCGACATGTTATCCGGTGTTGAGGTTGGAATGTCGAACTGGAACTCGGTGCCGCCAGGCAGAGTCTGACCTGTTTTATTGGTTAACGTCATTGTCGGGTTGAGCGGGTAGTTCTGATCGCCCACCTTGAATCCGGTGACAGACACGTCGATATTGACAGCTTCTGTCGGGATCGCGCCTTCGGCAAGGGTATTGCCATAAGGTGTCGCAGTGGCAAACTTGTTATGAATGGCCTTGGTCATGGTGTCGCCCATGTGGTATTCACCGTTGCCTGTTTTACAGGCGTTTTCAGTAGGATCCACTGTGGTGCGGTTACCGTTGGCATCCAGGTTGTAACAGCTGTAGTCACCGGCCAGTTCCCAGAACATGATACCGCCGATACCCTGTTCAATCACATAGTCTGCCTTGGTGTTGATCGATTCTTTATCTTCGGTCGACAGGAAGACTTTTTTGTCTGCGTTCCACAGCCAGGGGGCGACAGAGACACTGTCGTAGTGGCGGGTATAGGTACCAGTCAGCGCGTCCTGAGGATCGTTAACCGGATCTAAGCCATAGGCTGCGGTATAGCTGCCGTAAACACCGTTTGCCAGGTTCATGGCATGCCACATAGGGTTAGAGCCGGCGCCCATTTCATTGCCGTTGGCGTCTTTGTCGTGCCACATATTATCGATACCGATGGCACCATAACCGCAATTACTGGTACCAGCACCGGTACCGGTTGGGCAATCGCTCTGATTAGGCAGCGCCGCTTTACCCCAAAGTCCGTTGGTTCCGCCTGTGACGCCTTGCCAGCCACGGGTGTAATAAGGCACACCAATGTTGATCCGTCCCGCAGGCATTGAGCCGCGGAAATAATGGTAAGCCCAGTCAGTATTCAGATAACCGGTTTTTTTGTACTGAGCTGTACCGTATACGTTACCGGCTTCCAGCTCCGCATCCAGGCCGCTGTCAAACAGTGATGCGTTGTGACCTACGTAGTCGTTCCATGCACCGTGCAGGTCATAGCTCATGATGTTGACATAGTCGAGGTACTTAGTGACCGACATGGTTTCCATACCGCGCAGCAGGTACCCGGATGAAGGTGCGGCAATGGTCAGCATATAGTGGTGGCCGTCTTGCGCACTGGCCTGATCCAGTTTTTCACGCAGTACTTTCATCAGTTCATGGTAAGACTTCATTAAATGAGGACGCATTGCATCAGAGTAAGCGAAGTCATCCGGGTTACCTGCACCTTGCATACTGGTGGGGTATTCGTAGTCGATGTCCAGACCGTCAAATTTGTACTGGCGCATCATAGCCACGGCTGAGTCAGCAAAAGTCTGAATTCCCTGATGATTGATACTGCCGTCTGCATTGGTTGTCATGGTATAAAAGCCGCCGTCAGCAACACGGTTGCCGTTGTCATCAAAATGACCCCCGGTTTCCGCCCATCCTCCGATGGAAATCAGTGTCTTAACACCATGCTGAGCTTTGGCTGTTGCCAGCGCCCCAAAGTGGCCTTTAAAGCCGAGTGCCGGGTCTATCTCAACGCCCGGCCATTCTTTGCCGACCGCAGGGTTGTCCGGGTTATTGACATTACCGATGTTTACTTTGCCGTCAGAGCCGATACTGACGAAGGCGTAGTTAATATGAGTCAGGCTGTCCCAGGGAATATCATTGACCAAGTAGCTGCTTTGCGGGTCGTTACCGCTGCGCCAGCTGGTGAAGTAGCCGATAACGCGGCGCGGGTGGTCTACGCCCATTTTTTCGCGGCCATCCTGATCGTACACAGTACAATAAGGCACAGTCACACCCGGTGTTTGATACAAGCCGTCCGGGCGGCAGTTAGCGGCTGCCTGGGCCTGAAAGCTCAGCATACAGGCTGCGCTGAGAGTCGCGAGAGCGAAGCCCTGCTTAGCACGCTTGCGCTTCATATTTAGCTTTAGCATTAATGGTTCCTCAGTGAAAAAATCAAACGATAAAATAAGTAACAGGCTTATGTTTAGCCGTAAAATTACTATAGGTTTTCCACCGGAACTCCGAGGTTTTTTGTTAAAATATTGATCTAATATCACATTAATAAAGTGATTATCTGTAACATTTTCGTCATTATTTTGCGTTGACAACCAAATGGTGTACTTAATTGTGTTTATGAAATAAATCGGTTAATCAATAGATTAGTACACTGCCACCTGTACACCTGTGCAGCCTATAGAGTATAAAGTGGGGCTTTGGAATTACTTTCAGGATCAGAGATGGATATCACCTTATTCCACGCCGCATTGCTCATAGGTACTGGGTTCCTTGCCGGCATTATCAACACCCTGGCAGGAGGCGGATCAAATTTAACCTTGCCAGCCTTGATGGTGATGGGCATGCCAGCAGAAGTGGCGAATGCGACAAATCGGCTGGGTGTCGTTTTACAGGCTGTGACTGCAGTGCTGGGCTTCAAACGGCATGGAAAATTAGAGTTAAGTGATACCGGCCCTATCATGATACCGACATTGATCGGTGGCCTGGTTGGTGCTGGGGCGGCGGCATACGCGCCACCCGAGTGGATAAAGCCCTTGCTGCTGGGCACCATGCTGTTAATGGCATTCATCATTTTGGTCAAGCCTGCAGTGGTGGCTCCTGAACCAGGCAGCCTAGCGCGAAAAGTGGCAGATACGCCCAGCTCCTGGTGGGGATTAGGACTGGCTGGCTTTTATGGCGGTTTTGTTCAGGCGGGGGTAGGTTTTGTGTTGCTTGCTGCGCTGGCGGGTACCTTGCGATATGACCTGGTACGGGCGAATGCATTAAAAATGTTATGCACCCTGATGTTTACTGTGGTTGCCCTTGGTTTGTTTATCTACGAAGGTCTGGTGCTCTGGATGCCGGGTCTGATACTGGCGGCCGGGACTATCGCTGGCACCCATCTGGCGGTGAAGTTTGCCATTAAAGCCACCGCAAAAACGTTGAAATGGTTTTTGTTTTTAATGACATTGTGCGGCTGTATTGCTGCGATGCTGAACTAATCCGCAGTAAATAATTAAATTATTACTGTAATTTTGTTAATTTAATTAACATTTATCGTGTGTTACTTTTTGCCTAAATAAATATTGTGCTGTTCTTCTGCCATTGTTAGAGCAGCTCACTAAATATATTTTTTCCTTCATAATGAAAGCCCGCTATTAGCCATGTAAATAATATGGTTAATGGCGGGCTTTTTGTCTTTATGGTCATAATTTGGCCATGATTCCAAATGCTAGATCTAAAGTTTCATTTTTAGTGAGTGTTAACTTAACAGCGAAAGTGGCAAAATATTTCAGTTGTAACAAAATGTGAGGGGGTGTAACCATGAGTGAAATCAAGTGAGTATGTGTAAACTGTTTGGTGAATCAGTTAGCGCTTTCACGAGCACAAAAGTGATTGATTATTGTTAATAGTGACATATAACAACTTGATTTTACGTGAAATACAATGATTCAGATCAAAATAATAACTCATGTAGTCATTAAAAAGTGCTACTAGCTGTTGGTGACGACTTTTGCCCAAAAAGCTGAGAGAGAACATGAAAACCTCAAGATATAAGAACATCTTGTCGGGTGGGTTTGTATTTTTTATAAGCCTCTTCCTTTCAGGATGTCAATTTGCGCTGCTTGATCCCAAGGGACAAATTGGTGCTGCAGAAAAAGATTTGATAATCACATCGGTACTACTGATGTTGGTTGTCGTTATTCCCGTTATTCTGATGACCTTCTATTTTTCATTTAAATATCGTGAATCGAATACGGGTGAAAAGTATACGCCAGAGTGGGCTCATTCAACCAAAATTGAACTGGTTGTCTGGACTGTGCCAATTATTATCATCGCCATTTTGGGCACTATTACCTGGCAGTCTACTCACGCGCTGGATCCAAGAAAGCCAATCGAAAGTTCAGTAAAACCAATGACCATTGAAGTGGTTTCGCTGGATTGGAAATGGCTGTTTATCTATCCGGATCAGCACATTGCAACGATCAACGAAGTGGCCTTCCCGAAAGATGTGCCGGTTGAGTTTCGTGTGACGTCCAACAGCGTGATGAATTCCTTCTTCATTCCACAGCTGGGCAGCCAGATTTACGCCATGGCAGGGATGCTGACCAAGGTCCATCTGATTGCTGATGAAGCGGGTGTTTACGATGGTATTTCAGCGAGCTACAGCGGCCATGGTTTCTCTGGCATGAAGTTCAAAGCACTGGCGATGCCAGATCAGGCAAGTTTTGATGAGTGGGTGCAGAAAGCGCAGGCGTCAAGCAACAAACTGGTCACGCTGAAGGACTTCGAGACCATTGCGGAGCCAAGTGAGAATGCACCAGTGAGTTACTACTCCAATGTGCCTTCAAGCATGCTGACAACCATACTGAATCAATTCGAAGGCTCGCTGATGTGCACAATCACGCCATCAAATTCCACTGAGCAAACATTCTAGGACATATTATGTTTGGACGATTAACACTGGACGCCATACCGTTCCATGAGCCAATTCTCATGGTAACGATGGCGATCATAATGCTGGGCGGCGCGGCTCTGGTAGGCGGTATTACCTACCTGGGTAAATGGCGTTACCTCTGGACAGAGTGGTTCACTACTGTCGATCACAAAAAAATCGGTGTGATGTATATCATCGTCGCCTTTGTCATGATGATGCGCGGTTTTGCCGATGCCATCATGATGCGTAGTCAGCAAGTGCTGTCTGCCGCGGGTGAAACCGGCTATCTTCCGCCTCATCACTACGATCAGATTTTCTCTGCGCATGGCGTAATCATGATTTTCTTCATGGCGATGCCTTTCATCATTGGTTTGATGAACATTATTATCCCGTTGCAGATCGGTGCGCGTGACGTTGCTTTCCCGTTCCTGAACTCCCTGAGCTTCTGGTTGTTCGTGGTGGGTGTAGTGCTGATCAACCTGTCGCTGTTTGTCGGTGAGTTCGCGCAAACAGGCTGGCTGGCTTATCCGCCGCTGTCGGGCAAGGAATACAGTCCCGGGGTAGGGGTAGACTACTGGATATGGGCACTCCAGATATCCGGTATCGGTACCACGTTATCAGGCGTTAACTTCTTTACGACGATCATGCGCCTGCGTACACCGTCAATGCCACTGATGAAAATGCCTGTTTTTACCTGGGCTTCACTGTGTGCCAACGTACTGATCATTATTTCGTTCCCGATTCTGACAGTGACCATTGCACTGCTGACGCTGGACCGTTACCTGGGTACGCACTTCTTCACCAATGACATGGGCGGCGACATGATGATGTACGTCAACCTGATTTGGGCCTGGGGTCACCCTGAAGTCTACATTCTGGTGCTGCCGGTATTCGGTGTGTTCTCAGAAGTGGTCGCGACTTTCTCGCGTAAGAAACTGTTTGGCTACACCTCGCTGGTGTGGGCGACGGTTGTGATCACCATTCTGGCCTTCGTGGTCTGGCTGCACCACTTCTTCACTATGGGTGCCGGCGCGAACGTGAATGCCTTCTTCGGTATCGCCACTATGGTTATCTCCATACCAACCGGTGTGAAGATCTTCAACTGGCTGTTCACTATGTACCGTGGCCGCATTAAGTTCACCACGCCTATGCTGTGGACTGTCGGTTTCATGGTCACCTTTACCATAGGTGGTATGACAGGCGTACTGCTGGCGGTACCAGCCGCGAACTTTGTACTGCATAACAGTCTGTTCCTGATTGCACACTTCCATAACGTGATTATCGGCGGTGTGGTATTCGGCTGCTTTGCCGGCTTTGCGTACTGGTTCCCGAAAGCCACCGGCTACATGCTGGATGAGAAATGGGGTAAACGTGCCTTCTGGTTCTGGATTACCGGTTTCTTCGTGGCCTTTATGCCGCTCTATATTCTGGGCTTCATGGGTATGACCCGTCGTCTGAGTCAGCACATTGAACCTCAGTACTTCCCGATGCTGGCGATTGCCGCCTTCGGAGCAGTGCTGATTCTGTGCGGCATTATGTGCCAGATCATGCAGCTGTACGTGACTTTCCGTGACCGTGAAGCACTGCGTGATGTGACCGGCGACCCCTGGGATGGCCGTACCCTGGAATGGGCGACATCGTCTCCACCGCCGTTCTACAACTTTGCCCATTTGCCTGAAGGCAATGAGCTGGATGCGCACTGGTATCAGAAAGAACGTGGTGAAACCCATCAGTCGAGTGATTATCAACCCATCCACATGCCGAAAAATACCGGTGCAGGTGTGATTATTTCAGCGTACGCACTGGTGTTCGGCTTCGGCCTGATCTGGTACATCTGGTGGCTTGTCGCTATCGGTGTGGTCGGCATGATAGGCACTTGGATCAAGCACAGCTTCAACGAAGACGTGGATTACTACGTGACGGTTGAAGAAGTGACAGCGATCGAAGACGCACATAAAGCCCGTGTTGCAGGCGCAAGCACTAAACCTGCCACCAATAACGACGACGAAGATGAGATGGAGGTCGAATATGCAAACTAATGCTGTCGATCATCACGAGCACGACGAACACCATCACGACATAGGTGAAACCAAGCTGCTGGGCTTCTGGATTTACCTGATGAGCGACTGCATTCTGTTCGCAACGCTGTTTGCTACCTACGCCGTATTGTTTAGCAATACGGCGGGCGGTCCGAGTGGAAAAGACATCTTCGAGCTGCCGTTTGTGTTTACCGAAACTATGATGCTGCTGTTCAGTAGTATCACCTTTGGCTTCGGTATGATTGCGATGAAACGCAAAGACATTGGTGGTCTGAAGCGTTGGATGTACGTGACCTTCCTGCTGGGCTTCGGCTTTGTGGCGATGGAAGTGTACGAGTTCCACCACCTGATTGAAGAGGGCTTTGGCCCGGATCGCAGCGCGTTCCTGTCTTCCTTCTTTACCCTGGTGGCGACTCACGGTCTGCACGTTACTGCCGGGCTGATCTGGATGGTGGTGTGCATGATTCAGCTCAATACCAAAGGCCTGAACGAGATGATGGAAACCCGTTTCCAGTGTCTGAGCCTGTTCTGGCACTTCCTGGATATCGTGTGGATCTGCGTGTTTACCATAGTCTACCTGTTGGGAGTATTGTAATGGCGAATCAACCGCATCAAACCGGTTACGGTGATTACATCAAAGGATTCATTGCGTCATTAATCCTGACCATTATTCCTTTCTACTTTGCGGCGACCAAAAGTCTGCCTACCACAACCACCGTCATGATCCTGGTGGCCTGTGCTGTGGTTCAGCTGGTGGTCCATTTGGTGTATTTCCTGCATCTGGATCGCTCAGAGAAAGGCATGTGGAACTCAATGTCCTTTGTGTTTACGGCGGTTATCGTCCTGATTCTGATTGCGGGTTCAGTCTGGATCATGGTCAATCTGCACGAAAACATGCTGCTGTAATTCGGATGACGATAATGATCAAAGGATACATCTCCATTACCAAACCTGGGATCATCATCGGTAACCTCATCTCTGTGCTGGCCGGATATTTTCTGGCCGCTAAGACGGAGGGGCTGAACGGGCCCCTCCTTATTTACACATTGCTGGGTGTTGCTCTTGTGATCGCCTCCGGTTGCGTGATCAACAATATTTTTGACCGGGATATTGATCAGAAGATGTCCCGTACCCAAAGTCGTTTACTGGCGAAAGGAGCAATGAATGCAGACGCCGCTTTTGTGTACGCGGTTGTGTTGCTGCTGTCAGGTACAGCTGTGCTGTATCAGAAAGCTAATCCGCTTTCAGCGGTCGTTGTGCTGCTGGGGTTTGTTTTTTACGTCTTTTTTTACACCATGTGGTACAAGCGACATTCGGTCTACGGCACGTTAGTGGGTAGTGTGTCAGGCGCCGTGCCGCCTCTGGTAGGGTATCTGGCGGTGACCAACTACATCAGCCTGGAAGCCATGCTGCTGTTTACCATGTTCTGCCTGTGGCAAATGCCGCACTCATACGCGATTGCTATGTTCCGCATGCAGGATTACAAAAATGCTGAGATCCCTGTATTACCTGTGGTTGAAGGCATTCATAAAGCCCGCCGTCATATGATGGCTTATGTGGCTGCGTTTACTGTTGTTGCACTGGCAATGTTTGCTTTAGGCTTCAGCGGTTATGAATATTTACTGGTGACGTCGGGTGTGTGCCTGTGGTGGTGCATCGTCACTTTCCGTCCTCTGAGCGAGGACAACTATGTACAGTGGTCAAAATCAGTATTCAAGACGTCACTGTTTGTGGTAACCGGAATCAGCTGTGTGCTGGGCCTGGAATTAATTCCGTTAATATGACGGCAGGCGGTTAATCACAATTTACCGATTCAACACTCTCTTGGCTAACAACTTACATTAGCTGCTTTTGTTCCGGTTTGGGTTTTTCCTGCCTCGATACTATCTCCATCGAGTCAGAGAAAAACCTTTTTTTCTTTTCATTCATAAAAAACCGAGCGATTATCGCCCGGTCTTGTCTGTCATTTCCTGCAACTGACTTTGTTGCTTATTCAATACGGCTTGTGCAACGTCGCTTATTTAGTCCGGTTTACTTCACGTAGCAGGCAAAACCTTTGAGGTAGAAACCTTCCGGATACGCTGAATCGAGCGGGTGATCTGCCGCCTGGCTGAATCGCTCAATAAATTGCACTTCACGTTTGGCATCCAGCGCCGCATCAGCAACTATTTTCTGGAACAGGTTGCTGTCCATCAAACCAGAACAGGAATAGGTCAGCAGTGTGCCGCCCGGTTTCAGGATTTGCATTGCCAGCATGTTGATGTCTTTATAACCCCGGCAGGCGCCCACCAGCTGTGCTTTGGATTCAGCAAATTTAGGCGGGTCCATGATCACCACATCAAACAGCTCACCACGTTCGCGGTACTCGCGCAGCAGTTTAAACACATCGGCATTAACGAAGTCAGCGTTTTCCGTTGGCAGACCGTTGATCTCGGCATTGAGTCTGGCGGTATCCAGCGCCGGTTGCGAGACATCAACGTTGATGACTTTGTCGGCACCGCCTTTGAGCGCATACAAGCCGAAACCGCCGGTATAGCAGAAGCAGTTCAGCACCCGTTTGCCTTTCACGTACTTGATGGCAGCCTGGCGGCTGTCGCGCTGATCCAGATAGAAGCCGGTTTTGTGGCCACCAACGATATCAACATGAATCTTGATGCCGTTTTCTTCAATGGTGACAATTGCCGGCGGAGTCTCGCCATGCAACACGCCGGTGCGAGGCTTCAGGCCTTCTTTTTTACGTACTGATACATCAGAGCGCTCATAGATGCTGCACTCTGGGTAGCAGGTTTTGAGTGCTTCAATCAAATTGTCTTTCTGTGCTTCTGCGCCAGCACTGAGCAACTGACACACCAGGAAATCCTGGTATCGGTCGATAGTAATACCCGGTAGTCCGTCTGACTCAGCAGCGATCAGGCGATAACCTGTCAGCCCGTCACGTTCAGCCAGAATGTCCCGCAGTCCCTGAGCGGCGTTCAGACGCTTGATAAAGAACGCGGTATCAATAGTATCGTTTTGCTCAAAGGACCAGACACGAACACGGATCTGAGACTGGGGAGAATAGGCACCACGGGCTAGCCATTCACCTTTGTGATCAAACACATCAACGGTGTCGCCCAGTTCAGGTTTCCCTTCAACACGTTGAATACCACGTGAAAAAACCCAAGGATGGCGGCGGCGCAGTGATTTATCGCGACCTTTCACCAAATAGATAGAAGCTGTCATGTTAGGACCAGAAGCTGTAAAGAATGGAGGCGTATTATCTTGTTCAGTGTGAGGAAAATCAACCGCAAGTCAGGGCATTTCAGGAATAGTGAAGTTCCCCCTTTAAAGGGGAGGAACCAAGAGGCGTTCAGATTCCCTCCCCTTATGAAGGGGAGGGTAGGGGTAATACCGCGATTACGGTGAGTGTTGAAATCGTCAGGGCAGCCCTGAATCAGGCTTTCACGCCATTCATCAGCATTTCCAGTTGCTGCGCCTGTTGATTCAAGCGCTCTATATCACTGGCCGTGTGGGCAATGACTTGCTTGACCTGGCGCGATTGCTCCCGCACCTGCTCAACGCTGCTGGCAATCCCGTCCGCGACCGACCCCTGCTGCTCTGCGGCAGCCGCAATTTCCGTGCTGCGATCTGAGATATGCTGATTTCGCTGCGATATCTGGGTGATTTGCTGGTCAACCGAGCCCATCAGGGTTTCACTCTCACCGGCGTTGGTGACTGTGCTCTGCATTACGGCCATCAGGGTCTGACTGTTTTTTTGCAGCGATTCAATCATCTGCTGGATTTCGACGGTCGCGGTTTGTGTCCGGCCCGCCAGCGTGCGCACTTCGTCCGCGACCACGGCAAATCCGCGCCCTTGCTCGCCAGCGCGGGCCGCTTCAATGGCGGCGTTCAATGCCAGCAGGTTGGTTTGCTCTGAAATGGCATTGATGGTGGTGACCACTGCGTCAATTTTTGCGGCATTACTGTCGAGTGCATTAACGGCTTCAGCGGCCTGATGAATTTCGCGAGTCAGCTGATTGATGGCCTGCTTTGTATTGCTGACCTGGATGCGACCCTGTTCAGTCACGTCCTGGGCTTCCTGGGTCTGCGCTGAGGTGTCGTGCGCATGGGTGGCAACTTCACGAATTGAAGAGGCCATCTCTTCTGTGGCACTCGCCAGCGAGTCCAGATGAGCTTGTTGGTCGGCTGAGAGGTTTTCAGTTTGCATCGAGCGCTGATGAAGCTCGCTGCTGATTTGCTGCATCAGTGCGGTGGCTTCCTGTGTGGCCAGCACCAGTTGCTGTTCACGATCAGCCACTTTGTCGATAGTGATGGCAATGGTGCTGAACTCATCCCGGACTTTAAAAAAGTTCAGGCGCTGCGTCAGGTCGCCATCAGCCAGGGTCGACAGTGCTTTGTGCGTAGTGAACATCGCACCACCAATAAAGGTCATGATGTAGTACACCATGGCACAGGCCATGAATACCACAAAGAGACCCAATCCAATCTGAAACCCTGTGAGGTAGTCAAACAAGCCCGATGACTCAGTGGAAATCAGGCTGTAATTCATTCCCGCCACCGATACTGCATCGATCCCACGTCCAATGGTGAGATCTGAACCGCTTAGCAAGCGTGCCGCATCAGCCTGAGAAACGTTGAGTTCGGACAGCAACTTAGCGGAAGCCTGTAATTTTTGAGCGATAAGTGATTGATACTGCTTTTCCCCAGCATCAGCTAAAATTGCACTTACAGTGATCATTCCGATAAGCGGCAATAAGAACAAGAGGTAGAACTTCTCCTGCAGCCTGAGGTGAATGAGATATTTATCAATCCATCGAAATGCAACTTCTTTCATTTTTTCATCCTGAATATAGGGGTGGTGTGGCGTAAGTGAATACTAATATTTTATCTTTTAAATAGGACTAATCTTGAGGTGATATATGTCACAAATTTGCGTCTTGGTCAGAGTCTCTGGCCATGTTCAGGGGGTGGGGTTTCGTTTTCATACAGCGCATGAAGGGTTGAAAATCGGTGTAAGCGGCTATGCGAAGAATTTACCCGACGGCAGCGTCGAAGTATTGGCGTGCGGTAAAGCCGAAAAAGTTGAACAATTGGTAGACTGGCTGGCAAGTGGTCCCCGCACATCTCGGGTGGACAGTGTAAGCCGGGATGATCTTGAATGGCGTGCGATTGACGGATTTGAAATTATTTAGCCGAAGCAACGTTGCCCCGGCCATAGGATCACAAACATTTTGCCGGTTTAGGTAAACCCGCCAGTTTGGTGGCTTGTTTAGCCGGCCCTTTGGGAAAGAGTTTGAACAGGTACTTGGAACTGCCTTTTTCTTCACCGTATTTTTTTGCCATTGCCTTCACCAGCATGCGGATAGCGGGCGAGGTATTGAATTCCAAATAGAATTCACGAACAAAAGTCACTACTTCCCAGTGGGCGTCAGTGAGCTCAACGCCTTCATCTTTCGCCAGTAGGGGCACCATTTCCGGTGTCCAGTCGCTGACATTCTTTAAATATCCCTGGGCGTCGGTGTCGATAACATTTCCGTCAAATTCAAGCATGGTCGGTCTCACAGTTATTAGCCCGGCAAGGATAGTGATATCGCACGTCCTTCGCAAGTGTTCTGCGCACTATTGCCTCTTAACTGAAGACCATTTACCGCATCGCAGAAAAACAAAAAGCGCCCCGTAGGGCGCTTCTGGCATTGTCAGTGATAGACGAGATTAATCGTCGCTGCCCATGATGCCCAGAATTTGCAGCAGGCTCAGGAACAGGTTGTAAATAGATACATACAAAGTCACGGTTGCAGAGATATAGTTTGTCTCACCGCCGCGAACAATCGACTGAGTCGTCAGCAGGATTGCCGCAGAAGAGAAGAGCACAAACATTCCGCTGATCACCAGAGACAGCATTGGCATTTGCAGGAAGATGTTTGCAATTACTGCAACCACAATAGCAATAAAGCCAGCCAGCAGCATGCCGTTCAGGAACGACAGGTCGCGTTTAGTAGTCAGTGCATAAGCAGAACAGGCCATGAAGGTCAGTGCAGTACCGCCCAGTGCCGGCATGATCACATGTCCCATACCTGCGCCAATATACATGTTCAGGATTGGGCCAAGGGTGTAACCCATGAAACCAGTGAGCAGGAAGGTAAAGACCAGCCCCAGGCTGCTGTCACGGTTCTTTTCTGTCAGGAACAGCAAACCGTAAAAGCCAACCAGGGTGATGATGATGCCAGGATGTGGCAGGTTCATTGCCATTGAAACACCGGCTACCACGGCTGACCACAGTAAGGTCAGGGATAACAGGAAATAAGTGTTACGCAGAACCTTGTTAGTTGACAGTACGCCTTCGTAGCCATTACTACGGACAATACGATCGTTCATAAATGCTTCCCCTTAGGGTTAGTGTTGAAATCTACTATGCCATATATGGCGGCAACGCCGGCAAGTTTCAATAGTAAGTAATTGAAACTTTGAACCGAAATTGAAAAAATCGTCGAAACTATTGGCTTAAATATACTGGAGACAGTGCCAATACCTATGATCAAAGATGTAACAGTATGTAAATTTGACGGTTTGGCCTATCTGGTTCAGGCAAGACTAACGTATCGGGGGCGCATAATGCAAACCTCCCTGTGTCCAGAGACTGTTTTGTGCCCGTTGTATATGAAGCGGAGACTGGATGCCGACTGTGCGATCAAAGCTTTCGCCGTAATTACCCACTTGTTTGATAATTTGGTAAGCCCAGTCAGGCTTAAGACCCAGGCTTTTCCCCTGTGGGCCGTCTAAGCCAAGAAACCGGCGTATTTCAGGAATGTTGCTGCTTTTCATCTCATCAATATTTTGCGAGCTGATCCCCAGCTCCTCGGCATTGATCATGGCATTCAGTGTCCATTTCACTATGTTGTACCATTGGTCGTCTCCCTGACGAACCACAGGTCCCAGCGGTTCTTTGGAAATGATATCCGGTAAAATAATCGCGTCTTCGGCATTTTTCAGATTCAGCCTTAAGCCGTAAAGGCCGGACTGATCCGCGGTCAGCACATCGCAGCGGCCTTCTTCAAAGCCCATGATGGTTTCCTGCGCAGTATCGAAGGGAACCAGAGTGTACATCAGATTATTGAGTTTGAAATAGTCCTCAAGGTTCAGCTCGGTGGTGGTACCAGACTGAACGCAAATGGTGGCGCCGGACAAATCTGCCGCTCTGTTGGCATTGAGGGATTTTTTCACCATAAAGCCCTGGCCATCGAAATACAGGATACCGGCAAAATGCAGTTCAAGCGCCGTGTCGCGCTGCAAGGTCCAGGTGGTATTGCGTGACAGTATGTCTATTTCGCCTTTCTGCAGTGCCGCAAAGCGCTCTCGGGCATTGAGAGGGATAAATTTGACTTTGCTTTTATCACCCAGCGCTGCGGCGGCGACAGCCTGGCAGAACTCTACATCCAGGCCATACCATTCGCCTTTCTGATTGGGTATGGAGAATCCGGGCAACCCGGTACTGACCCCGCATTCGAGATAACCTTTTTCTGTTATACGTTGTAAGGTCGGGGAAAAGCTGATTTTTTTGCTCAGCCGGCCCCTGAGTGTATTGACTTCTTTTTCAAGCTCTTCAACACGTTGCGAATCCTGACTCAGGAGGCTTTGTACCGGCTGTTCTTCCAGCTGCTGTTCGAGCATCTCGACTTTGTTTTCCAGCGCTTTGACTAACGCTTTGTCTTGTGCGTTATCGCGATCGCACCCTGAGATCATCAGCAGGCATAGGGCTCCCAGCAGACAAGCCTGAATCGTGTCCGTCATAACGTGTCCTTCTGCTTCATCGGCCTGTCGGTGAGAACCGACAGGTAATGCTAATTAATAGAAATATCAATCTTCAGTATAGGAACCGTTCACGGATGTGCGAGTATCAATATTTATAAAGGGATCAGTGGTTTGACAGGCGACATATTAATGACCTCCCGTTTAGCAAACAGATCAGTCAGTATCCGGGTTTCCATATCGGTGGGCGGGCGGCTGACGGTCAGCCTCAGAAGAGGGTCTTTTGAGCTTGCCTGTCGGGTCAGTGCGTCCAGATCCACAACCGAAAGCAGCGCATGAAATTTGTGCACATAGTCGCGGGTTTCCTTCGGTAACGAGAGCGCCGTGAACCGGCGGCTGTTGGCTTTTTTTATGGCCCGGCCGACCCTGCCTTCACCGGCATTGTAGGCGGCCAGTGTCAGCGCAAGGTCCTGATCGAACTTGTTATACAGAAATGACAGATAAGCGACGGCGGCCTGAGTGCTCTTTTTAACATCAAAGCGTTCGTCGTTATCTGCCTGGACCTGTAATCCGAACCGCTCGGCGGTGGCCGGTATCAGCTGCCACAGGCCGGCTGCATTGGCTGACGAGATCGCATCCACCCTGAACGTGGATTCAATCATGGGCAGTAACGCCAGGTTGGCCGGGAGCTGTTTACTACGCAGTACCTGCTCAATATTTAGCAGTGTTTCTTTATTGCGCAGCAGGTGTCGCTGAATCAGCTGGCGGTGGGGCAGTAACTTGTCGACCTGAGCCTGTAACGCATCGGCACTGAGAGAAAAAGACGAAGAAGCCGGGTTGGCTAATGCGAAACCCGGCAGGATGATCAGTGTGAACCAACAACAGAAACCGGCCCAAAAGCAGGAGCCGGTTTTGCGGGCAATCGTCATATCAGCTCTGCATCAACGCCGTGCCATAGGCAGGTTCGCCTTTAATCTGCATCAGCAACTCACCGTAAGAGGCGGACAGATTGCCGTTTACCTGATTGGCTTTCTGGCAGGACTGGATGTGATTCTCCAGTTGCTGCCAGCTCTGGCGAACCTGAGTATTCAGGGGGGACGGCAGTTTTTTCATCAGTATTGTCATACCTTGCTTATCGGCAGACAGCCCGAGCTGTTGTAATAACTGCTTGCGCTGCGAGGCGCTGTGCTGAAGCTGAGCAAGCAAATGTTCCTGCTTTTTTACCAGTTCGGATAATGTCGTGCCGTTAAACTGCAGATAACTGGCTTGCTGCCTTAACAGCAGTTGTCCGAGTTGCTGGTAAGCCTGAAGGTCGTGGCGGATCCCTTGAATCAGTGCTTTCACTATCTGCTGCTTGCTCATGTCTGGCCTCATTCGTGTCCGGTGTGGAATTCCAGAATCGCGCTGGACAGGGTATCAATGTCGAGTTTGAGATCGCCTTTTGCCAGTGCTTGCTTTACCGCATGCACTTTTTCCATATCGATGTCTGGTAAGTCGGCCAGTTTTTCCTGCGCCTGTGAAATGATCTGGTTGCTGACGCTGATCACTGGCTCCAGGCCTTTTGCCTTACCTGCGGTTTCCACTTGTGCCGGGCTGGACGGACGCTGTGTTGACGACGCCACTTGAGAATTAATTACTTTGTCAATTTTCATGAATTTATCCTGCTCGCTTTTTCTACCGCTTGAATTTAAGTATCTGCTAAAGAGGAAAAGCGACCGCTTCCGGGCGGAAATTAAAAAATAGTTTCAACTTTTCCACGCTCAACCACTAAAGCCTGAATGACCTTTCCTGAACTGATATTGCGGACAGAAACTTGTTCACCTTTAACACCACTTTGTAAAGCTTCTCCTTTCATGCTGGCCTCCAGGCCATTTTTGCTGGCCACTATAACGACAGCGTCACCTTCCTCGACCAGCCACAGTGGCTGGAGCTGCAGTGGGTTGATGATCTGGCCGCTGCGGATTCGTCTCAGGGTTCGCTGGCCAATGAGCTGCTCGGGACGGGTCGCAAACGCTTCATTGCGGCTCAGAGTCAGGGTCTGAGGTTTGAGCATGGTTGCCGACAGCTTGGTATCCCGCCTGATGTGTGTGGTTGAGACGATAACCGGTAACCGGATACTGACCTGCGCCGTAATGTTCAGTTTCCATGGCTGAGGGCCGGACTGGCATTCGAGCTGACGGCGCAAATAGCCCACCGGCAGGCTCTGCTGATCGGCGGCGCTGATGTACAGCGCAGTGTCACAGGCCGGCAGGTGATCCACGGAAGCCGGCACACTAATACTGATCTCAGTGTGATAGTCCGGCCATTGTTGCCTTGACGCATAGCTGGCGATTTCCTGCTCTATCTGAGCCTGAGTCCAGGCCACCAGTTCAGACTCATCCTGTTTGTTGCCGCTGTCAGCCAGGACAGCAGAAGGGATCATTAATGCCGTTGCCCACAGCGCGAGAATGTAGCCGGATTTCCTGTTTCCTGATTTCCGCTTATGTGTGAAAGGGCGGAAGTTCCGCTTCCCTTCCTCTTTGTAACCTATTGAAAAATAATGCATAAAATATTGGCATGCTTCTTGTTAGTAGTCATGGTGCAAGCGTGACCGATTTAAAGGAAAAACAATGGCGATCAGTTTTGAAAATGCGCTGGGTGTCCATCCTGATGCGCTTAATTTCAGGGTACAGCGCAGCAAAGTATTGGCAAGCAACTTAGCAAATGTCGATACCCCTGGATATCTCGCCAGAGACCTGGCGTTTGAAAGCGTGATGAAAAACACAAGCTCACGAGTGGACACCCCCCCACCGCAATTGGATGTGAGCGCGAAATACCGGGTGCCGTACCAGAACAGCAAAACCGGTAACACCGTTGAGCTGGGCGTGGAACAAGCCAAGTTTGCCCAGAACAACATGGATTTTCAAACCAGTCTGACCTTTATGAACATGAAGTTCAGCGGACTGGCCAAAGCAATTGAGGGTCGTTAAACACTATGGCTTTTACGGACATCTACTCAATCGCTGGTTCTGCAATGACGGCGCAAACCGTCCGTCTGAATACGGTAGCCAGTAACCTGGCTAATGCCGATGCAGTAGCCAGCAATCCTAATGATGCTTACAAAGCGCTGAAACCTGTGTTTGCCACTGTGTACAGCCAGACACAATTAACTGCCGACAAAGATGTGTACCCGAATGCGGAAGTGCGCATTGTCGATGTGGTTCAGCATGAGAGCAAAGTGGACAAGCGTTTCGAACCGAATAACCCGCTGGCGAATGATGAAGGCTATGTCTTCTATCCGGGTATCGACGTTGTGGCGGAAATGGCAGACATGATGTCCGCCACCCGTAGTTACGAGACCAATGTCGAAGTGCTGGCCAATGTGAAAAGTATGCAGCAGGGCCTGCTGCGTCTGGGGGAGGGTAGCCGATGAGCTTAGCACAATACACCGCCTTGTCCGGGGATAGCCCGGCAACCACAAGCGGCAATAACGGTGTTCAGGCAAACCGTACCAGTGATAACAGCGCCGATGCCCTGCAGAACGAGTTCCTGACCCTGATGGTGGCTCAGATCCAGAATCAGGATCCGCTCAACCCGCTCGACGGCACAGAATACGTCGGTCAGCTGGCGCAGTTCTCTCAGGTTCAGAGCACCGAGAATATGTCCAAGATGATGCAGAACAGCATGGTCTTGATGGACAACATGCAGGTACTGGCAACGGCGGGTTTAGTCGGTCAGACCGTGTATGTCAGCACCAATGAAATGACACTGGGTGAAGGCACGCAGAGCGGCAAGATTGAACTGGCGCACGCGTCTAATCAGGTCAATCTGCTGCTGGAAGATGACTATGGCCGTGTGACCAAAGTACCGCTGGGAGCGCACGGTGCCGGGGATGTGGATTTCACCATCGACCCGGAAGCGCTGGAACTGCCGGAAGGTAACTACACAGTGTCAGTGGAAGTCCAGTCCGGCCAGACAGAGCCCAAGGTGCTGCTGGCTGGTCAGGTTGAACAAGTACGTGTTCCAAGTAACGGGGGCTCAGCCCTGGTCAATGTTGCCGGTGTCGGCAGCATTCCTTTCTACCAGATTAGCCAGTTCGGCAGCTGATTTTCATACAAGATAACGAGGATATTATGAGTTTTGATATCGCGCTGAGTGGCCTGGGAGCCACCAATACACAGCTCAATACCATCAGTAACAACATTGCAAACGTGTCGACCACGGGTTTTAAAGAGTCACGTACTGAGTTCTCTTCTGTTTACAACGGTATTCAGGCCGGTGGTGTGGAAGTGGCTGCTATCTCTCAGAACTTTGATAAAAATGGCACGGTCAGCGGAACAGGTCGTTCACTGGATCTGGCTATCGGTGGTAACGGCTTTTTCGTCACCAAAGATACCAGTGGTCAGGTTGTTTATACCCGCTCTGGCGTGTTCAACACAGATAAAGACAACAACATTATCAGTAACACTGGCATGAAGCTGCAAGGTTATACCGTTGACGGTAATAACAATCTGCAATCGGGCGCTGTGGGTGATCTGCAAATTAAAACGGCGTCGCTGGCTGCCAAAGCCACTGATCGTGTGGATTTCGTTGCTAACTTCGATTCTCGCGTGAACACGCCTGCGGTTGCGCCGTTCAATATGGGCGACCACGATACGTATAACTCTTCTTACACCACCAAGGTGTACGACTCGCTGGGTAATCCGCACACCATGACCCAGTATTTCGTGAAAACCGGTGCTAACGCCTGGGACATTCATGTTTCTGTTGACGGTGCTGCACCGGGTGCGCCTCAGGCGGCGACATTTAATACTGACGGTACGCTGGCCACACCGGCGGCACCTTTCAATATTGCCTTTAACCCTGCCGGTGCTGACCCAATGAGTGTGGACATCGACCTGCTGGGTACTACACAGTTCGGCGCCGATTTCGGCACCAGTACCAACAACCCGAACGGTTATTCATCCGGTGAACTGACAGGCGTGCGCGTTGAAGATAACGGCATGGTATACGCCACTTACACCAATGGTCAGTCGTTGCTGCAGGGTCAGGTCATGCTGGCCGATTTTGCTAACCCGCAAGCTCTGGTCAAAGTCAGCAACACTGGCTGGCAGCAAAGCTTTGGATCGGGTGCACCGATTACCGGTCAGCCTGGCAGCGGTATTCTGGGCAGCCTGTCGCCGGGGGCACTGGAAGGCTCTAACGTGGATCTGACCAGCGAACTGGTCAACCTGATGACAGCACAGCGTAACTATCAGGCGAACGCCAAAACCATCTCGACCACAGAGCAGCTGACCCAAGCGCTGTTCAACGCAATTTAAGGGTGAGTTGATGGATAGCTTGTTATACACAGCAACCAGTGGAGCAAGTCGGGTACTGAGCGCACAGCAGGTGCGCTCGAACAACCTGTCGAATGCCGATACCACAGGTTTTCGTGCCGACATGGAAAGAGCAAAGAGTTATGCCATTCAGGGACGCGGTTTTGACGGCAGCACTATGGTGGTGACGAACTCGGCCTCGACCCGTTTTGATGCTGGTGACATGGTGAAAACCGGTCGCAAGCTGGATATCGCCATTAATGGTGATGGTTTTCTGACAGTACAAAGCCCGGATGGCGGCGAGTCTTACACCCGTGCCGGTAACCTGAAAATTGATCAGCAGGGCAACCTGACAGTCAACGGTTTCCCTGTAATGGCAGAAGGCGAACCTATCGTTATTCCGCCTAACCAGAGCATTGAAATCAGTGAAACCGGCATGGTGACTGTCATTCCGCCGGGTGGTGGTGCGGAACTGGAAGTCGGCCAGCTAAAACTGGTTAACCCGAATATTGCCGATGTTCAGAAAATGAATGATGGCTTGCTTCAAGCCCGTGACGGTAATGATTTCGCTGCGGATGCCACAGTGCGTCTGGCACCTGAACACCTGGAAGGCAGTAACGTTTCCGCGATTGAAGAACTGGTCAGCGTCATGTCGCTGACGCGTAATTTCGAAATGCAGGTGCGGATGATGAAAACCGCAGAAAAACTCGCTCAGGCTGGTAACCGTCTGCTGCGTAACGGCTAATAAAAAGGAGAGATCACATGCATTCTGCATTATGGGTCAGCAAAACGGGTATGGCGGCGCAAGACACCAAGATGACCGCCATCTCGAACAACCTGGCAAACGTTAACACAGTAGGTTTTAAACGCGACCGCGTTGTTTTTGAAGACCTCTTCTACACCATTCAGCGTCAGCCGGGTGCGCCGGTCGATCAGGTTAATGAACTGCCGACAGGTGTGCAGTTGGGTAGCGGTGTGCGTGTTGTCGGCACACAGAAAGTCTTTACCCAGGGTAACACGCAAAACACCAGCCAGGACTTGGATATGGCCATCATGGGTGGTGGCTTCTTCCAGATTGAAAACTCTGACGGTGAAGTCATGTACAGCCGCAACGGCCAGTTTCATGTCAACTCGGAAGGGCTGATTGTCAATACTCAGGGTCTGCCGCTGATTCCTCAAATTGAGATCCCGAATGCGGCCACCCGAATCAGTATCGGTGTAGACGGCACAGTCGCGGCGCAGGTTGCCGGTGATCCGCAGCCGCAGGAACTGGGTCAGATCACTCTGGCGCAATTCGCAAACCCGGCCGGTCTGGAAGCGCTGGGCGGCAACCTGTATCGCGAGACAGAAGCCAGCGGCCAGCCGGATGAACTGGTACCGGGTCTGGACGGGGCGGGCAGCATCAAACAAGGTGCGCTGGAAGGCTCTAACGTGCAGGTGGTGGAAGAGATGGTCGATATGATCACCACGCAACGTGCGTACGAAATGAACGCCAAAGTCGTCTCAGCTGCGGATGACATGCTGAAGTTTGTCGCGCAGTCAGTTTAATGCTTACACCGAAAGGAAATCCTATGAAGTGGCTGATTCCATTTCTCATGGTGTTATTGACAGGGTGCACCATGCGCCCTGAATTCTCCACACCAGAACCCGATGATGAAGCCTTCGCGCCACCGGTACTGGATTACTCTTTGCCGGAAGCGTCTGACGGCAGTCTTTATCGCAACAACTACATGATGACCTTGTTTCAGGATCGCCGTGCTTACCGGGTAGGTGACATTCTCACCATAGTGCTGGACGAAGAAACCCAGTCGAGCAAAAAAGCCAATACCCAGTTTTCCAAAGACTCAGAAGTTGGCATCAGTGCGCCGGTATTTGGCAATTACACCGCAGACAACTTATCGGCCAGTGTGGATGCCAGCCGCGGCTTTGATGGTTCATCGCAAAGCTCGCAGGGCAACAAACTGAAAGGGGCGATTACAGTGACGGTGAACGCCGTGCTACCTAACGGCGTGCTGCGTATCCGCGGGGAAAAATGGCTGCGTCTCAATCAGGGCGATGAATTTATCCGCCTGTCAGGGATTGTGCGGGTCGATGACATTAACCGCTTGAATCAGGTGTCTTCGCAACGTATCGGTGATGCGCGTATCACCTATTCTGGCCGCGGAGCACTGGCTGACAGTAACTCAGCCGGCTGGCTGACTCAATTCTTTACTAGTCCATGGATGCCGTTCTGATGAAATCGTTCAAAACCCTATTGCTGTTTATGGCAGTGGCGCTTTGGGGAGCTCACTCTGTCTCTGCCAACGCCTCCATTGCTATGCCTATTATGGATTTAGTGGATGTGCAAGGCATCCGTGGTAACCAGCTGGTGGGCTATGGTCTGGTCGTTGGTCTTGATGGTACGGGTGACCGTAACCAGGTGAAATTTACCAGCCAGTCTGTCACCAATATGCTGCGCCAGTTTGGTGTGCAGATCAGCGAGGGCACCGATCCTAAGCTGAAAAACGTGGCGTCGGTCAGTGTGACTGCGTTTATCGATCCAATGGCAGGGAAAGGCCAGACAGTGAATATTGTGGTGTCATCCCTGGGTGATGCCAAAAGCTTGCGCGGCGGGACATTGCTGCTGACCCCTTTGCGGGGCGTGGACGGCGAAGTCTACGCGGTGGCACAGGGCAACGTGATTGTCGGCGGCGCCAGTGCTGAAGGTCTGAGTGGCTCGAAAGTGACCATTAACACCCCAACAACGGGGCGTATTCCGAACGGCGCCACACTGGAGCGAGAAATCCCGACTGATTTCAATCAAAAGCCCAATATCACGCTCAACCTGCGTACCCCGAGCTTCACCACCGCGAAAAACATTGCCCGCGCCGTCAATAACACCTTTGGTTCGGGTGTGGCTACGGCTATCAATAAGGCCAAAGTGGAAGTGCTGGCCCCTATGGATACCCAGCAGCGCGTGACCTTTATGTCGATGCTGGAAGAGCTGGTTGTCCAAGAAGGCCGTCGTCCGGCCAGAGTCGTGTTCAACTCCCGTACCGGTACTGTGGTGGTCGGCAAAAACGTGACAGTCAGCGCCGCAGCCGTCAGTCATGGCAGCCTGACAGTCACCATTCGTGAAATGCAGTCTGTCAGCCAGCCAAACGCCTTTGCCGACGGTGAAACCAAGGTGGTGAATAACTCGCTGGTCGATATCAGCCAGGACGAAGCACCTATGTATATCTGGCCGGAAGGTACTGAACTGAGCACGATTGTCGATGCGGTGAACAGCCTGGGGGCAACGCCGGATGATCTGATGTCAATTCTGCAGGCCCTGCATGAAGCGGGTGCGCTGAATGCTGAGCTGGTGGTTATTTAAGGAGTGGCAATGAAAATTGATGGTCAGGCTAACGCCATGCTGTATCACGATAACAGTGCAGTGAATAACCTGAAGTTTCAGGCTGATAAAAAACAGGCCCTGCATGAAGTGGCCGGTCAGTTTGAAGCCATGTTTCTGCAGATGGTGCTGCGTCAGATGCGCAGCAGCAGTGATGTACTGGCAGCGGAAGACAACCCGTTTTCGAGTAAAGAACAAGGCGTTTTTCGCGACTTCTATGACGGCCAATTGGCGATGGACATGGCGAAGCGACAAAGTGCCGGCATTGCCGACATGCTGGTTAAGCAACTTAGCCCGCATGACAGCAGCGATTCGGCGCTCAGCCGTGAAAATCTGGCGGCCAACAGCCCGTCGCTGGCACCGGAGGCGGGCAAATTTAACACCACCAGTGAGCAGGTCGCCCTTGATAAAGAACAGCTTCCTGCTACTCAACGAGTGACAGCCATTAACAATATGGCGTTTCAGCAGCCGCTAATTTCCAGGATTGATGCGAAAATGGAGCACGGATCTTAATGAGCATAATCAACATTGCATTAACCGGTTTGAATGCAAACCGTGCTGGCCTTGATGTTACCGCGCAAAATGTCGCTAACGTGAATACGCCGGGTTACAGCCGTCAGCAGGCGCAGTTTGCTGCGCTCGGTCCCAGTTCTGCACTGGGCACCAGTGCAGGTAACGGGGTGGAAGTCACCAGTATTCGCCGTATATCCGATGAATTTGTAGTGAGACAAACCTGGGCGACCCAAAGCCAGGCGTCCTATTCTTCACGTTATCTCAGCAATATGTCTCAGCTTGAGAACGTGATGGGGGCAGACAGCTTTAACATCGCCAAAGGTCTGGACAACTTGTACGCCGCCTTGAATGATGCGTCGGTGAAACCCGAGTCAACGCCGCTGCGTCAGCAAATCATCAGTGAAGCAGATGCCCTGACGCGCCGTTTCAATACGCTGTCTGAGTCTTATTACTCCCAGCATAAAGATCTGAGTGAACAGCGCACGGCGGCGGTCGAACTGAGTAACAGCCTGCTGGTGAATATTGCCGATGTGAACAAGCGTATTGTTGAAATGAGCTCGACCAACGGCAACCCGTCTCAACTGCTCGATGAACGTGACGCACTGATTGGACAGCTGACTGAAATGATGTCCATCAAAACCAATAAGCAGCCGGATGGCAGTCTGCAGGTCACTCTGGCATCCGGTCAGCCGCTGGTGCTGGGTGATCAGGCCTCTCAGATCAAAGCCATTCCCGATCCGTCTGATCCCTATCTGGCCGACATGGAAATCGATTTTGCCGGTCAGCGTTTTCCAATTAACGGTAATATTGGCGGCGAGCTTGGCGCGATAGCTGATTATCAGGTAGAGACCCTGCTGCCTTTCCGTCAGACGCTGGATGAAATGGCCGTGGCGTTTGCTGATGCCTTTAACAACACCCTGGCCACCGGGCAGGATCTGAACGGCAATGCCGGCCAGCCATTGTTTACCTATGACCCGGCCAGCCCGTCTTCGAGCCTGAAGATTACCGCCCTGAAACCGGAAGAGCTGGCACTGTCTTCAGACGGTACTCCGGGTAACAGTGACGTGCTGACCGATTTAGTCGCTCTGAGCAACCAGACCTTTGCAATTACCGGTTACGGCAATATCGCTATCAGCGATACCTTTACTGCCATGGTAGGGGATACGGCGATCAAAGCA
Source organism: Photobacterium sp. WH77 (assembly GCF_022014395.1). Taxonomy (NCBI): domain Bacteria; kingdom Pseudomonadati; phylum Pseudomonadota; class Gammaproteobacteria; order Vibrionales; family Vibrionaceae; genus Photobacterium; species Photobacterium sp. WH77. The sequence continues at coordinate 185,770 of NZ_JAKLTE010000004.1, read as the reverse complement.
CGCCAGGTCACCTCAGACGCAAAAGCGGCGGAAAACCTGAATGCACAAGCGATCTCAGTCAAAGAAAACCTGAGTTCAGTGAACAGCGATGAAGAAGCTGCCAATCTGATGATATTTGCCAATGCGTATCAGGCAAACATGAAGGTGATCAGTACGGCGAATAACCTGTTCGATACTGTACTGGCTCTGTTTTAAGGAATAATTATGCGTATCAGTGACACTCAATTCAGCCAGATGATGCTGAGCAGCCTGAGCAAAAACAATGTGGGTTTGGGCGAAGTGATGCAACAGATGTCGACCGGTGACCGTCTGACTAAATTGTCGGACGATCCGATTGATTCCATCAAGCTACTGAACCTCGGACGCGAAGGCAGCGCACTGACTCAGTATCAGGCCAATATCGCCAACGTGAAAACCACGCTGTCAAGTCAGGAAGCCTATTTAGACACGGCAAGCGATAGTTTAAAGAGTTTACGTGATCTTGTGCTATGGGGTTCAAACGGCACCATGACAGATGAAGATCGTCAGGGCATTATCACGGAGATGGAAAGCCTGAAAGAGGGCTTACAGGCGGTGTTCAATGCGCAGGACGAAGAAGGTATCTATCTGTTTTCCGGCACCCAGACCGACACACAGGCTCTGACGGATACCGGCGCAGGTTACACCCTGAACGGCAATGCTGATAAGCGTCTGGTGACCGTTGCCAAAGGGGTCACGATGGAATCTAACGTGACGGCGCTGGAGTTGCTGGATTTAGGTGGCGGTGCCACTGTCTTTCAGAAAATTGATGATCTGATTGCGGAATTTCAGGCTCCGACGGCCAATTTCAGAACAGAAGTGGATGACACCCTGGCGGCTATAGATACCACTTTTGGCAACGTGTTAGGCGCCATGACCGACATGGGCGGCCGCCACAATAACCTGGATCTGATGTCAGACGGACACGCCGATAACAAACTGTTCGTTGATAAAGTGGAAGGCGACCTGAAAAACCTGGATTACGCGGAAGCGTCTGTACGTTTGAGCAATTATCTCTCGGCACTTCAGGCATCACAGGCCAGCTTTACCAAGATTAACGATCTGTCATTGTTTGATCGCTTATAAGGAAGAGAGAACACTATGGTGAACTCTACTGCAGAGATTCGGCAACAGTCGATTTCACTGCTGAAAAATGACAAGGCAACAATTTCACCACCGGCACCCGCCGGTGGCTCTGTTTCCGCTGTTCAGGACACGGCACCGGCGCAACGCCCGGCTGTTGTAAAAGGCGGATACACGGCAACCAGCGAGTTATTCTCGCAGGGCCAGCAACAAGTGACCCGGGGTCAGATTGCGTATCAGAGTCTGGTCAGCGTGGGCCGTGATCTACAGGGGATGAAAAAAATCCTCACTCAGATGCTGGGCAGTTCGACCGCGATTACCCAAGGCCGTGTGGACCAGCTCCAGCGCCACCATAGCCACATACAGCAAACGCTGAATGGCAGTCGGTTTGATGGTGAACGGGTGCTGGACAGTCAGCTTCAGTTTCAGCCCAAAGGCGATCCCAAGCAAAGCTTTACGGTGAACGGGCTGAACCTGGTACGCCAGCGACAGCAGAGTGAGCAGCTTCACCTGACGGTACAGGATCGCGGCACGGCGCTGCTGACCTTTGATGCCTCGCAAACCGATCGCCAGCTGACCCAGCAAATAGACAAAGCAGTCATTCCGCTCGGTCTGCGGGCGGCTGCCACAGAAAGCGGCGATGTGATCTTCTCAACCTCTCAGTCGGATTTTCAGACCTTAGGCCAGCATGTCACCATCAGCGGGCAGGGCCACCGTTACCCGGCCGGTCAGCCGAATCGCATTAAAGTGCAGCCCGAGCCACAGGGCATTGAAAGTATCTCCCTGAAACTGGCAGACGGTGAGCAAATTCGCCACACCATGCGCCATGTCAATCAGGGGTTGCAACAGATCCAGAAAGGGCTGGATCAGTTGAGAAACTTCCAGGCCGATCTGGACTCGAAAGTCGGCAAGGCGATGGCCGGCCAGTCTGCTGAGCGCATTGATACCAAGCTGCAATCGTTGCAGGACACCCGCTCCTTTGCTGCCGCCTTCCAGGTGGTATCAGCCCAGGCGAACGTTCACCGTCATACTGTGGTTGCTTTGTTGAAGTAGCGACTGTTTTGTTGAAGACACTAGTGAAAGGAAGCTCAGCTTCCGCCTGAGTGGATAAGTTTTCCCACCATACTGAATAACGGTCTGCACAGCAGGCCGTTCTTTTTTCATAGGCAGTGTATCTGCCTGCACAAAAATCTGTGCAAAGCCACAGATATGCATGTAAACACATGATATTTAGTGAAACTTAACTCATATCAAAATATGATGCTTGCCTTAAATAATACCTACCATCAAAACGCTAAACCCACTTCGTGACTTGATTGTCAGGGGCGGTAACATGTCTGGCAATGTCTATCGGAAACGGCACTGCGGTACCGAGCTGGACGGCGCGGTGGTGCAGGAAATGTTATGCGTACAACTTAGGAAGCAAATTTATGATCACAATCCGAAAGGCGATTAAGTCAGATGTTCAGGCAATTTTCGATCTCAGAAGTCGTGCGATTCTTGACCAATGTTCAGCATACTATTCCTTAGAGCAGTTAGCATTGTGGACTCAGAGCGGAATAACGGACTCATTAATCCGGGACATTATCGAAACATTCTATGTTTCAGAAGCAGATGATCGAGTGATTGGTTGCGGTAAGCTTACTGCTGCTACGGGTATGGTCGATGCGATTTTTGTCGATCCTGATTACTTTGGTAGAGGTGCTGCAAAGCAAATGCTGGCATTTCTAGAGGAGTTAGGCAAACAACATGGCCTGTCATTGCTAAAGTTAGAATCGACGTTGAACGCAGCGCCTTTTTATCGCTCCTGTGGTTTTATTGGTGAGGCGCTTTCTACTTATCATTCTCCAAGAGGCGTGAGTTTGGATTGTATTCCAATGGAAAAACCCCTGACAAAATACGTATAACAGAGATGGGTAAGTGAGCGTTAACAGGACAGTCTCGTTATGAGTTTTCAGCGGAAATGAATATGGAAATTTTAGTCAAACATCTCGAACCAGGAAATAGTGAACATAAAAATCTATTTGAGTCTTTGTTCAGAGAGTATCTTTCCGGCTTTTCTGTAGCGTTTGATCCTGCAGTCATTGAACAATTGTTTGCGTTGTCCTATTTTCACGGTTTTATGAGCTTCATTGACGACAAGCCTGCAGGTTTTGCTGTTTGCTTTGAATCTTTTTCTACATATCGATTGCAGAGAGTCATGAACATTCATGACTTTATGGTTGCGAATCGCTGTAGAGGTAAAGGGGTAGGTAAGGCGCAACTTCATGCGATAGAGCAGTATTGTCGCGATAATCACTATCTGAAAATTACCCTGGAAGTGGCCGATGATAATATTGCTGCTAAAAAACTGTATAGCTCATGTCAGTACGAAGATTACAGGGTAGTTTTGAAAGGTCAGCAACATTGGCAGAAATATCTGAATAATCGGAAAAAGCATTAATTTAACCTGCAGCCCGTCGCCCTTAGCTGTGCATGAAAGCTGTTTGATTGCTAAGGCATGAACGATTTGCCTGTCATTCAAGCGTTTTCTCGGCACTTCATTGATAACGATGTTGATAAAAATAAGGGTTGGCAGGTATGAGAGATTATTTCAGTGTGATCAAAAAATATGCGGATTCAGAAGGCAGGGCTCGTCGTCAGGAATATTGGATGTTCTGCCTGATGAATGCGCTGATAAGTTATCTGTTTTTTTTCATGGGTGAGGCCATTAACGATGATTATGCACTTTTCGCTGTGTATACCAGCCTGACTGTAATCCCTTCGCTCATGGTTACTGTACGCCGATTGCATGATACCAATCGTAGTGGTTGGTGGATGCTGGTTGCTTTTGTACCTGTGATTGGCGCAATCATTGGTCTCAGTGTCATGATGGAAGCAGGGACTTCGGGTGAGAATGACTATGGTCCAGACCCGAAAGCGGTGCCTGCTTTAATTTAATACGTGTAAAACAAGGAGAGTGACGTGTATCAGAAAGTCATCGTTTTAATTGCCGTCATCTTTGCTGTTTCTGGCTGTAAAGATCGTGATGAAATATATGCAAACCCACCGCAAGAGTTGCTTCAGCATGTGGAGACCTTGCTTCCTGCCGCAGAAAACTATGTTCGCGGCAATGAAGCAGAGGCATTGGAGAAGGGTATGCCATTGGATGCAAATCAGTTGAGGATTGCCTCTAGGGTTGGTTTGAAATCGCCGGAGAAAGTGCGTGTTTATTATGTCGATAAACTCCCTTTTCCTGATGATCCTGATCTGGCTGCGTTAGCCAAAAAGTATGGCTACAGTTCCCCTTTAACGGGTGCGTATACTTATGGTTACGGACTCTGGATTAAACGCTCAGAGAAAGACAATCAGGAGCTGCTGGCACACGAGCTCATTCATGTTCGTCAGGCAGAGCAGATGGGCGTAAGGGAACAGACTAAACAGTATTTACTACAATTGTTTATTTACGGCTATCGCGATGCGCCTATGGAGCTTGAAGCCTACCGTGAAGCCAGCCAGTATTTGTGAGCACTGAATCTGTGATGGTGCTGCTTCAGTCGATAGGTTATAGCAATGTTGAAATAATAATCAGGGAGTGATTGGAATTCAATTCCACCATCAGGAAAAAAGACATGGACGAAACAGTAAAAGCAAAGTTTGACAGTTATCCGGCACATATTAAACCTGTGATGCTAAGCCTGCGTAGTGTGGTGTTAGGTGTTGCTAAAGCCCATGAGCTGGGCAATGTTGAAGAAGCACTGAAATGGGGCGAGCCCAGCTATCAGGTGAAAGGGGGCAGCCCGGTCAGGATGAACTGGTCACCTAAAGATCCTGCACACTATTTTCTCTACTTTAACTGCAATACCCGGTTAGTGGATACTTTCCGTGAAGTATACGGACACTCGCTGTCTTTACAGGGTAACAGGGCTATAGTGTTGAATGTTGCTGATCCTCTGCCAGCAGCGATTGTCAGTCATTGCGTCGAGCTGGCGTTCAATTATAAACGTCTGCGTCATTTACCACTGTTAGGTGTGTAACTTAAGGTAAACAGTGATCCGCATCATTGAATATTGCGATGCAGTAACAGCAGCCCTTTTTGCCGACTATGCTAATGCATGCTCACGCTTGGTCGGTTTATCAGTGAAAACCTGAGTGTTTGCCAGTGTGAGTGTTTTACCGTCATAGTCTTTGAACCATCGGGTAACTTGTGCCGTCTGGTAAATAGGAGGATTCATCATGAAAGCTGTGTTTAAACCCGGCAACAATATTGCAATGAAGATACCTTCGCATGAGTATGAGAAAACGCTGCATTTTTATCGTGAAGTGATTGCCATTCCGGAGCTGGCTCGTGAGAAAGATACGGATACGCCCCGTTTTCAGTTTGGCGATAAAACGCTGTGGCTCGATAACGTCCCGGGTATCAGCCAGGCCGAAATCTGGCTCGAAATTGTGACTGATGATATTGCCGCTGCAGCAGAGCACCTTGCGAGTCACAAGATTGCCCGATGTGATGAGATTGAACCTTTGCCGGAAGGATTCGCCGCATTTTGGGTTGCCAGCCCTTCGAATATTATTCATCTGGTATCGCAATCGGACTAAGGCCGTTCATTATGATTTAGTTAACAAAGCCCAGATATAGTTGAACTTCTATTGAGTCGAGCGCGAACGGTTGGTGTATGGTACCGACTCAATACCGTGTGAATAATTAATGGGATCCCTAAATGCGAGGTGAAACTTGCTATTACGTTACAAAGGGTGATTTACAAAATAATTGAAGCTGCTGTCTTCGTCCCTATTCCTGACGAATTTGGGCCCAGACTCGAAAGTTTTTCCACTGAAATCACAGTTCAACCTATGATTTAGAGTTTTCCTTGAAGAAGGAACTAGCATAAACACTAGAGTTAACGTGGTCCCACGACACGAGTGGACTCATCAGCTTTAGCTTTACTGTACATCAATGTTTCCAATTAACTAATGTAATCTGCTCAGACGTGATTACAAGTATTTGGAATCATATCTGACATAACATCTGAGGTTATTCTTTTGAGGTGCCGTACATGCGTGTTGCAGCATTCAACGTCGAAAACCTATTTGACCGTGTTAAAGCCTTTAATGACGAAACTATCAATACTCACAATGACATTCTCGATGCACATGCCGCATTAAATAAGTTATTTGAGAAAAAGTTATATAGTTCCACCGATAAAACCAAAATGTTGGAACTGATGGGTAAGCTCGGCATCTTGAATAAAGATGAGGGACCCTTCGTTTGGCTCCGAAAAATACGCGGCAAGATTGTTGTGCGTCCTAGAAAAGGCTCTGTCAGAATCGAAGCGAATGGCCGAGAGGACTGGGTCGGTTGGCTTGAATTGAAGACAGCGCCTGTAGATGAGAAAGCCATCACGATGACAGCACGTATGATTCGTGACATGAGTGCTGATGTTCTTGCTTTGGTCGAGATCGAAAGTCGACCTGTGCTGATCGACTTTCACGATCTCATCTATGCGCCACTATCAGGCCATCGCTACAAACACATGATGGTTATCGACGGCAATGACCGACGCGGTATTGATGTCGGTATTATGGCCAATGACGGATTCTCTATTCCTTCAATGCGCAGCCATGTGGATGAGGAACACAATGACAAGAAAGTTTTCTCAAGGGATTGCCCAGAGTACATTCTTGAAACACCCGGCGGTGAAAAAATCGCAGTGCTGCCAAACCATTTCAAGTCAAAGTATGGCGGGAATAATAAGGCATCAAGAGATAAACGAGAAGCACAGGCGCAATTTACAGCACGGTATTATGAACGCTTGTTGGCTGATGGAATAGAGAACGTGATCGTTCTGGGTGATCTGAACGACACGCCCGATAGCAATGAGCTTCGACCACTGCTTAATACCTCGCTGAGGGAAGTGACAGAACATCCTGCATTTACAGAATTCGAGTTTTTTGCTTCAACTGGTGACCGCGGAATTGGCACGTTAGGATCGGGCGCTGACAGCAAGAAAATCGACTATATTCTGCTTTCTCCTGCGTTGTGGGCCAAAGTGCAGCGTGGTGGTATTTTCCGCAAAGGTATCTATACAGCGTCTGGGCGTTGGCAAATGTACGAAGAACTGACCAAGACGCATTATGCAGCCTCAGATCACCATGGTATCTGGGTCGATCTTGATCTGACCTAATCCAGTAACTTTCCGATCATCTGATACATCTCTGTCTGGCTATATGAGCAACTATAACGAGGAGGAATGAACATGCCGATACATCCATATGGCGTCTGGTGTGCAAATGCTGTCCGAGTTACTGCAGAAACAGCGCAAGACGATCCTGACTCACCACATATCCATCTTTTTTATGAAGATGGTCGCGGTGAGGAATACCGTGCGTCGATCAATGTGAAGTCGAAGGGCTCTTTATCAGAGCTAGCTTATTATCGATTTGATAATTTCCAGCACCCTATCTTGACTGAGATTTCTGGGCTTGGGATGGGGTGGCACGAACTGGATAAAAAACCGGGAGGTGGGGCGCTCGACTATATTCGGGGAAACCTTCTTAACTTTGAAGACGGCATTCTGCTGCCCCATGATATTCCGGGTGTGGGTAATGATCTTCTGGACCTGATTATGCCGATTCTACGGACGGCTTCTTCTAAGAAATCGAAAATTTACCTATTTGGCGAACCTTATAGCGATATGAAGGGAATTCACGATGTTCATATGAACCAAGGAAGTGCAGGCCGCTTTGCTCAGTATAACGGTGTTTGGCAAGACGGAGGGGTGATAATCGAAGATGCTGATACGGGCCGACACATCGCATTGTTTTTGGCCTTTGGTTCGCAGGCAATCCATACTGACGAAACGACTGGCCATGCCTTGCCGAATTCGCAGGTCGTGGCAGAGATTCTTGGTCATACCCGTCCAGAGCCAGGTGATGGCGACATCCTGCCACCAAGAGCTGATGATATCGACATTATTATGGATGATCGCCGTGTCGCTATAGTCGGTGCGCTTGTGAATCCTGAAGGCCCAGAGGGGCAACCAGAGTATGTCGGCAAGCCAGAACTCGTTTATCTGATGAACCGGAGCAAGTCAGGTATTTCGCTTGGCGGTTGGAAATTGTTGAACCAAAATGATGAAGCACACACACTTTCACAAGATATTTGGTTGGCTCCGGGCGAAATTCGTACTGTCACTCTCGGGAGTGTACCTTTATCGAACAGGGGAGGTTTAATCTCTTTGCTTGACCAAAATGGGCTGAAAGTTGATGGCGTGAGTTATACCAGAGAAGAAGCCAAAAAATCAGGCGAGGTGACGCTCTTTAGAGTCTGATTATCATTTTTGCGTTAATGATGACTTCAGAGACAACTGACAAGTAATGCCAGTTGTCTTTGTGCAGCAGAGCATCTTGCGAGCCACAAGATTGCCAGGTGCGATGAGATTGAACCTTTGCCGGAAGGATTTGCCGCATTTTGGGTTGCCAGCCCTTCGAATATTATTCATTTGATATCGCAATCTGACTAAGCGTCGCTCCCGCAAATAACACCGGCTGGCTGGGTACTTGCCTGTTGTACCTGAATGCGGGCAATATGGGCGGATTGAACCAGTAAGGTGGATTATTCATGGTTGTTTGGCCCGCGGTGTTGAAATATGAGGGTGATCAGGAGCTGAGTGTTGTTGCTGATCGCCATACTTGGGAGTCGGATTCTGATTTGCATTGCTTTGGCTTTCAGCCGGGTGATGCGCTGATTGATTCAGCCGGGCAGGTGTTTCGTCTTTTGAGCCTGCGCCCTGGCGACACCAGCTTAGAAAAGACGGAACAGACAATGCGCCTTGATGAGATTGTTGAGATCATCAAAGCGCATCAGTCTTGTCTGGGAGCATGTTGTGCGGCTAAGGTGTCTTTTGCCTCTGTCGCAGAGGCTATCAGTGCTTTATAGAAAGCGCTCTTAAAAAAGTGCGATATAAGACAGTGCAATACAATATCCCGGCTAGCCGCACGCGCAGGGGCTGATTATTTTATTCCCAGCCAAATACCGCATCGTAGGTTTGGCAATTACTGACCAGAGTTTCCGTATCTTCAAGGTAGAGCTGTTGCTCAGCCGATACCGGATAAGTCAGCCATTCTGAACACTGAGCACTCTGTCCGTTGCCGATCACCAGTTTGCTGCCTGGCTTCAGCTCACACCGTGTCATTTTGTCCAGCGGCGACCATTGGTAGCAGATTTCGTACCCAGCCCGGTATTGAGCCACTTTGCCGTTTGGCTGATTTGCCGCCCACCAGGCACCAAACTGGCTGTTCGGGTTGGTGCTGTTCCAGGCCCGAAAGACGGTCAGTGCTTCCCCTTCTTTCACTTTGTACACTTTTCCCTGACACAACTTGCCCTTAGTAGGCTGACCGAGAGAACTGGCCAGCAACTGGGGATCATCGACAAGGTTTAACTTACTGGCCCATGCCGCAGGCGGCTCTGTTGAGCCAATACAGGCACCGGCATCAAGAATGTCCTGAGTAGCGTTGGCGGGATTGGCCGTATCAGTTTGTGCGGTATCGCCCGGAGTTGATGTGCAGCCTGAGAGTGCAAAACTGGCAATAAAGATGGCGGTCAGGGTAAGCCTTGTTTTCATTTCATGATCCTTATGTATCCAACTGAATATGTACTGATTATCGTATCTTGATGATTGCTTTTCTGGACTAACTGAAAGTAAACGATGAATTTGAGAAGCAGATAACAGTTTTTATTTGGCAGGCGGTCAGCAGGAGAGTGCGGAGAGAAAACAGAAGAGAAAAAACCGGAATGCTGGATTCCGGTTTTACAGGTTATTTTCGGGCGTTGACCTGCTTTTTGGTATCAGTAACAGGTGCCGCCACTGTTGATGCCGGAGAGGGCGCGGGTTTAACCGCCGTCGCTGCTGCGGTTGCTACGGGCGCTGCGCTTTTATCCGTAGTGCTGGATGCCTCTGCTGATTTGAGCTGAGTCGGTGGCGTTAGTGGTGCGGTCTCTTTACCGCTTTCTTTCTTGCTGAGATCTGGGGAGGCCTCGGCGGCTTTTACCGGTTCTTCTTTATTGATAGTGACGACTTTTTCTTTATCAGCCGGGTAAGTCTGACCGTGGAAGCAACCGCCTCGCTCAATGCAAATATCATTAGTGTAAATGACACCTTTGGCTTTGCCTTTTTCCAGGATCTCAATGCTGTCGGCGTGGCAGGCTCCTTCATGCAGGCCGTTGATGACCACTTTGCTGGCAAAGATCTCGCCAGACACACGGCCCGTTGCACTTATCGATAACGTTTGTTCGGTACGAATACGTCCTTCGATGTAGCCATCAACCTGGATATTACCGCTTAGTTCGATATCTCCTTTAAAGGAACAGCCTTGTGCAATGATAGTTGCAGTTGAGTGCTTGCTTGTGCTTCCAGCACTTTTACTAAAGAGTCCCATTGGATGCTCCTCTCATGGTTAAACAGATAGTCAAAGTTGTCGGGTCCCCAGTTAATAAAATACTTGGGATTCAAAGCCCGACCCAGAAAACGGACCTCATAATGGAGATGGGGGCCAGTCGAGGTACCACTGTTGCCTGATAATGCAATTAAATCGCCTTTTCTGACGAAATCACCGGTTTTGACTTTGAATGCTTTCAGGTGCGCATACAGAGTCATGAATCCATAGCCGTGGTCAATTTTCATTAAATTGCCGTAGCCTTTTTTACTCGGTCGTACCAGCTCTACCACGCCATCGGCAGGGGAGTGCACTGATGTTCCCGTGTGTCCACTGAGATCGATACCCAGATGACGACGCTTGTTACCGTAAACCGGATGGTTACGCGAGCCGTATGAGGAAGAAATACGCCGGTATTCCATAGGGCTACCGTTAGGTATTACTTTCAGCATGGCGACACGTACCGCCGAGTTCAGTGCAGCTGTATCCAGACGGGTATCCAAAGGTTGTTCCCCTTCGCTTTCAATACCCAAAACGTTTTCCAGCTCATTCACGCGGCCAGAAATCTGCTCCAGTTCATAGCGCCTGTCAGCCAGGTTTTGCTCCAGCGACTGCCGGTCGCTTTCCAGATTAAGAATTTCATCTTTCAGTTCATTGGCATGTTGGTTTAACTGCGATTTTTCCTGTTGTGTCTGATCAACAGCATTCCATAAATACTGAATCGAAAATGCCATGACCACGACGGCGACGATGAACAACAGCAGGGTTGCTATCAGGTTCCGCCGTAAATACTTACCCAATTGAAAATGGTAAGACCCGTTAATCGTTGATATCGAGATAGTGAGTTGATCTTTCATTACGCTAAGCTCATTCGCTTTCTCTAATGCATTAGGCGACAAACTGGATGCAGGATTAACCTTTGCCGGGAAAAGAAGATGTAAAACTGTGCTCCCTGGCATAAGTTCATTAAACGTGTCCTGCTGCCGGTTCTATTACGCAATGAGAAAGAAAAAATACAGAAATAGAATAAAAGCCAGCAATATCGCGGCGAGAGTAGGGTAGATAATGTAGAAATCACCGCTACGTCGTGCGCGTTTGAAACACAGATAGGAAAGCAGTCCGTTGTAGCCTAAAAGCAATAAACTGATTGTCGTCCCTGTATTCAGTGTCATGCTGTGCATCCTCAGCAAAAAATGGCTGAGCAGAAAATAATCCAGCACTATGAGCCAGAGAAATAACTTTTGCAGACTGTCCGGTCGACGTTCACTTGGGACAATTGCGGAAGAAGATGCAGCTCTTTTCATGGGTTAACTTCGCTAAAGTTCTCCAGGTGGCAAAGGGATAATCCCTTTGCCGGTTACTCAATTAAGACGCTTCAATGTAGTCCTGACGGATAACAGGCTGATTAAATTCTGCTTTCTCACGGGCCTGCTGTATCACAGGACCGTCATCGTTAGCCGGTGGCCCTTTGAACAGTGTTTCCACCATTCGGGCAGCCACTGATGTGAGGACAAACAACTCAATACGTCGGTTTTCGCTGGCTTTCGGTTCTTCAGGGTTCAGCGGCGCACGATCAGCCATGCCAGCAACCTGCAAGACATGATTTTCAGGCGCTCCGCCGACAATCAGAGTCTGGCGAGCTGCATTGGCGCGTGAAGCCGACAGCTCCCAGTTTGATCTTTCGCTGAAAGTGCCGCTGTAACGAACCGCATCTGTGTGGCCACTGATAATCAGCGGATTCTGAATCTTCTGGAAAATGGGGGCCAGTGCCAGTAATAAATCCTCAAAGAAAGGCGTCAGCTCGCTGCTTCCCCGGTGGAACATGTTCTGGCGGAAGTCGTCCTGCAAGACAATGCGAAGTCCTTGCGGCGTCACATCGACATGCACGTTTCCTTCTGCTGAAACCTGCTTCGCCAGTTCCTCAACCACTTGCGCCAGTACTTTCAGTTGTTCCTGAGTTTCATATGTACCCTGAACCAGTGCATCAGTTTGTGAACCATCGCCATTTCCGTCGTAGAAGGAGGTGACAGTCACAGCAGCATCATGCGAGCTGAGGTCCGCCGCTTCACCGCCCAGATCGATAGGAGACAGGCTGGTGGAGGTATTAAACGGATTACCTGAAGCCTGATCGAACAAACTGGAGCTGTTGAGATAAGCAACGATCGCTTGGCGTTCCGTCTTGTCGACAATGGCCAGGATCCACAGCACAAGAAACAGCGCCATCAGGGCTATCATGAAGTCGGCAAATGCGACTTTCCATGCCCCTCCATGCCCTGCTTCATGCGAATTGCGGCGTGCTCGTTTGATGATGATCTGATCGTGCCGTTGCATTATGCCTCCTGCTCAGACAGCCATTTTTCCATGTCATTGAAGCTTGGCTTCACATCAAGCTGAATGTGTTTACGACCAGCATCTATGGCCAGCAGAGTAGGCTTCTTGGCCACATAAGCGACCAGTGTGGCCCGGACACATTCAAAGGCGGTCATGTCACGTTTAACACGTTGCGACATGGCATTACTGGCCGGGTCAAGTACACAGTAACAACCGAAAATACCGAGGAATGTCCCCACCAGTGCGGCGGCAACTTTGTAGCCAATTTGCGCGATAGAGCCGTCGATGAACTGCATAGTGATAATGATGCCCATCACTGCCGCCAGAATCCCGAAGCCTGGCAGGGCCTCAGCTGTACGGTGCAGTGAACGAGAAGGCAGCAGAAGGTCATCTTCAATGGCCATGATTTCCTGCTCCAGCAGAGCTTCAAGCTCATGGGGTGACATCTGGCCCATGGCCATTAGTCGCAGGTTATCGGTAATGAAAGCCACCAGGTGGCTGTCGTCTTTGACCAGCGGATAACGTTCGAAAATCTCGCTGTTTTGAGAATCTTCTATGTGGCTGTCCAGTGATTTGAAACCACCGTTACGTATGGTTTCCAGCAACAGTTGCATCAGACCCATCAGCTGCATGTAGTATTCTTGTTCGTTTTTGCGGGGCTTCATTATCTGGCGAAACTGAATACGCATTTCACGAATAACATGTGGTGGGTTGCCTATGATGATAGAGCCCAGTGCAGCACCGGTAATAATAAGAATTTCAGCAGGCTGCCAGATGGCCATCAAAGTACCGCCGGCCCATAGGTAACCGCCGAAAACACACAACAGAATGACGATTGCGCCGGTAAATTTTTGCATGTCAATTTGCTCCTATCAGCAAAGATATTGATTCAGTTGTTTCAGTGCCTGCTTATGAAGCTGGCATACACGAGGCGGTGTCAGGTTCAGCACCAGTGCAATTTCGTGCAGGTTCATATCATGTTGATAGAACAGGGTCAGCAGAAGCTGTTCACGCGGTTTGAGCTTGCCAAGCGCCGCCGATAGCGTACGGCGAATATGTTCATGACGAACCGATTCACCGCCGTCATGGTTCATCGAAAAATCGGAACCGCTTTCAAGCAATTGATCCAGGCTTTGCATTTCGCTGGCCATAGAGGCATTCAGGCGCTGCAGATAATCTGCCTGGTCCGTGCCTAACGCTGCGATGATTTCGGCCTCCGATGGCTGGCGGCCGAGTTTTTTCATTAAGTCGCGGGTAACGTCATTCAGTTCATGCGCCTGCTGACGGGTTTGGCGCGAGCGCCAGTCAAGACGGCGCAGTTCGTCGAGAATGGAACCACGGATCCGGCATACGGCAAAAGACGGGAAATTGGGGTCTTCCACGTTACCGTAGCGACGACCTGCTTCCAGCAGTCCCATCAGACCGATTTGCTGCATATCTTCCAGACTGCAGTGGGTGCTGACATGACTGCGTAGCTGATTGACAACACGTTTGACTAAGATCAGGTGATCACGGATCAGCTTATCTTCGTTCACTACCGGGTTGTTACGCCCGGTGTCGTGTTTTTTCTCGTACTCTTCAGTCGGGTTGATATCTAGCATAGGCGCCTCACTGAATCACATATTTGGTCAGCAATACATTGTCGATGGCGCGGGCATAACGTGTCTGACTGAAAGCGTTCAGTAATGTACCTTTGACTTCATCCTGAAGCTCTTCAATCGTCCGTTGGTTCTGCAGTTGCTCATAGGTTTTATTGCTGAAGAGTTTGAGCAGGGCATTGCGTACAACCGGCATATAGTTATCGATACCTTCAATCGCTTCTGCGTTACGTGTTTCCAGCGCCAGTTCCATCATGATGAAGTGCGTTTGACGCTCGCCTTTCACCGACAGAACCAGCTTTTCCAGCGGATGGAAAATAGGATCGGTATTCTCTGGTTGGCTAAAGGGGAGACTGAAACTGGCACCGCCTTCGCCCTGATGACTTTTGACGTACCAAAGGGTACCGCCAACACTGGCAGCTGCGACCAGTACGCTGGTGATCAGCATGATGATAATGATCAAGACGAGATTACGCTGGGTCATGTAAATGGCTCCTCATCAGGCTCTGGTTGATAACCAATGGCCTGAATCTGTTGTTGTTATCTGGCTGTCATCAGCCTGATTGTTGGCAAAAATAACGGGTTGTGAGTCTTCTTGTGTATGTTCTTGCTGCTGACCCTGACGGCCATCACCGACATTGACATCAACATGAACAAAATTCTGTTCCTGTAACTCGGCTCTCAGCCGCTCAGACACCTGAACCAGCGCATCACGGACGGCCGACTGGCTGGCATGGATTTGAACACTGAGACGATCGCCATCCATACGAACAGTTAAATCCAGTTTGCCCAGGTCAGGCGGATCCAGACGAATGCGTGCTTCCTGCAAATTCTGGCTGGCCTGCAATTGCACTCTGTCCTGCAGTACCTGGATCATCTGCTCTCCCCATTTACCTTGCTGGCTCTGAGGGAGTTTGACACTGGCCCATTCTACGGGAGCCGCGGCGTTTTGAGCCTGTTGGGATGAACCGGATTGCAAGGCTGCAGAGTTAGCGGCACCGTCTGCAGACAGTCCTGCAATCAGGGTTTGCAGAGAAGGGGCTGTGCCGGCGCTGCGGGATTCAACTAATCCTGTTAACGCGAGATCCTGCTGAGCCGGTGACTGGCTGCGTTGCTGCAGCAGGGCAGTAAAGCGAGCGTTGTCGGCTGACTGTGTACTGACAGCCTGGCTGTCTGTCGGTGCTGCGGGTGTTGCGGTAGCGCCGGATTGCATCAAGTGCGTTTCTCGCATGCCGGTATTCGCGGACGCTGAAATGGCGTTTTCTGCAGTACTGACCGCCGCTCCGGGCGCCCCGGTATTGGTTGCCGAGCTTGCTCCCAGCTGCTTTTCGGCCTGCGCCAGCAGATTGGCAATGATGTCCGCTGCCGCGGCGGGAGACAGTACCGGATTGCTGTCCGGCTGCTGGTCTGACAGTTCGGCAGCATCGGCCGTGTAAGAGGTCTCAGTAATGGCTGCTTCCTGTTTGTCAGTGGCGGCATTGGATTGCAGCGTGTCACTGAAGTTAGAAGCAGTGCCATCATTGGACGGTTTGACTTTGCCGGAAAGCATGTCCGCCGACTCGTTGTCACTGTTAGCCAGTTTGGAATGTGAGACGATAGTGTTCATTAAAGCTCCATATTCATGGCCATTTGATATGCCAGAAGTCCTTCTTTTCCTTCACCGACGGCATTCATGTCTTGCTGTAACTTTTCTTTCGCTGCATTGACCGCAGCGATGGCTGCCTGATGACTGCTTTTCAAATGGGCAAGCGCCTGAAGATAATCTTCAGTCAGATGAGTCCCTTTCAGATTCCGCAGTACTTTTTGTAACGTCTGATCAAGCTGCTGAAGGCGAACCCAGTCGCTATCAGTCACGGTGCGGTCAAGATGCTGTCTGAGAGCCATGAGCTGGCTCACTGTGATGTTAGACATGCTGACCAAAACCTTCCCATCCCTCACGGACGTTAGTCATGACATTTTCCACCGTTGCCAGGTGTTCGACTTTGTTCTGGGAACTGGCCTTAAAGAGCTCGCTGATGCAAAACTCGTAAAGGTCGTGAAGATTGGCAGCCAGCTCGCCACCTGCTTCAACATCCAGCGCACTGTCGAGACCAATCAGGATGTTCATGCACTTACTGATGCCTTTCCCTTTGGCTTCCAGACGGTTGGATTCGATGTGACCTTTGACCCGGACGACTTCATCCAGCAGGCCGTCAATCAGCATGATCACCAGTTGGTGAGGGTTTGCTGATGCGGCCTGGGCATCCAGATCGACGCTTTGATACGAATCAAAGCCCGAGTTTTGCATTAGCATGGGTTAACTCCTTTAAATCGCGAATAATCCGCTTGTTTGCTGCATTTGTGTCATCAACTGGTTCATCTGAGTGAACTGGGCGAGATAACGGTCGTAAGACATCTGGTACTTGCGCTCCAGATTGGACATTTTGTCGTCAATACGGCTGATATTTTGCTGAAGGCTGTCTTTGCGGTTTTTGAAGACGCCATCAGAGAACGACAGGTAAGGTTTAATTGTTGCTTCCAGCGAGTCGAACAATTTATCGGTGCCGTTGAACATTTCGTTCAGTGCTGCCGGATCAGCGGCCTGGGCGGCTTCGAACTTGTCATTGTCGATTGCCAGTTTGCCGTTTCGGTCAATACTGACACCTACTGAATACAAGCTCTGGCCGTTGTAAGACTGACGGAAAATACTGCTGATCTGGTTTTCCAGAGAACGGATGGTGCCGTCGCCGGCCAATGGGCCACGTTTTTCATCTTTTGAACCGACCTTGGTGTATTTGTCGATTTCAGACATCAGCGCGTTATAGGCATCCACCATTTTGTTCAGTTGTTCTTTGGTGGCTTCTTTATCAGAACCCACAGTGATACCGATTGGCTGGTCACCACTGGTTTGCGCTTTAGAAACGGTCAGATCAACGCCGTCAATCACACCTTCAAAGGTATTGGAGCTGTTGGTCAGTTTCAGGCCAGTGCCTTCAGCACCCAGCCAGATCACCGCATCTTTAGGTGTGCTGATATCCGTGCTGTTGGCAAAAGCGTTTTCGAAGTTGGCATCACCTGTACCTGTCACGTTGACAGACACTGTATTGGCGACACCGGTTTCCTTGCCGGACAGCATGAAGTGGGTTTCGCCGTTGGCGCGAACCAGTGAGGCGTTCACACCCGGGTTGTTTTCATCAGTATTGATAGCGGCGACCAGTTCCTGAAGGGTGGCAGTGCCATCGCTGTCAGTGTCCACGGTCGCCAGATCAAGCGTCATGGTATTGCCATCCATGGAGATAACCATACTACCTGCAGCAGGAATGGCTGTGTCGGCTGTGGTACCTGCGCCCAAATCAACACCCATCTGATGAGAGGTCGCGATTTGCTCGACAAATACCTGATACTCACCCGCCAGCGCGCTGGCATTGACACTGGCACTGATGTTGCCTTCCTGCGAGAAAGTGGCACCATTTTTTACCACGCTGTCATTCAGGCCATTCATGTCTTCTACTGCAGTTCGGAATGTCCGTAACGCAGTTTCAACTTTGCCGTAAGCAGAAATCTGGCTTTGGTATTTATCAGCCTGAGTCTGAAAACGTTGCTGAAACGGCTGAATCTCATAGGTGGCCAGCTGTGTTGCCATACTGATCGGATCGATGGAACTCATGGAAAAACTCCTATATTTATGACTACTAAAGCAATTAGTGTGCCACTGCGTTAATTGGTTGAAATTATTGGAATTGTCATGGTTTTTCCACGTAAAGCGGAAGCTGGATTTCCGATTGGGTTTCCGCTTTGTCTTCCGTCTGGCAGTGATTGCTTCCAGATGGAAACTGCTCCGCTTCAGCAGGAAACAGACAGGTGAAGCCAACTCGCTTTGCAGGATCACCTTGTCGCCTATGCAACAATCCCTATGAAGTAGGGCGGCGAATTGGTTGGGGTCATTAAGAAGTGCAACGGGAAATCAGGGACAGGGGGGAGAGCTAACGATAAAGAACCGGAAACCCGGGGGTTTCCGGTAACCTTGGTGTGGAAAAATATCAGGGGGAAACATCCCCCTGTTGTTGGTGAGTCAGCGCAGACTACTGCGTTGACGCCTTAAGTGTCACCCCAGAAAACTGGCGATAGCCATCCAGCATGATGGAGTAAGTGCCCGGTGTGGCCCCGGCAAAGGTACAGACTTCGTTATTTCCGTTCCGGTATGGACGGCAATCCCAGTTTTGCTTGCTGGCCTCCGAGCCAAATGACACATAGAGATCAACATCCCCCGAACCACCGGATGTGCTGATCTGCAGTGTTTTCTGAGCGGGCAGCTCGAAGCTATACCGAATCTGACTGCCGGTTGCACCGGACAATCCGTTAACCGGTACGCCATCTTTGAGCTCGTTACCTGTCGGCGGCGGTGGGGTTCCGCCTGTAGCATTGGCCATTTCAATGGCGTAGGCGAGACCCAGCTTAGTGAACTTCACCGCATGTGAACCTGTGGGATCTGAGTTCTGCAGCGTGTCGTTCGGTGTGTGGATCATAGGGTTGTAGTCGTTGAATTTTGCTTCAAAGGGCATAGCTGCAGAATAACCGGCTTTATGCCATGAAGCGTGATCTGAACAGGCATAGCCGCAGGTGTCGAACCCGTAGGTTAAGCTTGGCAGATATTCATCAACCAATTGGCTCAGGAAAGTGGTCAGATTACTGTCTGTGTAATCAGTAATAAACACAATATCTTCAACCGAGCCTTTGTAGTTGGTCATGTCCAGCTGCAGAGCAGAGATAACCTTTTTGCCTTCCGCTTTATATTGGTTGGCCAGATCCTGTGAGCCACGTAATCCCACTTCTTCCGCAGCATAAGCCATAACGGCAATACTACGTTTAGGCTGGAAATTGTTTTCCGACAGCACGCGAATAATTTCCGTTACGCTGGCGATGCCGGATGCATCGTCATCGGCGCCGGGTGCAATACTCTGCTCATTGGTGTGCGAGCCGATCGTGGAGTCCAGGTGACCGCCCAGTACGATCCATTCATCCGGCTTTTCTGATCCTGTTATTGTGAATACGACAGATTTCTGGTTGTAACCAAAGTGCGAAACTTGCTTAACGCTGGCATTGGGCAACGAAGCACTCAGCGAACGCCATTCACTGGCCAGCCAGTCAGATGCTTGCGCACCTGAAGTGGTGGTATAAAAACGGTTGATGAAGCTGGTCAGTGAACTGATTGTGCCGGTAATGGCTTGTGAACTTACCTGAGGCAACCAGGCATTGACTGTGTCTTGCTGGCTGATGTCAGGAATCTGAAACACCGCGAGTGACTGCGGTATATTGCTGGCGGCAATGGCACTTTCTGCCGAGGAATGGACCATGTATCCGCCGCAGCGCTGATGGTCCTCATGCATGTGGTGCGATAACTCAGCCAACTGGCTGTAATCCACTTGTCCTACCCACACCGGCCCGCTGCTGGCCAATGACTCTGGCAATATAGCTTGCGCTTTGTGCTGCATGACAGATTTCACTGTCTGGCTGGCATCCGACCCGATGGATATCCAGACTTTGTCCTCAGCATATGCCTGACTGCAGACAGCTGAAATGAGTAAAGCCAATAACGTTGTTGTGTTTTTCATATTCTCCTCCCTGGAGATTTTTGTTAAACCAACAAAACTTAGGCCAGTTTGGATGGAAAGCGAAAGTATCCTTTTTCATCAATGCGTAACGCAGGGTTGTCACAAAACTATCAATAAAGTGTTTGGCGCCGGGGGAGAATGAATTATTCATGATGAACTGCTTAGTTACGGCGTTTCATTAACGTTATGCGCAGAAATTTCGGGTAGATATGGAGAAAAATATTGTTGAGATTGATTGATATTAGATTTCAATTTTGCGAGCTATGCGGAAAAGCACAATGCTGTTGAGTGCAACCTCCTCTCGGACAGTTGTGACTGAAAAGGGACTTAAATGGACTTAAATGGACTTAAAAGGACAGTCACCTTTAGAACCATATCAAGGTAATTTTTTGTTTTTAAACACCTATCAACATGTCTGAGGTGATGTAATAAATTTGAGTCCGATTGTTTTGAACTGTTAGTTTTTGCGGGAATGTAGGAGATGTCTGCACATTGCACCTGATGCAACCTGCACATGAACCGTCGTTCTGGTATCACTGAAATTGAACTGATGCCGAGTTGAGTTTACGCGTTTGCGGCGAAATGCGATCTGCCATAGAGTTTGTGAAGTAGATTGAATTGCAATTATACGCATACTGCGTTTAGGCTTTATTGTAATTTTTTGTTTGTCAGGCATACCAGGCATGCAAAAAAGCACTTGTTTTATTCCTCTATGGTATTCACTCGGAAGATTTAACCCTGCTATATAGCTTTCAACTCAAAGTACGTATCGCGGGTGTTCTTTGTCTTTCAGGTAAATGCTCAGGCATCGTTTCGGTGAAACGGAGGCTGGGCATGACAATCACGTTTAAGGAGAGTTACGTGGAGCAATACGCTTACTCAGTTCAATTTAATAAGATCGAATGTATTTCAAAGACCAACGAAGGTTCAGCACACGATGAAGTGTACTTTGAAGTACGGACCTATTCGAATCCGTCAAATCCTGATGAGTTCGAGCGAAAATACTATTACCACGACAGCCCACTGGAAATGAATCCATCCAATGAGGACGGTCATCGGAATGTTGATATTGTGGTTCCGGCCAGTGGCTTGCACAAGATTGAATTCCAGCTCTGGGAGCGGGATAAATCAGATATGAGCAAAGGAAAGGACGATGACCTCGGCACGATGACGATTACGCGTGACACAGCGAAAGTCACGACGTCCGACATTTGCAATGAAATTGATCAGCCCTCACATGATAAATACGGCAAGTACAATATCTATTGGCGGGTGATGAACAAACCTCTGCCAAGTCTGCGCGTGCTTGGGATTTACTGTGAAAAACAATCCTGTGGCTGTAATAAAGAAGTGATTGATACCGTTGCTGATTATACCTCTCAGGCGGAAGCTGCGGCAGCTGAAGTGTTAGGTGAAATCAAAACGCCAAAGGCACAGCTGATGTCTGATGCCTTTAATGCTGCATCTTACGTGATCAAGTTTGAGGCGGCGTTGATCGAATGGCTTGCGAAAATCATTGAAGGCGATGATGACGTGTATATCCAGCATCTTGACGATGCGCAAAGCGATCCAACGGGTGGTGCCTTCTGGCCGGAGTCGGGGTCGAATATCAAAATGACGGACGAAGACCAGTTCGCTTTTGTTGAAAGCGAATCCTATTACTATCGATTCCCGCTGGACCGTGGGCCAGTCACAATCAAAATCCGTGACAGAGACCCAATCAAGAAAGACATCGATCTGGGAGCACTGACGATCGACGAGAGTCAGTATAATACGTTGAAGGATTTGGGGGCTCAGGTGGTTGTCCTTTCCGGGATGGGAGATACGAAGGCAGGAGAGCAGGGCGCGATTTACTATCTTTGTTACAGTGTGGGTGAAGAAGATTACGCGAAAGCGCCGACACCTGAAGCACAGGGATACGCGACGGCCTAATTCCTCAATCACCCGAAAAGAAATGAAAAGAGCGCTTCAAGCGCTCTTTTTTTTCATGAAAATCGGGCGGGCTTAAAGGGGCTTAAAGGGACAGTCACTTTCGGGGTTACAAGGACAGTCACTATGGGCCTTTTGGGTCATCGGCCTGAAAAAGGTAGTGTGCTTTGTGTTGATATCACCGAATTGCTGTTAAAAGCATCTTAATAATATTGATTTACAGTTGTTGATATCAACAGCGGCTCTTTTGTCTCTGGTCTGATTTTCAGGAGAGTGTAGCGTACATATGACATTCAATGTGTTGTGTGCAGAGAGTTCAGTGTAGCGGGTCAGGATTATGGAATTTGTAAAGCGGTTCGCCGTTGCCTGTTAAACTTGGGTAATGCTGTTTGAATTGCAGCTGCAGAACCAATGAGTGTGCATTTTTTTATATTTGTACAAACATCCAGCCACGAATCAGCCTTGATGCCAAGTCGCTCAAGGATAGGAAGCTGAGCTGATTGTATATGTCCGGACTTATCTCCTCTGACTTGTTGTCCTGTCCAATCAACCAGTTCAAGATAATCTGCCAGGCTAAATGGCAGTCCTTCCGGCATATCGTTTCGCGGATTACCGGCGAAGGGAAAAAGAGATGGGGCCGTTATCTGATCTTTCCGATGCGATTCTATGCGTGCTTTCACTGAAGTGAAGCTGGAGGCTTCTGGTGTGTCTGCGATTCCGGCTCGTATGGGGTTTAGATCAACGTATGCCATAGCAGCAGCCAGGGCTTTTTCATCCAGTAATGCCTGGCTTTTGAAACGTCCTTCCCAAAAGTGGCCGGTGCAGTTATCTTCACGATTAGCTTCGCTTGCTATGTATTGATTCAGCAGGCGCATGAACCAGCTGATGGAACAGAGCCTTTCCCGCCAGGTCTGGATGATGGCTAAGCAAGCATTTTGCTCGATCTCAGATAAGTTTTCGCTTTTTAAGAACTGTTGAATCAGCATGGGAGCACGATGTAAGGTGAGCCAGCGATCAATGACTTCGTGATTTGATAAGCGATAGGCCTGATCTTTGTTGATATGCAGAACGACATGGTAATGATTGCTCATGATGGCGTAAGCACAAACATCAACACAGAATACACTGGCAATCCGTTTCAACCGTTTTTCAACCCAGCCCCGCCGGTGTTCATAGCTGGTTTGGGTAAGTTCGTCATATCCGCACAGAAATGAACGCCGAACACAGCGGGAAACACAATGGTAATAGGGCGTTGCTTCTACACTAACGAGTTGGCTACGTGCTGTTGTCATTGGTAATGATTGATTGATACTGGATGAATTTACAGTATATGTATTTGAGCGCAGACGAAAGGGATAAGTTCAGAATTTCGGGCCAGGTATGAAAATCATGAAATTGATGAAGTTGTATTTTTCTTAA
Organism: Photobacterium sp. WH77; assembly: GCF_022014395.1. Lineage (NCBI taxonomy): Bacteria > Pseudomonadati > Pseudomonadota > Gammaproteobacteria > Vibrionales > Vibrionaceae > Photobacterium > Photobacterium sp. WH77. The sequence continues at coordinate 162,387 of NZ_JAKLTE010000004.1, read as the reverse complement.
TGTGTCTGTCCTTGTAGGAATGATGTGTAGGAGAATGACTGATAGGCTGGCTGCGTGCTGCTGTTTCGTAATATGTCTGTCCTGATAAGAATGGAGTTACTGGTTAACATGCCTGTCCTGATAGGAGGCTCACGTGTCTGTCCATATAGGAGGGGAAAGCGTCAGCATCATTCAAGGTGGGACATTCAGGGGGGAGACGAAAAAAAGCCCCGAAAATCGGGGCTTTGAACATTGGAGTGACTTTGACTAGGTATCTGAGACTAATCAGTTGATTAGCGCAGCAGAGACATTGCCATGCCAGACAGCTGGTTAGTTTGAGACAGTACAGAAGTACCGGCTTGCATCAGCATCTGGTTCTTAGTCATGTTAGAGGTTTCAACAGCGAAATCAGCATCCATGATACGGCCTTTCGCAGCAGAGGTGTTCTCAACCATGTTGCCCAGGTTAGTGATGGTGTGTTCCAGGCGGTTGATGTTCGCACCCAGAGCAGCACGTGCGCCACCGATGGTGTCCAGAGAAGTCTGGATAGTGTCCATTGCAGTCTGTGCAGCAGTTTGGTTAGCCGCTACAGTTGCGCCTGTGTCACCGAAGGTACCCAGAGAAGCGATAGTACCACCTGCTTCCAGCATAGTTACTGCTGCGCCAACTTTACCATCGATAGAAGTAGCGAAGTCCAGAGTTTCAGCAGAAGAACCACCGATTTGCAGTACGATACCGCCGCCTTTCACGCCCGCTGCGTCAAACACAGTTTCGCCAGCGTACTTAGTGTTGGCCATTACGCTGCCCAGCTCGCTGGTCAGCTCAGTGAATTCTGCGTACAGAGCTTCCTGATCGTTGACTGAGTTAGTACCGTTCGCTGCCTGAGTAGCCAGGTCGTTCATGCGGTACAGGATGTTGCTTGCTTCGTCCAGTGCACCTTCAGTCGTTTGCATCATAGAGATGCCGTCCTGAGAGTTGCGCATTGCAACAGACATGCCGCGAGTTTGAGATTCCAGGCGGCTTGCGATTTGCAGACCAGCCGCATCGTCAGCAGCAGAGTTGATACGGTAGCCAGTCGCCAGACGCTCCATGGCCGTGTTCAGCATGTTGCCTGTGCCGTTCAGGGTGTTTTGCGTAACCAGAGATGCGTAGTTGGTGTGCATTGATAGAGCCATGAAAATTCTCCTAAGTATTGCTTCTTTATATTGGTTTATATCGGCACACAAATCAGTTTGTTGTTCTGTGTGGCCGTTATTCCTACTCGCTAATATGAGGCGGAAGAGGCTCTGAGAACATTAATCAGAAAAGTGAAAAAAAATGATTTCATCTTGATGTTTAGCGGTTTTTTACCTGGATTTTATGAGATAAATTGATTAAAAATCAGTAACTTGATTTTTATATGGAATGCTAAAATAAATTTTGAAAAATTTGCTAAATTCACAGTTTCCAGCTGTAAAAGCCATGGTATGAGGTTTCAATTTTATTAAACCGGGCAATGAAATAATCAGCCAAGGTGCTGGTTAGAGTAAATGGTCTATACCTGAATGAGTGAAGGATTAGGTAAAGACAGAAAAGAGCCAGGTAAATAGGTAACAAAGAGTTGTGATCGAGATTCAATATTTGGCGGGCAACAACAAAAAGCAAGACGCCAGCTGAAGTGCTGGCGTTGTAAATTCTGGCGTTATAAATACTAGCGTTATAAATAACAGTGTTGAGGGGGCTATTTAACGAGTTTAAATTTTCTCGGTGCGGAGAAGGAGGTGGGTATATCGCTGATGTACCCAAAATAATAACCCGCACCCAGACGGCGGAAGCGGATCAGATCGTATTGAGTGGCCACGCGTCCGGCGACAAACTCGACATGGCACTGTTTCAAAAAGCGGATGACCGGCAGTAAGCCTTGCTTGAAACTGGTGTCTTCATTGAATTGGGCAATCTTGATGGCTGCGGGTGGATGCGTTTCCAGCAGAGGGAGATAGGCGGTTGGCAGCCTGATATCCACCCAAAACGCCGGGCAGGTGTCATGTAACCAACCCAGCAGTTTACCTAACTGCCCGGTATCTGAATTGGACTGAAAAAGCTGGAGGCAGGGCACGACATCCTGCATCGCCTGGCTATGGTGTTCAAACAGGGAAGATAAAAAATGCTGGCCGGGTTCCCATTTCAGCAAGGTTTCCACCTGCAGGGGCACAACTAACGGATTAATCAGGCTGGCATGAATGGTTTCTTGCTGAAATTTAATGTGCCTGACAGCCAGCAGCAGCCCGAACAAATCCAGCGCATAACGCATCTCTTCAGACAGGTCGAAACGGTAGACACTCTGCTCGTTATTGCTGCCGAACCGTAAAGTGAGGTGCTGGAATGTGACCTCGTTGGTTTCTGTGTGTCTTATCGGCTGACAGACATGACGTATATCATTGTGCTGCATGGCCTCAAGCAGAATGTGATCATCCGGAGTCTGGGCTGCCTGAATCAGCAGCCCGCGTGCATGCTCGCCTAACGCGGCATCGGTAAACAACTTAGCCAAGGTTTCCTACCACATTGATTTGCTTGTGTTCTGGAATCTCATTATATGACAAGACAGCCAGACCTTGTGCAAAAGTACGCGCATAACGTGACAGAAGTGGCCGAAGTTGTGGCATCACCAGCAGAACCGGAGGCAGGTTTTGCTGCTTAAGCTGCTGTTTGACTAATGGCAGGTTTTGCTGGAATTGCTGAAGGATATTGGGCTCAACCGGAAAACTGTCCAGCATGGCCTGGCCGTTTGACTGTGCCTGCTGCAAAGATGTCAGCAAAATTTGCTCCAGATCATCAGACAAGGTGTACACGTTCAGATCTTTGCGGTCACCGTTGATCAGGTTGACTAAAGTGCGGCGTAAACTACAACGCACATCGGCGGCCAGCAAAATAGGATCTTTGGTATTTTCTGCACTGTCGAGCATGGTGTTGGCTATGGTGCGTATGTCTTTGACCGGCACCTGATCCTGCAGTAAGTGACGGAACACCTTGAGTTGCTGAGCCGGTGTCATGACATTGCCCAGTGCCTCGGCCAGTTTCGGTGCCTGCAGCGACAAGCGGTGGATCATGTTGTCGACATCATCATGGGTGAACAAATCGGCCAGGTTGTTTTTCATTACCTTACTCAGGTGCGTAGCGATGACGGTAGCGTCATCAATGACCTGATAACCCATATTCAGTGCTTTGGCTTTGTCGCCGGGCTCAATCCAGACGGCCGGTAACTGATAGGCCGGGTCAGTACCCAGTATGCCGTCAATGTCACCGTAAGTTTCACCCACCGCAATGGCCATCAGGCGATCTGGTTCAATTTCACCTTGTTCAACTATCTCACCCTGTACGGCGATGGTGTATTGGTTTGGCCGCAGGCTGAGGTTGTCCTGAATACTGACTTCAGGCAGCAGATAACCCACTTGCTCGGACAGTGTTTTACGAATCCCCCGGATCCGCTGCGACAGCGGCGCGCCCTGATCTTTATTGACCAGATGGACCAGGCGGAAACCCAGGTGCAGCGAGAGGCTCTGAACATGCGGAATATCATCCCAGGCCAGCACTTGATCGCTTTCACGGCGCATGGCGTAGCCAAGTTGTTCAACCTGTTCCAGTTGATCGTCATGGGTGGGTGATTTGAGTTGTCGCCAGCCCGAATAGGCCAGTACGGCAGCGAATGCGTAAAATGCCAGATGCGGCATACCCGGCACACTGCCGACAATCGCCATAATCGCGGCGGCAGTGAACAAAGTGGTTGGGGAAGCGAGCAGCTGATTGCGCATCGACTCAGCCATGTCGTCATCGCTGTCATTGATACGCGTTACGATAATCGCCGCTGAGGTGGCCAGCAGCAGGGACGGGATCTGTGCAACCAGACCGTCACCGATAGTCAGTAAGGCAAAGGTTTTGAACGCTTCTGCGCCGGTCATATCGTATTCGAACACGCCAATGCTGATACCACCAATAATATTGATGAACAGAATCAGCAGGCCGGCGATGGCATCACCACGGACGAATTTTGACGCACCGTCCATCGAGCCGTAGAAATCGGCTTCATTGGCGACTTCTTTCCGGCGCAGCTTGGCACGTTCCTGATCGATCAAACCGGCATTCAAATCGGCATCAATGGCCATTTGTTTACCCGGCAAGGCGTCGAGGGTAAATCGGGCAGCGACTTCTGAAATCCGCTCGCCACCTTTGGTGATGACCACGAAGTTGATGATCATCAGAATGACAAAGACCACCATACCGACGACATAGTTACCGCCGATCACCACTTCACCAAATGCCTGGATCACTTTACCGGCCGCATCGCCGCCATTGTGACCTTCAAGTAACACTACCCGTGTGGACGCTACGTTCAGCGTCAGACGCAGCAGCGTAGCCACCAGCAAGATGGTTGGGAAGATAGAAAAATCCAGTGGTCGTTTTGCCGTGGTACTGACCAGCAGTACCATGATTGCCAGCACTATGTTGAAGGTGAACATGGCGTCCAGCAGCATAGGGGGCAGGGGCAGCATGACCATGGCCAGTATCATGAGCAGAGCAGCAGGAATACTGATATAGCTGCGCTTTAAATGGTTAAATTTAGGTAGCCTGTTTAACATGGGTTTGATCTCTCTCCTGCCTTAATACTGTAAGTGGCGTGGAATCGCAAAAGTCGGTAATGCCTGTGGTTTGCCGCCTTTCCCGGTACGAAAAGCTTTGAGCTGCATGACATAAGTCAGAATGTGCGCCACGGCGATATACAGCTGGTTCGGCACGGCCTGTTCCAACTGAGTGGTATGATAAATAGCACGCGTAAGTGGCGGGGAATTCAGTATTTCCACATTGTTTTCGCGGGCGATACGCTGAATATGCAGGGCCATTTCATCCACCCCTTTGGCAACCACGAAAGGGGCGTCGTACATAGTCGGATCGTATTTGATGGCGACCGCATAGTGGGTTGGGTTAGTGATCACTACATCTGCCTGAGGCACGGTTTTTTCCACTTTACGCCGCGCAAACTGTTGCTGAATCTGGCGGATACGCTGTTTCACTTCCGGCCGGCCTTCGTTGTTTTTGTATTCTTCCTTGGTTTCCTGCTTGGTCATTTTCAGCTGCTTTAAGTGCTCCCAGCGCTGGTAGGGGACATCAAGCAAGCCAAATATGATCAGCGCAACGCCCATCAGCAGCACACCGTGGAAAAGGATACTCATGACGGCGACAACGCCCTGGCGCAAGGGCAGGTTCTGCATCGCCATCAGCTCAGCCAAATGAGAATCCAGATAGGTATATAGCAGCAAGAAGATAACGGTCACTTTGAGGGTCGATTTCAGCAGCTCAACCAGTGAGCGTATCGAGAACATACGTTTAATGCCGGCAATCGGGCTGATCTTCGACAGTTTTGGCAGCACACCGGCAGGGTAGAACAGCCAGCCGCCCAGCATCAGACTTCCCGCGATAGCCGCTAACAGTATGACCGCAAACAGTGGCAGCAGCAGTTCTATCAAAATAGCCAGGCTTTGCCCCATATGCTCAATGCCTTGCCAGGGTGACTGCAGATCTTCGCGGGTCAGTTGCATGTTGAACCGGAACACACCGCTGAGCGCATCCCAGATGGCCTCAAGCTGGACCGAGAAGAAATACACCACAACGATAAAAATCACTGCGGCGGTGAGATCTTTGGCCCGTGGGATTTGCCCCTGCTCTCTGGCTTTACGGATTTTCTGGGGCGTAGCTTTTTCTGTTTTGTCCTGCGTACTCTGGTCACTCATAGGCCGTTTCCTGCGACATAATAGGTCAGCTCCTGCAAGGTGGTATGCACGAACTGGGTATAGCGGCTGGGTACACCGCTGATAGCAATGAGAATACTGAACAGGCCTAAAAGCATGGTCATTGGAAAGCCTAATGCGTACACGTTCAGGCTGGGCGCGGCCCGGTTCATGACACCGAAGCTGATGTTGGCGAGCAGCATGGAAACGATGGCGGGTAAGGCCAGCGCCAGTGCTGAGGCGAACATCCAGCCAACCATGGACAGAATCTGGTGCAGCGTTGCTTCACTGATACCAGCGCCGACTGGCCAGATATGGAAGCTCTGGACCAGAATATCAATCACGATCAGATGGCCGTCCAGTGCCAGAAAAAGCAAGGTGCTGAACATCAGGAACAGGCGGCCGAGCAGGGCGACAGACATGCCGTTCACCGGGTCATTCATGATCGCCATACTCAGGCCCATCTGCATAGAGACAATCTGCCCGAGCATGGTCATGGTGTTGAATAAAAGGTGAATGATAAATCCGAAGAACACTCCCCAGATCGCTTGCTCGAAGGCGAGCACCAGTGCTTTAAGGGAAAGGGGATCCACAGCTGGCATCGCTGGCATCAGTGGCGCAATCAGAATGCTGATCGACAAGGCGAAAAGCAGCCTTATCCAAATCGGAATGGCGCCGTCGCCAAAAAAGGGCATAGCCACGAGCGCCGCCCCGAGGCGGAAAAAGGGCCACCAGACTTGCCCCAGCCAGGCTGTGATTTGCGCAAAGGTCAGATCCATCAGCCAATCATTCCCGGAATGTTATGGAACAGATAGGTGAACAGGTCGACGAGCTTTCGGATCATCCAGTGGCCGGCGAAAATCACCATCAGCAGGGTTACCAATAAGCGCGGAAGAAAGCTCAGGGTCTGTTCATTAATCTGCGTTGCCGCCTGAAACACGGCAATAAGCAGCCCGACAAGCAGCCCAGGAATGACCAGTACCGTCACAATGGTAATGATCATCCACACGGCATCTGAAAACAGGGTAACAGCGAGTTCCGGTGTCATGTTGTTCTCCTACCCGAAACTGGCTGCGAGTGTGCCAACCGTCATTGCCCAACCATCCGCCAGCACGAATATAACCAGCTTGAACGGCAAAGAAATGATCAGAGGTGACAGCATCATCATACCCATCGCCATCAAGACGCTGGCAACCACCAGGTCGATAATCAGGAAGGGAATAAACAACATGAAACCAATCTGGAATGCCGTTTTCAGTTCACTGATCACGAAAGCGGGTAACACGACGGCAAACGACAGATCTTCAGCGTTCTGATTGATGGGCTCGTTGGCAATGTGCAGCATTTGTTCCAGAGAACTTTGCTGGGTTTGCTTGAGCATGAAATCTTTGACGGGTTTTTCTGCCACTGCAAAGGCATCCATCAAGGTCATCTGGCCTGCGTCATACGGCTTGAAAGCGTGCTCGTAGACGTCTGTCCACACAGGGCGCATGATGAGCAAGGTTAACGCCAGCGCTATGCCGACCAGAACCCGGTTAGGCGGACTCTGCTGCAGGCCGAGCGCCTGACGCAAAATGGCCAGCACTATGATAATCCGGGTAAAGCTGGTGGCCATCAGCAGGAAGGCGGGCAAAAAGCTCAGCGCCGTCATTAAGAGCAGCACCTGCAGCTTAACGCTGTATTCCTGATTGGCGGCACCATCAGACACTGTCATCAGTGTCAGGCCGCCACTTTCAGCCGCAAATACCGGGTGTGAAGACAGAAGAAATACGAGAAAACCGGTGATACATAGCCCGCCTGTGCGGGCTATTCGGTGACAGGTACTGCGGAGCATCATCAGGATTCCACGGAGTTAAGCGGCGAATCCACGATGTCGATCAGGCGCAGACCATATTTATCATTGACCACAACAACCTCGGCATGGCCCATCAGCGATCCATTGACTTTGACATCCAGTGGTTCGCCGTTGAGCTTATCCAGCTCAATCACGCTGCCTTCACCGGCTTTCATCAGTTCACCCAGCGAGACTTCGGTACTGGACACTTCCAGCGTGACAGTGACGGGGATTTTTTTGAAGAAATTGATATCGCGTGAAGGCACGTCGTCATAGGGAATAAAGGGCGAAGCAGCTGAATCCTGCTCGGTTTCAATATCATCATCCAGCTGGTCCAAATTCAGATCGTCAAAGTTCAGATCGTCTTCGCTGAATGCGTTTACGTCTGTCATCTCATTCAAATCAGTCATGTTTCAATCCTGTAATAGTATTATTTATCTTTAAGAATCAGGACGAGCTGGCCGTCTTTGTCGGCCACGCATCCGTTAAATAAATGTTCCTGTCCGATACGCACCGGCACATTGGTGAGGAGATCAATGTTCAGTACATCGTCAGGACGCAGCTTGAGCACATCATCCAGCGGCATTTTTTTCTGGCAAAGCGTGGCATGAAGCTGAACCGGCGTATTCTCCAGCGCGAGCCTGAAATCATCGCTCAGGTGATGGTTGGTCTGGAACGCCATATCATCCATCAGCACCTGAAGCATGTTTTCATCGAAGTACAGGCGGAACGCCGCCACTTTTTTACGGTAGCTCACAGTGAAAGTGGCGAGTAAGCCGACACCGTAAGTCATGCCATCATCGGTCAGTTGCCACGCCTTCTCATCGGCAACCAGTGAACAAATACGCTGCAGTAATCGCTGTTGAAGACGCAGGTCACTGGCTGTCAGCGTCGAATTCGCGTAACCGGCATCGCTGCGATCGATATCGGCGTTGTAAAATTTATCCGACAGCGCCAGTAACAACTGGGTATCCAGTTGCGCTTCAATCAGCCCTCCGGCTTGATGCCGAATGATAGAGGCATTGTTGCTTTGATCCGTGGCATCCCGGTTGGAGAGTTGAATGTCAGCCAGCTTAATGGTCAGATTTTTGTCTTTCACCCAGCGTTGTAAATCCTGGGTAATTGACGAATCTGCCTGCGAAAAGATTTTCTGCAACTCTTCCCGGATGACATGGATTGGGCGCCCTAAATGTTCAACGTTCAGTGTGGGGAAATGTTGAGCATTGTTTAACTCAATTTTTTTCATATTGGCATATCCGTCAGAACTCATATGCAACTTATTAACTGTTGCGGATTTAATTTACTTCTATTTTGGTAAAACCACTATTAGTTTCGCTAAGTCTAGCCTGAGCTATTTCCTGTGTTTTAGTTATTGATTTTGAATTTGTGATGTTAGTCCACATGTTGATTATATCTTCATTTATAGGGTTTTCTTATATATGAATTGATGAGACTTTTATGGCCGCCTTTGAAATACCCTGTGTTTTGTTAGGTTTTGCTTGCCACAAGTAGCTGTTTTTGAAGCCATATCAAAAAAATCATTCTGACGGATAGAATGTCGGTACGGTGTCAAATTAGTGTCAGAGTGGCGTCAAATATAAATTGAATCAAGATCACCTTTATTTTATTAAAGTGATTTTGAGCAAGAAACAAATATATAGAAACAACAAACCAATTTGGCTGTTTAATATTTTGTGGCTAAGTTGGATATTATGATTAAAAAATGAATTTTGGTTTTTTTCCAAAATCTGAGAAGGGTAAAAATGTTAATTTCATTTCTCAAGAAATACACATTCTTATTTATTGCTCTTGCGGCAGGTTCGGTTGAAGCAAAGCTTGTTTCAACACCGATGGATCTTGTCGAGTGGAAATACCAAGGCGACAAATTTCACTGTTCATTAAATCAGCAGGTGGATAATTTCGGTCAGGTGAGCTTTATCGCGAATGCCGGGGAAAATCTGACGCTGAAAGTGAAGCCTATGCGACCTGTGGTTCAGTTTCAATCTGCAGGTCTGTATCTGCAGGATGGTCCTTGGGTGGCGACACCTAAGCAGACATCTCTGAGCCCGGGTAAGCAAGTCAGTCCGACTGAAGTGTCGTTCACTCATGCAGTTGATGCATTGCTTGACGGTATGACAGCTGGCCAGTGGGCGCGGGTTGGGATGCTCTATCAGAACAACAATACCCCGGTCGATTTGCTGCTATCGAGCGTTAATATGGCACCGGCACTGGCTGATTTTACTCTCTGTCGTTCCCGCCTGCCGGCCATGTCGTACAAACAGGCTCGTGACCTGGTGTTTCAGTTTGATTTGGGACAACGCACAGTTTCCACTGAGCAAAAAGCAACGCTGTCAAATCTGGCTGAATACATTCGTCTTGATACGTCAGTCAATCAGGTGTTGATTGATGGTCACTCAGATAATGTGGGCTCAAGGCTGGGCAATGTGCAGGTGTCTAAAGTCCGTGCCGATGATGTGGCCAGTTTTCTCCGGGAAGCCGGCGTAAAAGACAGCTTGATTCAAATCAGGGCACATGGTTCCCGCTATCCGATCGCCCATAACGAAACGGCGAAAGGGAAAGCGTTAAATCGTCGGGTAACAGTGCGTGTTATGCGTGCTGGCAACAATGATGAAAGCAGGGTTCAGTAATGATTACGAAGACAATTCAGTTCATTGAACCGGACAGGCAGCAGGCTCAGCAAGTGATTCAGGTGCTGGAGCAGGCGGGCTATCAGGTGGATTATCTGACATCCGGCAAAGCCGGCTTGCAGTCACGCCAGGCGGCGATCACTCTGGTCAGCTCCTCGCTGCCGGATATGTCACTGACCGAATGGGTTCGCTACAGCCAGACAGTGGCGGACACACAGCAGCGCCGGATTGCCATTGCGATTGTCGATCAGCACGAAGGCTTGCTGGCGGCGGAAGCGATGAAAGCCGGTGCGACGGATTATTTGTTAAAACCGTTCGAACCCAGCCAGCTGTTAAGCCTGATTGCCCGGGTTGAAGCGCTGCAAAAGCCCATGTCTGACATAGTGGCGCAATCCTGGCGCAGTAAGCAGATTTTGCAATTGGCCCACCGTGCGGCCTGTACGCATGCCAGTGTGCTGATCACCGGCGAATCAGGAACAGGCAAAGAAGTGCTGGCGCGCTATGTTCATCAGCAGTCACCACGCAGCAAGATGCCGTTTGTCGCGGTGAACTGTGCTGCTATCCCGGAATCCATGCTTGAAGCTGTCTTATTCGGCCATGTAAAAGGGGCCTTTACCGGGGCAACCGGCAGCCAGAGCGGCAAGTTCGAAGAAGCAAACGGCGGCACCATTTTGCTGGATGAAATTGCCGAAATGTCGCCGGCGCTGCAAGCCAAGTTATTACGTGTGCTGCAAGAGCGCGAAGTCGAGCGTGTGGGCAGCCATAAAACCATCAAGCTCGATATCCGGGTGATAGCCGCCACCAATAAAGATCTTCGTGTCGCGGTACAGGAAGGGGTGTTCCGGGAAGATCTTTATTACCGCCTGGATGTGTTACCTCTGCACTGGCCACCGCTTCGCGAGCGTCCTGAGGATATTCTTCCGCTGGCCGATTATTTCATCGGTAAGTATCAGCAAGGCAGTGCCTGCCAGCTATCCGCGGATGCCCAGCAGATGATGATGCAGTACCACTGGCCGGGCAACATCCGCGAGCTGGAAAACATTATCCAGCGCGCATTGGTAATGAGGCACGGCGATTTCGTGACCTCCCAGGATCTCATGCTGCCGGTAGACAGCAGCAAAATTCAGGCGATTAAACCTGAATATATGCCTGCAGCGACGGGCAGCGCAGGAACAGAACAGGGCTATATTGGTGCGAAGAAACAGGCCGAATATCAGTATGTGCTGGACGTGCTTAAACAGCATGAGGGTAACAGAACACTCACGGCAAAAGCACTGGGTGTGACGACAAGAGCTTTACGTTACAAATTGGCGGCAATGCGTGAGCAAGGCATTGATATTTCACAAATTGGCTCAGCAGCCTAACGATCAGGAGACACAAGTATGCTTGCGACGAATTTGACGCAGACGACCACCGCCCAGCAATTAATGCTGGATAAAATGCAGCTCATGCAAGCTCAGGCTGAGCAGAACATTGCTGTGAAAGCCAATCCATTAGACCAACAGGTTAAACCACTTGCTTTTTCTTCTGCCATGACACAAGTGCTTGACCTGGTAAACGGCCATCAGGCCGCTGCAAGTGCGAAGATGACGGCGGTTGAAACCGGGAAAAGTGATGATCTGGTTGGCGCGATGATTGCCAGCCAGAAGGCCAGTTTGTCTTTTTCTGCCTTGATGCAGGTAAGAAACAAAGTGGTCGGTGCGTTTGAAGATGTAATGAAGATGCCGGTGTAAATTATGACCATGATTACTCAAGCAGCGGCAGCGGAACTGACTGCTGCCAACCGTTCTGATCATTCTCTGCTGGATCGGGCTAAACGCGCCTGGTACAGCAGCCAGCGTAATCTTGTTTTGTCTGCTGCGCTGGCGGCTGTGGTTGCCGCTATCATAGTGGTTGCACTCTGGACGTCGACACAAAGCTATCGCCCGCTTTACAGCCAGCAGGAGCGCTTTGATACCAGCGAGATTATCTCTGTACTGGAAGCGGAAGGCATTCCATACCGCTTACAGGAAACCAATGGTCAGGTGCTGGTAGAAGATGGCCGAGTTGCTGAGGTCCGTATGTTACTGGCCGCCAAAGGGGTGAAAGCCAAACTGCCGACCGGTCTGGAAACACTTCAGACTGATTCTGCTTTGGGTACCAGCCAGTTTATGGAAACGGCACGTTACCGTCATGGTCTGGAAGGGGAACTGGCCCGTACCATTATTTCACTTAATGTCGTCAATAACGCCCGTGTGCACCTGGCGATTCCACGCCAGACTCTGTTTGTGCGCCAGAACACGGAGAAGACCACGGCCTCTGTCATGGTGGAGCTTAAGCCGGGTGAAGATCTCAAACCTGAACAGGTGGAAGCGATTGTGAATCTGGTGTCGGGCAGTGTCACCGGCATGACGGCTGAACACGTTTCAGTGGTGGATCAGTTCGGTCGTTTACTGAGCGCCGATATCGGCTCGGAAACGTCCGGCCGAATGAATACCAAATATCTGGAGTATCAAAAGAATCTGGAGAAGCAGGTCATTCAGCGTGCTTCTGACATGCTGACTCCGGTTCTCGGCCCGAGCAACTTCCGGGTGCAGGTGGCGGCCGATCTGGATTTCAGCCGCATTGAAGAAACCCGTGAAATGGTGGATGACAATCCGGTTGTCCGTTCAGAACACAGCATTGAGAACAACTCAACCGATAAAATTGCCTTAGGGGTGCCGGGTTCACTGAGCAATCAGCCACCAACGGTTGAAGAAGAAGGTGAAGGTGAGGCACCGAAGAACACCAGTGAGCGCTCTGAAGTGAATCGTCAGTTTGCATTAGGCAGCAGTGTCAGGCATACCCAGTACCAGCAGGGGCAAATTAAGAAACTGAATGTGTCTGTATTGCTGAACAATGCTGTTGCGCCGGACGGTGCCGTCTGGGATGAGGCACAGAAAGCCGAAATCAGCCAGATGATCTCTGAAGCGGTCGGCCTGAATGCCGAGCGTGGCGACAGCCTGAGCCTGATGAGCTTCAACTTTACCCCGGTCAACATTGAACCTGTTGCCCCTATGCCGTGGTGGCAGGATACAGCATTGCAGCAGCCGTTGCGTTACATCATTGGCGGCTTGCTGGGACTGGCGATGATCTTCTTTGTTCTGCGTCCTCTGATTCGTCACCTGACCGGTGTGGACAAAGCACGCCAGGAAATGGACATTGCCACTTTGCCAGACAACATTCTGAGCAAAGAGCTCGATGAGCAGGCGCAGGAGAATGAACTCAATCGACGTCTGTCCGACAGAGGCCTGAGCAATACCACCAACGGACTGGATGCAGATGCTGAGATGATGTTGCCGCCTTCAGGTTCGCCTTTGCACATCCAACTGAAACATCTGACATTAATTGCCAGCGAAGAACCGCAGCGCGTTGCTGAAGTCCTCAAACAATGGGTAAATGGAAATGAGCACAACCGAGACAACTAATCCGGCAGACATGCAAACCTTAAGCAGCGTGGATAAAACAGCGCTGGTTTTGCTGGGCATGGGAGAGGATGCAGCCGCTCAGGTTCTGCGTTATTTCTCCCGCGATGAAGTACAACGCGTCACCCGATCCATGGCGAAACTCACTGGCATCAAAAGTGAGAACGCCAAGGTCGTGATTCAGCGGTTTTTCGATGATTTTCGCGACCACAGTGGTATTCGCGGCGCGTCGAAAGATTATCTGTCGAACACACTGTCGAAAGCCCTGGGCAATGATCTTGCCAAAGGTGTACTGAACAGTATTTATGGCGATGAGCTGCGAAATAACATGCAGCGACTGCAGTGGGTTGATACTGACGTTATTGCAAAATTTATCAGTCAGGAACACCCGCAGATGCAGGCGATTTTCCTGGCTTATCTGCCGCCGGAAACCTCGTCTCAGGTGCTGGCGAAACTGCCGTCAGAGCAGCATGATGAACTGATTTACCGCGTCGCCCGTCTGAGTGAAATCGACCACGAGATCGCCAAAGATCTGCATCTGTTGATCGATCGCTGTATCCAGCAGGTTTCGGGCGGTCAGGGCGCATCGGTGCTGGGTGCCAAGCAGGCTGCCGACATTATTAACCGCTTTGAGGGTGATCGTGCTCAGCTGATGGAAATGCTGAAACTGCATGACGAAAAAGTGGTCAGCGAAATCGAAGAAAATATGTTCGACTTCGTTATCCTTTCCCGTCAGCGTGAAGCAACGATGGATCGCCTGATCCAGGAAATTCCGCTCGACTTGTGGGCAACCGCGCTGAAAGGGGCAGAGCTCAAGCTGCAAGTGGCAATCAAACAGTCCATGCCACAGCGTATGGCCAACTCGCTGGATGATGAAATGGCCATGCGTGGTGCGATGCCATTATCCCGGGTTGAGAAAGCCCGCCAGGATATTATGCAAGTGGTTCGTGAACTGGCCGATGCCGGTGAGATCGAACTGAGCCTGTATCAGGAACAAACAGTGGAGTAAGTGATGCGTTCAGTAAAAGTGATGCAGCTGAATCCTGGTGAATACCGCTCACACCGCTTTCCGCCTATGGTGAAGCCTGTTGTACAACACGAAAGTGGTGCACAGGATGCAGACAATTATGTCGCCCAGGCGGAGTTCAATACCAAGGAACACCAGGCAGCTTTGCAAAAACAGCTGGAAGAAGGATTTCAGCAAGGCTTGCAGCGGGGCCATGAAGAAGGCCTGCGTCAGGGTGTTGAGCAGGGTCGCCAGCAAGGCTTTACCTTAGGTCAGCAAGACGGTTTTCAGCAGGGATACAGCAAAGGCGAAAGCCAGGGCCGCGAAAAATATGAATCTGCCATTGCGCCGATACAAGCACTGCAGGCGCATATTCAGCAATGGCAGGATGAGCGGGAACATGCTCAGCGCGAGCAGATTTGTTCCCTGGTGCAGAAAGTTGCCCAGCAGGTTATTCGTGCAGAGCTGACACTGATGCCGCAGCAAATTCTGGCGCTGGTGGAAGAAACCTTAGACAGCATGCCGGGTAACAGCGACAAGGTGGTGATCAATCTTAATCCGCAGGATCTTGAGCGTATTACCAATCTCAGTCCAACCCTGCACCCGAGCTGGAAACTGGTCGCGAACAAAGAAATGCCTGTCGGCGGTGTTCAGCTGGTAACGGATCAAGCAGAAGCCGATGCCAGCAGTGATGCCAGACTGGAAGCCTGTATGGAAACGCTGCGCGAGCACTTACTGGAGAATCCAGCGGCTGAAGCCAGTCATATCGCAGCAGCAGAAACGGCGGAGAGTATCAGTGAGTGACGGTGCATTTCATGATCGTTTGAATGATGCTATCGCCTCCATGTCATCCATTCCGATTGCCCGGGTTACCGGGCGGTTGGTCAAAGTCAACGGCCTGATGCTTCAGGCCGTTGGCTGTAAGTTCAGACTGGAACAGCGCTGTCTGGTTGAAACGGATGATGGTGAAGCCATTGAAGCCCAGGTGGTGGGCTTTGACCGCGACGTGGCGTATTTGATGCCCGTGAGGCAGTTAGGCGGGCTGTACGCCGGAGCGAGAGTCGTCCCGCTGGACGGCGACAGTACAGTCGCGCTCGGTGATCACTGGCTTGGCAGGGTCGTTAACGGTCTTGGCGAGCCATTTGACGATCTTGGCCCGCTAAAAGGCGGAGAGAAAGTGTCGCTGAACCCTTCACCGATCAATCCGTTAAAGCGCCGCCTGGTTGATACACCGCTGGATGTGGGTATACGTGCAATCAACGGATTACTGACCCTGGGCAAAGGCCAGCGTATCGGACTCATGGCAGGTAGTGGTGTGGGTAAAAGTGTCCTGATGGGCATGATCACCAAAAACACCAAAGCCGATATTGTTGTCGTGGGTCTGATTGGTGAGCGTGGCCGGGAGGTCAGGGAATTCATACAGCGCAATCTCGGCGCAGAGGGTATGAAGCGGGCTGTGGTGATAGCAGCGCCGGCCGATGAATCTCCTTTAATGCGTCTGCGTGCCACTAAACTGTGTCACCGCGTAGCGGAATATTATCGCGATAAAGGCAAAGATGTCCTGCTGCTGATGGACTCTTTAACACGTTACGCCATGGCGCAGCGTGAAATTGCCTTGTCCCTGGGTGAGCCGCCTGCTTCTCGTGGTTATCCGCCTTCAGTGTTCAGCCAGTTGCCTCAGTTGCTTGAGCGTGCCGGTAACGGTGAGCACCCGGATGGCAGCCTGACGGCAATTTACACCGTACTGGCGGATGGCGATGATCAGCAGGATCCTGTGGTGGACTCTGCCCGTGCCATTCTTGATGGTCATGTGGTGTTATCCCGTACGCTGGCAGAGCAGGGGCATTATCCGGCGATAGATATTAATGCCTCTATCAGCCGCTGTATGAGCAGCTGTACCGAAAACTCTCATGTCACAGTGGCAAACCGTTTCAGGCAGCTCAATGCCAACTACTTGCAAGTCAAAGAGCTGTTGCCTTTAGGCGGGTATCAGCCCGGACAAGATGCCGAACTGGATCTGTCTGTCCAGGTGTTTCCGCAACTCAAAGATTTTCTGGTTCAGCAGGTTGATGAAGTGACTGACTACCAACAGTCGCTGGTTCGGCTTGCTGAGTTATTTACACAAACGCAGTAAGGTTAGGAGACGGTGTGATGAAGGGCAGACTGAAAGCTGTGAGTCAGCTTCAGCAGATTGCTGAGCAGCAGCGTGATCGTCACGGACAGCACTTTGCACGTCAGCAAGATCAGGTCGGCTTTTTTGCCCAGCAACTACAGGCGCTGGCCGGGCTGAAATCGGGCTGTCAGCAAGAAGGAAGCGCCGGGTTGAACGCATTGGCGCTGCAGAACACCACTCAGGTCAATACTATGCTCAGCCGCCTGATTTCCCATCAGCAGCACGAAATGGCGCTGATGCACGCAGAAAGTCAGCGCACGAAAAAGGCGCTGGAGCAAAGTCAGGTAAAGGTAAAAGGCTTGGAAACCGTGATGGAGCGCTGGCAAGCTAAACAACGTTATGAGCAGGCCAGAAAAGATCAAAAGCTCATTGAAGATTTGATCAATGCCAGATACAAACGTCCATCCATATAACAAGCGCCCGCGGGCGCTTTTCTTTGTCACCCCTAAACCACCGCCTATGGCGTTGGTGATTGTTTTTGAAGTGAAAAACTCTCAGGCCGCTTCTTTATAGAATGCTAACCCCGACGCCATCGCGACCAGCACGGTAGCACAGGTCTTGTTGAGCGATTTCAGGCGACTGACCGATAAATACTTTGCTGCCTGAAAACCTGCCGTTGCGTAAACCAGCATCACAGCGACATCAATCACGATGGTAGCCACCGCGAAGAGCACGTATTGCATGAAAACCGGCGCTGTTAAATCCAGAAACTGAGGCAGAAAGGCGCCGAAGAACAGGAGCCCTTTCGGATTAGACAGGGCTGCGAACAGGCTGCGCCGGAACGCTGCTGCTGGGCTGTGCACTTGTGTGCTTTTGAGTTTGTCTGCTGTTAATGCGCCGGCTGAAGGTGTACTGCGCCACAACTGGTATGCCAGCCACAGCAGGTAAGCCACGCCACAATATTTGACGGTCAGAAAGAGGGTTTCAGAAGCCGCCATTAATGCCCCCAGTCCCAGCCCGGCAGCACTGATCAAAATTGCGTCAGAGATAGCAGCCCCTAAAATGCCATAAAGTACAATTTTCTTATTTTTACTCACACCGTTCGATAGAGATAACAGCATGGTCGGCCCCGGAATGACGGTCACGGTAAATGAAGCGATGCAATATAGAAGTAATGTACTGACCATGGTGGAAGAATACTCCAAGTGAATTTGAATCATTTGATGCATTGTCAGGCGTCATATTGATTCAATACCTAATAATTCAAATGCATAGTGTATAGATGCATAATAGCTTAACGCGACAACGATGATATCCCTACTATGAACGCAAATCAAACTAGCCAACTAGTTCGTTAGTTTTCAGTTAGATGAGTCTCACAACTTTGATTCTGTTTTCACACCTGTTGGCAGGCGTGAGCCTATGCTGCGGAACGTGAAAAACCAGTGCTGTTTTCCAATATAAACAGATTGAATTCAGTGCAGAAAAGCGCCCGAGTTGACGATTCTGGAATCCAGCGGTGGCGTATGCCAGCATGATGGCGAGATCAATGAGGATGGTACAGATTGTAAAGAGGAAATATTTGAATTTGGTTGTCTCAATCGATTCATCACTCGAATACGCGACTTCAGTGATTTGATTGAAAAAATGCTTAATCAAACCAAAAATTGGACGCCTTAACTATTTGCTACCTGAGTACCCGTGAAGAATGTTGTTAAGCCAATCGCACAGTCTTCCATAGCGGTACGCTAATAGCGCATATCCTGTTCCCATCAGGAACATTTTCACCACTATTTGTTTGCCCGGTCCCTTTGGAACCGGGTTTTTTTTGTCTGTCCCGTTTCTCTTTCTGAAAAAGTGACAATAAAAAAGCACAGCCGGCTGGCTGTGCTTTTCAGTAAGAGTCAGGCGTACCGTTATGCGGCTGTCGCTAGCTTCTCTTTAGCTACTTGTGCGGTGACAGGCTTGGTGATGAATGACAACAAAACCGCGACTGCCAGCATGCCAGAACACACAGAATAGGCCAGCGTGTAGGTGCCGGTCATATCGACTGCTACGGCGGCTACCACTGGGCCAATGAAGCCACTGACACCCCACGCAGTGTATAGAACACCATAGTTAGCACCGTAATTCTTCAGGCCATAAAAATCGGCTGTGATCGATGGGAAAACGGCAAGCAGAGTACCGTAGCCAACCCCGGCAACGGCAGCACCGACAATCAGGCTGAACTCGTTGTCGAAGGTGGCGAACATCACCATGTTGATGGCTTGCATGATAAAGGCAATCATCAGCGTTTTAACGCCGCCGATTTTGTCTGACAGCATACCGGCAGCGATACGGCCACCTGAGTTGAACACAGCCAGAATCACCACCAGAAACGCCGCGTCAGAGAGATCGGCCTGAGTCGCTGCAATAGAAGTAATATTGCCGATAATCATCAAGCCTGCCGCGGAGGCAAAGGCGTACATCACCCACAAGGAGTAAAACTGGGGTGTTTTCACCATGCTGCGCCAGGTCATGTTAACAGCTGGTGCCGGATTGGCAGAGGCCGCGACGGCAGATGGCGCCTCCGGCTGGTAGCCTTCCGGTGGGTTGTTGACAGTGCATGCCAGAGGGACAGCGACCAGCAGTACAGCGATGCCGAGGATCAGAAAGCTCTGATTAATACCGTAATCGGCAATCAGGGATGATGTCAGCGGCGCCAGATACACAGCAGCCAGGCCAAAACCGGCCGCGATCAGTCCGTTTACCATGCCTTTCTTCGAAGGGTGGAACCATTTCATTGCTGAAGGGCTTAAACAGGCATAGCCAAAGCCAATACCGCAACCTGTCAATACCCCGAAAGTCAGCACCAGCAGCAGTGGTGTGGTGGCAAAGCTGGATACAATCATACCCAGGCCAACCATGGTCGTGCCGAGCAGCAAGACCTTACGCGGACCGATTTTGTCCTGAAGAATACCGGCTAGTAACAATGAGAGAGAAAAGGTAATGATAGCAACGGTATAGGGCAGGGACGCATCGGCGTTTGACCAGCCAAGATCTACCACTAAGGCTTTCTTAAATACACTCCAGGCATACAAAATGCCCATACACAAGTTAATACAGAACCCTGCCAGCAGGATTTGCTTGGCGCGATCAAATGTTTTCATAGGTCTCTCTAAATGCCGGAACGGCAACTGCTTTACTAAACTTTTCTTGGTAGCAATCAAAAAAAGATGTATTTGTTGTTGAGGGCGCGGATTCTATCAATAAATGTTATTAAAATACCGGACAGCAATGTTTTGTTACAAATAGCTTGCTTGAGGCAGGTGATGATGGTGTTTGGCGGGGAAGGTTCTCCACCCCCTGGATAGCAGAGGGTGGAGCCAGGGAAAAGCTGACAACCTCAGTTCATGAGTATGTTGTAAATTTTGTCTTTAAGCTGCAAACGCTCCATTTTCAGTTGGGTGAAGTGGTGATCTTCGGTGGGAATGTTGCTGCATTCCAATCCCCGTATTCTATGGTCAAGCTGGTGATATCGGTCTGACATGGCCTTAAAGCTTTCGTCGCAGGTCTTCAACTCTGTGATTTTGTCCTGCATTTCGGGGAACTCAATGAAGAGTGCGTGATTTTCACCTAACATGTCTGTCACTCCATAAATTTTAGTGAATGAAAGCCCTGCTTTTTCGTCATTGTTTTTATAAACGTTCAACTATTTGCTTATTGGTCAGAGATTACTGCTGGTCAGCGCATCCCTTGCAGTTAAAAATGTTTACTCGTTTAAGCATAGTCGAATGAGGTTATTTTCAACCCCACTGAGGCTGAAAATCAGATGAAAGGCACAAAAGCTATAGTGACGTTGTCACATCTTGGCGGGAAGCAGGCGGGCAGTCGGGTGATTATTGATACTTTTTGGCACGTAGTGTTTTTTTGAGCGATTCAATATAGGCAATTCTGTCGGCATTAGCAGGCGCTGCCTGAGTTTGCAATTTTGCTTTAGCCTGTGCTTCTTCCTGTGACATGTAGCGGCCATTAATTCTGACATGAGGGGCTTTGGTTTCCTGTTCGGCTCGAACAGAGGCATCCTCCTGGGCTTTGGCTATTGCATCACGTGCCGTACTTTGGCTGGTTTTGTCTTCCATACGCTGTTGCAGCCAGACAGGTTGCTGCTTATTTTGGACCGGTTTATTGGCCTGTTGCTGACGTTGCTTAAGCACCGTTTCCAGATAATCGCTAAAATCCATGTTTCTATCCTCGCCCATACTGAGCGTATTGTAATTGGCTCTTGGCAGAAGTGAAAGTTTACAAACTGAGGTAATCTGACTCAGTAGGTAGAATGTTCTTTCGTATTCTGAACTGGCAGCAAAAACCTTGTTTCAAAATCTGATAGCGGCAGTGGCTTACAGTACAGAAATCCCTGAAATTCTTCTACACCTATGCTTGCCAGGAAATCTGCCTGTCCTTTGGTTTCTACACCTTCTGCCACCACGCTGATATTTAGATTATGGGCCAACTCAACGATAGCGTTAGTGATGGTGACAGATTCTTTATTGAGGGGTAAATCACGGACAAACTCGCGATCGACTTTGAGTATCTGAATCGGAAACCGACTGAGGTAGGCCAGGGAGGAATAGCCGGTACCAAAATCATCAATGGCAATTCTGACTCCCAGCGCGTTGATCTGACGTAACTTATTCAATGCCAGCTTAACGTCAGACATGACGACACTCTCTGTGATTTCCAGCTCTAAAAAACTAGGGTCGCACTGGCTATTCTGTATCGCTTTGCTGACAGTACTGACAATATCGGAATTCAGCAACTGCCGGGCTGAAATATTCAGGGCAAAATGCAGCCAGTGGCCTTGTAACTGCCATTGGCGTAATTGTTTGCAAGCCTGTTGAATCAAATGCTCACCAACCTCGATAATCAAACCTGTGGTTTCCAGAATAGGGATGAACTCAGTGGGTGACTGGATGCGGTTGTCATCATCGACCCAGCGTAGCAGCGCTTCCGCTCCGCAAAGCTGACGGGTCCGTGAGTCAAACCGGCCCTGATAGTAATACTGATAGCGATCAGTGCCGCAGCTTTGCCTCAGTTGAGCTTCCATTTCCAAACGTTTGACACTGTTGGCACCCATTTGCCGGTTATAAACCCGGTATTGTTGCTGTTGTTTGTTGTCTTTGGCTTTATACAGCGCAATGTCTGCCTGCCTGAGCAGGGTTTCGCTGGTCGAATGGATGCTGTCACTGTAGGTGATACCAATACTGGCACCGACCACCACTTCTTTACTGCCCAGTGTCATCGGCTCGCTGAGATGACGAAGGATACGCTCGGCCAGGTGTTCAAGAGCGGGCAGCCGGTTATCTGATGCTACCAGGATGGCAAATTCATCACTGCCTAATCTCGCCAGCATGTCATTTTCACGCAAAATAGTCTGCAGACGTTCGCTGACGGCTAGCAGCACCTGATCGCCGGTGTCGTGACCCAGAGAATCGTTGATTTGCTTAAAGCGATCCAGGTTGAGGGTGAGCAGGCCAATGACAGGGCAGGGCGATTGCTGGAGCAGGTGATCGATCTGCTGCTGCAGCATCAATCGGTTTGGCAGTTGGGTGAGTATGTCAAAGTGCGCTAATTGTTTGAGTTTGCTTTCAAACAGCACTCTGTCGGTAATATCTTTCCCTGTTGTGATGTAATGGCTGATTTTCCCTAGGTTATTGCGAATAGGAGAAATGCGTTTTTCCATATACACCAGACTGTTATCTTTCTTGCGGTGCGAGATGATGCGGTTGATTGTCTGGCCTTTGACCAGCTGTTGCTGCAATTTTGCCAGCTCTGCCGGATTTTGCAGAGCGGTAAGAATCAGGTGCGCGGCATCACTGCCGATCAGCTCGTTGGCATCGAGCTCGTTATATTTTTCAAAGCTGTGGTTTACATACTCGATGATCCCTTTTTCGTTGGTGATGATGATAGAGTCGTCACTTTGCTCCAGGGCGCGGGACAAGCTTTTCAGTTTTTCTTCACGATCAACCCATACAGTGACATCCCTGATATTTAACAAAATCTCATTACCGTCATTGTAAGCGGTTTCGCTCGCAATGATTTCAAGGTGTTGTACAGACGTAGTGTTGATGGTGATCTGTTGACTGACGGGCTGGTTATCACCCTGATTCATCTTGCCGTGTACCTGACTGAGTAATCCAGCCAGCTTGTTACTGGCTTCGGGATCGTTAACCAAAGCGGTAATCTCTTGGTGTGAAGCCTGTTGTTCTGAGGTGTTCAAAATCTGGCAAGCGGACTGATTGATATTGAGTACAGTGTTGTCCTGCTTGAGCAGAACCATGCCGTCCGGAGCATGTTTCAGTACATGGCTGAACTTTTTGACCATGTCGTGTAACTCGCCTTTCAGGCGTTTTTCATGGCGAAGCATTTTATGCAGGTGCCAGGCCAGTACCAGACAGCCGAGAAGAAAGCCGAAAGAGATCAGTGAAAACAGCGTGAATTTTTCAAGTTTCTCCCGTGAATACAGATTGTTAAAGATAAACTGACTCACACTGAGCTGGTTCAGTATTGAGTGAAGTGTGCTGGCGTTTTCCCATTCTTCTGCCAGAAATTGATACCCGTCAGACAATAATGTGTGGTTATCAAGCCGTGAAGAGGCGTGTGTAATAGGATGTCCCCGTCTCTCTGGGTTAGCGCTAGGACTGCCATTAAGAAAAAAAAGACACAGCAAAAAGATAAAAAGCAGCAAAAAGAACAGCAGCATTTTCGAATGAATCACATTTCTCTTCATATATCATCCATCATCCATGATAGAGCAGAGTCCCTAAGAGAACAGTATAGTGACGGTTTTCTGGGCATGCATAACACGCATTTCATGCGTATTAGGAATTTTTTGGCTTATCGATGAACAATAGACAATATTTTTGAATATGAAAAATGCAGGCAGCATCAGGGGCTGCCTGCAATTGAAGAACCGTGATAGAAAGAAAATGATCAGTTTGGAGTGGATTGTGCCTCAATCAGTTGCTGGCGCTGGCTGCTGACAACAAAAGCGAACCCGATCAGAACGAAGACACAGGTGCCGGCAATGCTAAAGGCAACAATGCTCAATCCTTTATCGGCAAAAGCCGCAACCAGTGAACTGGCCGCAAAACAACCTAATGTTTGCAGGAAATTCATCACCCCGGCCGCGGTTGCGCTGCAGTGCTTGAAGTCTTCCAGGGCTTTACTGATCACAATGGGGTATATCGCACCGTTAGCAACTGCAATAAAACAGAAAGGCAGTAAAACGGGCCAAATGGTGTCTGGTTTATGCTGCACAGTGATCAACAGTATGACCAGCGCACTGCCGATGAACAGTTTCAGCAGCCAAGGCAGCAGCTTTTTACCTTCCATGCGGTTTAGCAGTGCCCGGCAGCCATAGCCGCCAATCAAAAAGGCAATAGTCTGCGGCACATAACTTAAGCCGATATCTTCGCTTGAGTAGCCCATAGCAGACATGATAAACGGTGACCCTGTCAGGTAGGCGAAAAAAGCAGCAGAGCAGGCTGCAAAAATGAGCATGTTACCCATGAATTTTTTTGACTTGAGCAGGCTTGTATAGTTAATTGCCAGTTCTGACAAGACGTTGCCCTGCTTTTTTTCACCCTTGGCACTTTCAGGCTGCATGGTCGTCATCAGTGCTAACACGGCACCTAAGGCAATCAGGCTCAGGAAGATAGCACGCCAGCCAAAATGTGACTGAATCGCTGCGCCAACTAAAGGCGCAAGGGCCGGTGAAAGGGCGACCAAAGGCATGATAGTTGCGAACACTTTTTCGGCAAGCTTTCCTTCATACCTGTCAATGACAATAGCCTGCCAGAGCACGGTGGCACTGCACGCACCCAGCGCCTGAAGAAAACGGAATGCCAGCAGGGTTTCCACATTCGGTGCCATTGCACAACCCAGGGTGGCGAGGCTGAACAACAACATGGCACCCAGCAATACTTTTTTTCTGCCTAAGCGGTCAGAGAGAGGGCCATAGATAAGCTGACCAATGGCCATGCCTAACAGAAAAAGGCCGAGTGTCATGCCAATCAGGCTGGATGAGGTATTCAGATCGGCCTGCATGGCGGTGAAAGCAGGCAGATACATGTCGGTGGCCAGAAAGCCGAGCATGCTCAGTAATGCAAACCAGGCAAGCGTAACGGTAGTTGGTTTTGTCGTCATTTTATTGAAACCAGAAGTTTTTTCAGTGATCAGATTGTAAGCGTGGTGATTTGTGCTGTGAAACGCTAAAATTTCAACATTGCTTTCAAAAAATTTGATTCAACATCACGCGTTATTAAGTAGCAGGATATATGTTTTCTTTCAATGATTTGCAAGTAATTGATGTTGTTGCGAGGCGGGGCAGCTTTTCCTCAGCAGCAGAAGAGTTGCACAAAGTGCCCAGCGCAATCAGCTACACGGTCAGGATAATCGAGGATAAATTGTCTGTAACCTTGTTTGAGCGTCATCACCGGCAGGTCAGCCTGACTCCTGCAGGCCAGTACTTTGTTGAAGAAGCCAGACAGCTGCTCAAGCAAATGGAGCACATTAAGTTGCAGACACAACGTGTTGCCAATGGCTGGGCTGAAAATGTGTCGGTGGCACTGGACACTGTGGTCAGACAAAGCCGTGTCAGCACAATGGTACGAGATTTTTATCAGGCGTTCCCGGATGTTGAGCTGCATCTGACGATGGAGGTCTATAACGGGGTGTGGGACGCCCTGGCAGACGGCCGGGCAGATCTGGTGATTGGGGCGACGGCTGCCATTCCGGTCAGCGGGGATTTCGATTACACCGATATGGGAAACCTGCACTGGGTGTTTGTGATGGCGCCGGATCATCCGTTGACGGAAAGTCCGCTGCCTCTGCCAGACTCAGAACTGGCTAAGTATCCCGCTATCTGTCTTGAAGATACCTCACGTACATTACCTAAGCGCACAACCTGGCTGATGAATAATCAGCGCCGCATTATGGTGCCGGACTGGTCCAGCGCGTTTCAGTGTCTTGAAGCCGGGCTGGGCATAGGCGTTGTGCCGGAACATATGGCCGCCCCCAAGTTGAAAAGAGGCAAGCTGGTGGCCCGCACGCTCCCTCATGCCCCGCCGGTCAGTCCCTGCTGTCTGGCATGGAACAAAGCCAGCCTTAACCCCGCCCTGAGCTGGCTGCTGGAGTACCTGGGAGATAGCGAACAATTGCACCGAGAGTGGATGCGATAGCAGAAAAAAACACAGTATTCAAAGCGCTCAGTCGATGTTGTTCGTTTAAAACAACAGATTGAATACGTGAATATTGGTATGAAAAACAAGCGAGAGGATAAAAAAATCCTAAAAACAGCGCCAAGTCATAATTCTTTCATTCAGACCGCTTAGGATGCCCTTCGTCAAATCCATTACTTCCGATGAAGATGAATAAAAATACTGTGTTGACGATGAACAGAACGACAGAAAAGAATAGCGAGCTGTTGGCAATCGCTATTGATTATATCTACCAGGCCTTTCCGAACCTGAGCTATCGCCCCAGACCTGATGACGTCAAGCTGCTGGCGGCTTTTCTGCAAAGTCAGAATCCTGATTCTCCGGCATGTCTGGGCGAGTTGATGAACAGCAGCTATAACGCTATTGATATCGAAATTAATAAATTTCACAGCCGGCAGGGAAAACACAATCAGAGCATACCGGCCTTCAGCTAGAGGACTGGTGACTGAAAACGGCGGCTGGGCAGGCCTGGGTCGCCGTTTTCTGTTGCTGACACGTGTTTCTGCCGGTGCTATCCGGCCGGTGTTTTCAGGGTCTGATAGCCAGCCCAGATCCGTGTTGCGGTTGTCACCCAGCACAGTGATCCGAAAATCCAAGCGATGGGCGCAAAATGTGCCGGGAACAGGCAAAAGAGAACAAAACACGCGATAGTTTCTGTGCCCTCAGTCAAACCTCCCAAGTAAAACAAAGATTTGTGTTGATAAACCGGATTATCAATATCGCGCTTACCCGCCATGATGGCAAAAGCCAGAAAGCTGGAACCTGTGCCGACAAAGGCGAAGATCAAAAACGCACCAGCAACTGCATTCTGTGTAGGGTCTGCCAGAATGAAGCCAAAGGGCACAAGAGAATAAAACAGAAAATCCAGTGTGATATCCAGAAAACCACCACAGTCTGTGATGCCCCTGCGCCGGGCCAGAGCGCCATCCAAACCGTCAAAAATGCGGTTGATAATGATAAAACACAGTGCCAGCCAATATTGCTGGTAGAGGAGTGCAGGCAATGTCAGCAGCCCAATACCAAACCCGGCTACTGTAATTTGATTGGCGGTGAAAGGCGTTTTCGCCAGCAGTAAGCCTACACAGTTAACCGGCGCTTTGATGAGTTTGATGGCGTAGCGATCAAGCATGGGGCTGTTCCTCCTTCAGCGCGGCGGGCCAGTGCAATACCTGACCGTCAGGTGGCACGTCATCCTGATCATGGGTGACCATCAGCGCTGGGATATTCAGCTGCCGGATCTCCTTAAACACCAGGTCGCGAAACTGGATACGCAGATCTTTGTCCAGTTTACTGAAAGGCTCATCCAGTAAGATGGCGTCCGGCTCTGCCAGCAGACAACGCATCAGACTGATCCTGGCGCGCTGTCCGCCAGAAATCTGGCTCGGGCAATGAGAGGCCAGTTCTATCAGGCCTAACGCAGCTAAGGTGTCATAAGCTCTGGTTTTACGTTCAGGCTTTTTCACACTGGACGGTAAACCAAATGCCAGGTTCTGCCACACATTCAGGTGCGGGAATAGCAGATCATCCTGAAACAGCAGGCCAATGCGCCGTTTATCCGGAGCCAGTTCATTGAGCAATCTGTTATTGAGGTTGATCTCGCCCTGATAGAGACAGTCGGGCGGAATATGGCCGGCAATCACACCCAACAGGGTCGACTTCCCACAGCCGCTGGGTCCCATAATCGTTAGTACCTGTCCCTGCTCAACCGACAGCGTCAGCGAACTGAGCAACCGCTGATGTCCATTATTTATAGTGAGGTTTTTGACTGACAAGCACATTGGCTTTTGCATTCCTTGTGTATGTTCCGGAGGTCATTCTCGATTGATAGTAACGGCTTGCGAAAGTGGCAAGCGCGAAGAGCATGAAGGGCACCAGTCCCTGCAGCAGTCCGTAAATCGCACTGACTCTTCTGTCCTGTCCGCTGGCGAGCGCAACGGCTTCTGTGGTCAGGGTGCTGACCCGGCCTGCACCAAGGCTGAGTGTCGGCAGGTACTGAGCCAGGCTGACACTACAGCCTACGGCCAGTGCCAGACAAATTGCCGGCATCAGCATAGGACGCTTGACCCGCCACCAGGCCTGGAACTCCGATAAGCCAAGGCTACTGGCTGTTTGCGTATACCGGCGATCAAAACTGCGCCATGGGCCATCCAGCGCAAGGTACAGGTAGGGAAACACAAAGAGCACATGGCTCCATATCACCCATAGCAGGTGATGCTGGCCGGGGATCATATAAGTGGTGACCTGAATACCGAACAGTAAAGAAACCTGTGGCAACACCATGGGCATGGCTATCAGCCAGCCTGGGATACCGGTTCCTGTTTTGTCCCTGTATTCCAGACAACCAATGGCCAGACAAAGCGCAATCGCTGTACTGATACCGGCCAGCATCAGGCTGGTAGACGCCAGATCGGTAAACACGGCGGTTTCCTGTTGCCAGAATTGCACACTGAACCGGCTTGGTAACAGATCAGGAAACCGCCAGCGCAGCGCCACGGACCAGAGCATGAGAACAGGAATGACAAGCAGCGGCACCGCTATTAACGGCCAGTGAAAGTAACGCCCTGGCAATCGTTGCTCGCGATGGCCGGCATATTGCCAGCCTTGAAAGCCACGCAGAATCAGCCATTCCAGCACGCGAAACACAGCAAGCAGGCAAAGGCCCAGCATGAGCAGCATTAATGCGCCGACAGCGGCTCTGGGCAGCAAAGCGACATCCGGCTCATTGAACCACTGCCAGACCAGAACGGCAAAAGTGGGAGGACGGGTCGGGCCCAGAATCATGGCCATGTCTACCACAGAGATGCCATAAGCCAGCACGGCATAGATCGGCAGTCGCATCCTGGGGAGCCATTGCGGCAGTATAATAGTGATCCATGTTGATGCCCGGTTATAGCCCAGGCCATTGCCTGCAGCCAGCAAGCGGCCGACATTCAGTTGCTGCAGGACAGAGATACTCATTAATAACAGGAATGGAGTCTCTTTGATCGCCAGAGCCAGAGTGAGCCCTATGCCGTAAGAGTCCTGCAGCAGAGAAAACTGACCGGGATCGCCGCCCAATGCTGAGACGAAACGGGTGATGATCCCCGTGGATGAAAAGGTGAAAGCAAAGCCAATCGCGAAGGCCACATGCGGAATCGCCAGCATCGGAGAGAGCCAGGATTCTATACTCTGCCAGCGGCGGGAGCCCCAATATCTCTGCAGGATCAAGAAGGTAAAAGCTAATGCCAATAAAGTACTGATGACGCCAGTGGAAAGCGTCAGCAGAACAGAAGCAGACAAACCGGGCCAGGCCAATGCCTGATAGAAAGCCTGTGGCCCGGGCTGAGTCAGGCCAGCAAAGGGTAACCAGGACAGGGCTGGCAGCAAAATGCCGAACAGGCCCGGTAATAACGGCAAACAGCAGATCAACAGCGTGGCAATAAACATCAAGTACAACATATTGCAACGTTCGCCTAATGGGTGTCAGGGATAAACTTACAGGGTGTCAGGAAACGCTCAGTGTCCATATTTTTGCTGCCAGGCGGCCTCCAGCGCAGTTTGCCAGCTAGGGTGTGGCTCAGGGATTGCACGATACAGTTCTAAACTTTGTGCTTGGTCGACTCCCATAGCCTCCGGTGTCAGCACGGCAGGATCACCCCAGATCTGAATATTTGCTTTTCGTTGTTGCGCTTCAGGGCTCATGAGAAAGTTAATCACAACCCGGGCACCTGCTTTCGCGCTGGCATTCCAGGGGATGGCCAGAAAATGAATGTTAGAGAGGGCGCCTTGCTCAAAGGCAAATGCCTTGGCTGATTCAGGCAGATCGCCGCGCTCGATTGCGGCTTTGGCTTCATTCGGATTAAACGTAATGGCGACCAGAAGCTGCCTGTCATCTAACAGTTGCATCATTTCCGTTGAACTGGCCGGAAAGCGTTTTCCCTGCTGCCAGGCAACGGCATGGAGCTGATTGAGGTACTTCCAGAGCGGCGCTGTGAGGCGAGCGAATTTCTTTTCATCCGTTGCCGGGTCAATGGGCTCATAGAGCGCCGGCGCCGCGTTGGTCAGCTCAATCAATGCGGCTTTTAAAAAACTGGTGCCATGAAATGCAGGCGGCTGCGGGTAGGTCACTTTGCCCGGAAAAGCGACGGCCAGACTTAACAGTTCAGCAAAACTATTGGGTGGGTTGCTTAATGTCTGGCTGTCATGGATGAAGACCAGTTGTCCTACCCCCCAGGGGGCTTCGAGACCTTCTGTGCTTTCGGTAAAATCTTCATAGACGGGCAGTTGTTTATCGACCAGCTCCCAGTTGGGTAACTGGGCGACAAACGGGCCATCCAATAAGTGATTGGCTTTCATGGTGCGGAAGTTTTCGCCATTGATCCAAACCATATCGACGCTGCCGCCGGTTTGTTTGCCGGCCGCTTTTTCCGCTAACAGTCGCTGTGAGGTTTCAGCGATGTCGGCCACTTTGACATGGTTGAGCGTAATGTCGTAACGACTCTTTACTTCGCGGGCAACCCATCTTAAATAGCTGTTGATGGGCTGGCTGCCTCCCCAGGCATTGAAGAAAACAGTCTGTCCGCGCGCTTCTTGTTCAATCGCATCCCAGCTCATCTCGGCGATGGGCGAGGTTTCAGTTTGTGCTTCATTTGCCAGAGCAGGCATAGCCGCTGCGATTGCCAACCCAAGTGCTATCCATGTCATTTTCATTGCTGATCCTTACTTTCCTGCAGATGAGCTTTCAGATTGTCGCTCTGTGATTTTTGTTGATGGCCGTTGTCGCCACCTCGCCGCCAGCGATGAAATCTCTCCAGCAATGCCAAAACCCGTTCCGGTTTATTGGCATTTTTCCATACACCTGCTGTGTATTTATTGGCTTCACTCATAGTGGGGTAAGGGTGAACCGTACCCAGAATTTTGTTCAATCCAAGCCCGTGTTTCATTGCCAGGGTAAACTCCGCGAGAAGTTCTCCGGCCTGGTTACCCACAATGGTGGCACCGAGGATGGTATCTTTCCCTTTTGGGGTCAATACTTTAATAAAACCATAGTCTTCACCGTCAGCAATTGCGCGATCTAAATCATTCAATTCATACTGAGTGGTTTCCGCGTCTATGCCCTGAGCTTGTGCTTCTTTCTCATTAATGCCCACACGAGCGACTTCGGGAGCCGTATAAGTCACGGCAGGCAGGACACGGTAATCCACTTTGAATGACTTAAACTGTCCGAACAGGCTGTTTACAGCCGCATACCAAGCCTGGTGTGCGGCGGCATGCGTTAACTGGAACGGGCCGGCAACATCTCCGACGGCGAAAATATTGGGATAGCGGGTTTGCAGGTATTCGTTAACGTCTATGGTTTTGCGTTCGTTCAGCGTGATGCCAAGTTCTTCCAGGCCAAAACCTGTAACATTGGCCACACGGCCTAACGCCAGGATGACCGCATCAAATTCAACCTGATGCTGCTGTCCGTGATTATCCTCAAGGATGACATACTGAAGGGCTTCGCCGGAATCCGACGTTGCAGTGTCAAATTTTACTGCTTTGTGTTGCAGTTTAATGTCTACGCCGTCTTTCATCAGGCTGTCCTGAACCCGCTTTGCCACATCTGCATCTTCCCGGACCAAGAGCTGATCTGTCATTTCAACCTGAGTGACCTGGCTGCCCAGGCGCTGAAAACTCTGTGCCAGCTCACAGCCAATCGGGCCGCCACCCAGTACAAGCAGCTTTTTGGGTTGCTCTGTGATGGACCACAAGGTGTCTGAGGTCAGATAGCGTACTTTTTCAATACCCTCGATGGGCGGTACAACAGGTCGGGCACCGGTGGCTATAACTATGTTGCGTGTCGTGATGCGTGTGCCGTTGACTTCCACTTCCCAGGGAGAAAGGATACGCGCTTCGCCCTGAATGCAGTTTACCCCAAGCTCAGAGTAACGTTCGACGGAATCATGCGGTTCTATCCCTTTGATAACACGGTGAATACGTTGCATGACAGCAGGAAAATCCACCTGGGCTGGCTGGCTGCGAATCCCGAACTCCGGTGCCCGGGTGATAGTATGCAGAGTATGTGCGGCCCGGATCAGCGCCTTAGACGGTACGCAGCCGGTATTCAGGCAGTCACCGCCCATTTGGTGTTTTTCAATCAGAGTGACTTTGGCTTTGACGGCTGCGGCAATATAGGCGCTGACCAGCCCGCCGGCACCGGCACCGATCACAACCATGTTCTGATCAAAACGCTCAGGTTTTTGCCAGCCTTGATAGACCCTCCGCTGTTGGACGAAGGCCATGACTGCTTTGGCGATAAAGGGAAAAATACCCAGCAAAACCAAGGACAGCAGAACAGGCAAAGAAATCAGCCCGGACAGCGACTGAATCTCACCCAGCTGTGTCCCGGCATTTAGATAGACAGCGGTACCAGGCAGCATACCTAACTGGCTTACCCAATAAAACTGACGCGGGCGCATAGGTGTCAGGCCCATCAGCAGGTTTACCAGAAAAAAGGGAACGACGGGAATTAAACGCAGCGTAAAGAGGTAAAAAGCGCCGTCTTTTTCTATGCCACGATTAATCGCGGCCAGACGCAGGCCAAATTTGCGTTGCACCCAGTCTCGCAATAAGAACCGACTGGCCAGAAATGCCAGTGTCGCTCCGATGGAGCTGGCAAAAGAGACGATAAGCAGGCTCCACCAGAAACCGAACAGTGCAGCGCCAAGCAGCGTCATAATGGCAGCCCCAGGGAAAGACAAAGCCGTCATGACAACATAAATGAGGAAGAAAAGTCCGCTGGAGAGCAGAGGGTTTGCGGTAATGGTTGCCTGTAACGAATGCTGGTAAACCTTAGCCTGTTCCAGAGTGAAATAATCGCCGAGATCGAAAGCGAACCAGGCCACGATGGCGCTGACGATGAATGTCAGCAATAAGGGTTTTTTCATATTTTTCATCATTAATTATCTGCGTTGCTGTTGGTTTGCATTGCCATTCGACGGCTCTTGTTTTTGCTCAGTGTGTTTATGATCCTTTGTTAAAGGAATAGTGCAAAACGCCTGAGAAGGGACATCTAACGCAGTATTAAATTTCGCAGACAGGTTTTGAAAGCTGACTAATGCGGTTAACTCAACGATAGCATCTTCGTCATACCACTGTTTGAGGTCATCAATCATTGCTGATGTGACTTTCATGCCTGTTACAGTCATGGCTTCTGTATATGCAAGGACAGCTTTTTCTTGTGTATCGAACAGCGGGCTTTGCTGCCAATCAGGCAGAGATTGTACTTTTTCTACAGACTTGCACCGCTGCGCCAGTCGCATACCGTTGGCATCTATGCAGAATGCGCAGTCATTTAACTGTGAAACACGTACACAAACCAAGGAACGTATCACATCGGATACAGGGGATCGCTTTCGGTCGAGATAGCCAAAAAAACTGGCAACCAGATAAAAGAGGAAGGGGCGGCGTCCCCAAAGCAAAGCCGGGTTCAGGGGTTTGCCAAAGTGCCGTGTCTGCAGCCAGAGCAGTGGACGGATTAAGATCGAATAATGCTGTTTTGTGGTGATGCGCACCTGAAGCTCTCCGGATAAAGCGATTTAATAACATGACCGCGGATACCCGGACAAATTTCAGAAAACAGTCAAATTTGTGTGTTCTTGTTGTTAATTGACTGAAAGTTGAACACTGCGAGGGGCAAGGTGGTTCGCCGCTGTTTTAGGTTCGTGCTGTTCCAGCAACAAATAACTGCTTGCTATTACAGGTAGAAGTGCAATGAGCATGGTTTTGCCGATATGATAATTTCGGTACCAGTGTTTACGTGCTTTGACTTTCAATATGATGCCCCAGAAAAAAAGCAGCATATTGAGCGCAGAAGCAATAATGCTGGGGATCAGCACCTCGTTAACGTTAACTGCGTCAGTGTGCACAAGTGCGACAAGAAAGGCCGGAGGTAACAAACTGATGAAGACCAGGTAACGCATCAGTCTTGGCCATTTACAGAATTTGTCTCTGAAGATGTTGTCAGTCTGACCCGGAAACGGCGATGACGAACGCATGAAACCTCCCTTGGGTGGTGGCAAAACATACATTCTAAAGGTGACAGAGCTGAAGGGAAGCTAACTGATAATCTTGTAACTTGCGTTTGTGAGTTGAGTCTTCATTTTACACAGCCCTGACGGAGCGTCAGGGCTGGAAAGCAGGTTATAAACCGTCAGTGTTCATCACAGGTAATGAAACACTGACAGGGGAAACCTTAATGATGAGCACTTGAAGCTGATGTTTCCAGCTTTGACAATAGCTCATTTCGGCGTTGTGGGGTAATAACAGACCAGTGTTTACCACTGACTGCACCTTCCAATGCCCAGAGCAGATCCAGACTCAATGACTCGTGATGAGATTCCTGCAACGCTTGGAAAGCACCAATAGCACCGACCTCGAAGAGTTGATCAACAGAACTGATACCGGCTTTTTTGAGCATACGCTCATTGGCCAGACGCAGGTTAGGCAGATCTTTAATGCGATTAGGGCTAGCCTGCAGTTTTTTCTCTTTATCCGCCTGGGCAGCATTCAGAGAACGTTCTGCATGTTCCAGGATAACATCAGGGGTTTCCCACCAGTTATCCGGAATGGCATAGTGCTTCGTAACAACAGGAAAACCGCGTTTCTGGTAGACGTACGGTTTGAGGTCTGCTTGTTTGAAGGCTTCTTCATTTCTCGCATTAGCGCGCAGATGCAGCTTGTTGTTAACAACTAGAGCGAACATCGTTTCACCTGCGAAAATGCCAAACCCGCCAAACATAGAGCGAGATTTTATTTGACCAAATTTCTCAAATAAACGAATTGAATCTTTCAGTAATGGTTTGTCCATGCTTCTTTTCTCGGCAATTATTTTCAACAAAAGAAGTCACTTAACAAAGGAGCGAGGATTCAATTATGCACAAGATTATGAATGCTTTGTCATAGCTATGACAAAAACAGTCTATAATCTTCACTTCATCCATCGGCAACCCCGCTACCATGAGTAAAAGCTAATCAAGCAGTTACTTTTAGGCCGGAAGCTTTGCGTCCCATTCTTTCAAATGGTTTGCCTTGTTCGTGACTGTTTAATCATATATCAATAAGACTAATTTGATATGGATCGCACAAAAAAATTGTGAGGCTAATCGCAATAAAAATCGTATAAATTTTACAGAATGCGATGCATTGTCTCATTAATTCCCCCATGGCGTAGTAATATTCCATATGCAAATAGCCGATAGTCAAATTAATATCGGCTGCACGCTACATCACATGGAGGAAAATCGTTTATTTTTTACGTGATTCGTTTTACAGAATGGCGGACAACTAATTCCGGATTGATTTCAAATGTCTGGAAATCGTGACTTTTGCTTTTCACTCTTTCCATCAGGATTCCCACTGCCGTTTTGCCCAAACGCCGCTTCGGCTGGTGGATAGTGGTCAAGGGTGGGGAGAAGTAAGGGGCCAGATCTATATTGTCATAACCGATAATAGAAACATCTTCAGGCACTCTCACGCCGGCTTGCTCAAACGTGCTGATTAATGCCATGGCCATAATGTCATTGAAACAAAAAATGGCTGTTGGACGATCTTTCATAGCAATAAATTCATTGGCTGCAACAACTGCAGATTCACATTCGAAATCACCTTCAAGAATCCAGCCTTCATTGACAGTCAGACCCGCTTCGCGCATCGCTTTATTAAAACCTTTCAACCTTTCACGGCAGGTGGATTTATCTTTCTGACCAGACAAGCAGCCGATTTTAGTGTGTCCATTGTCAATAAAATGGCGGGTTGCCAGGTAACCGCCCAGCTCAGCGTTATCTTGTATATTGTCTGTTTTGGGGCGGGCCGGACCCCAGTCCATGATCACCATAGGCAGATCAGGCTGTCGTTCTAATTGTTCCAGCAACTGATCATCCAGATCAGAGCACATGACCAGTAGCCCGTCGACGCGTTTTTCAGACAGCATGCGCAGATAATCTTTTTGCTTGTGGAGATTACCTTCAGTGTTACAAAGGATCAGCGTATATCCTGCCTTATAGCAGTATTCCTCGACACCATGCACCAACTCTGCAAAAAATGGATTGGTCGATTTGGTCACCAACATGCCGATTGTACTGGTCGTGTTGCATTTCAGGCTGCGTGCGACAGCACTAGGCGCATAATTCAGCTCCTCAACTGCAGTCAGGACTTTCTTCTGTGTCGCCTCCGCTACGAAGCGGGTTTTGTTGATCACGTGTGAAACTGTGGTTGTCGATACACCAGCCATACGTGCAACATCTTTAATGGTTGCCATAGTTGTTCTTCTAGTCTTCAGGCCCTTTGGGCCTCTTTGAGTCTTAATGTTGGCCAGACGTTAAAAAGCCGCTTTATGCATAAGAAAGCGGCAAGAAATGAATGACTCAGGCCTGGTCGTTAATCATGTTCTATCGGTGTTGTGCCATCTGACAATGTCTTGAAAAGATACCCACAACGCACTGTAAAAGAGAACCCGAAGGCTATCGCCCAAGGGAGCGTAAACCGGATAAAAGTTTGACCGCCATTACGCTTCGTTTCATCGGTTAATCGCTTGCGATCACATTTTACTGAGACTCACGCACAGTGCAACGTTTCTCTTGTTGAGTGGAATGATTCTTGATAGAGGTCAATAATAGGATGCAACAATTGTACGCAATTTTAGTGGTGTAAAATCAGCAGAAGGCACAGTTGAATGTGCCTCATGGTTTGTGGCGTTATGCCGACAGGACGACAGGGAAATGCCCGCGCGGGTGAGTCTCTATGATAACAGGGGCACCATACACGGATTGGATATGTTCCGCTGTTAATGTGTGCCAGGCATCGCCATCTGCTTGTATTTTACCGTGGTTGAGTAAGATCAAACGATCGGCATACTCAGCAGCGAGATTCAGGTCGTGAATAACAAGAATGACCGCGGCGCCATTGTCTGCCATTTTTTTTGCCAGACTTAAGCAAGTTTGCTGATGGGCAAGATCTAAAGCAGAGGTGGGTTCATCCAGCATTAATAGACATTGATCACCGGCAGCGCTGAGTTGCGTCAGTACCCTTGCAAAGTGGACACGTTGTTTCTCTCCACCGGAAAGTGAAGGATAAAGCCGCTGGCTGAGATGACTGATACCCACATCGGCCATTTTTTGACGCGTTATGTGCTGGCTTTCTTTAAGACTGAGCTTTAAGGGCATAGTGCCCAATTCTGCAACTTCCTGAGCGGTAAAACCAAAAGACAGCGTACTGTGCTGAGGGAGCACGCCCATATGATGCGCCAGACGGTGGGCATCCCAGTTTTTACGATGCTCACCAAAGATGTAGATATTGCCTTTGGCATGCATTTCCCCCGATAACACTTTCAGCAAAGTACTCTTACCGGCACCATTAGGTCCGAGTAAAGCGGTCAGCTCACCACTGCGAAAACTAATGCTCAGATTATCGAGCAACACTTTACCGCCCAGTGCCAGCGACAGTTTCTCGGCCGATATTGCCACTGGCAGGTTTCTGGCAGCTTGCTTTTTGGGTTGACATATTATGTGGTGGATCATTGCAAACGACCTCGCTGTTTTGTAAGCAGGACGATAAAAAATGGCGCGCCCAGAAGGGCTGTGATAATACCTACCGGCAGCTCGGCGGGCGCGGCGACAACGCGGGCTAGCATGTCGGCAATCAACAGGATCAGTGCGCCCAGCAGTGCGGAAAGGGGCAACAGTGTTTTATGGTTAGGGCCAGTTAACATGCGGCCAAGGTGCGGCACAATCAGTCCAATGAAGCCAATCACACCGGAGAGCGAGACGGCCACGCCAACACCGGCTGCACACAATAGAACCAGTAAACGTTTCAATGCTTGTACATTGACACCTAAATGCTGAGCCTCAGATTCGCCCAATAAGAGGGCATTTAATGCATTTGCCTGGCGAGTGAACAGGCAGAACAGGGTGGCTAGAGTAACAAAAGACAGGGCAATACCTGGCCAGGTCGCCCCCGCCAAAGAACCCATAGTCCACAGTGAGAGATCACGCAGTGCCTGATCATCGGCATAGAAATTCAGCAGCCCGAGCGCTGCACCGGATAAAGCGCCAATCGCCACGCCAGCAAGCAACATCACTGTGACAGAGGTGCCGGTTTTATCTGTACCGAGAAAGTACACAACCCAGGTTGTGATAGCGCCACCGGCAAAGGCAAAAACCGGTACGGTTCCAAGGGTCAGCAGCAGCGGGAATGACGCTGCCAGTGAGCCGAACAAGACTATGGCTAATGCAGCGCCTAAACTTGCTCCGCCGGCAACGCCTATAATGCCGGGATCAGCCAGCGGGTTTCGGAACAGTCCCTGCATGACCGCGCCACAAAGCGCCAGCACAGCGCCGATGGCAATACACAGCAGTGTGCGTGGTAAACGAACTTGCTGAATAATCAACTCAATATGGGGAGCCACTTTCTGCTGCCCCGGCAGAATAACCTGCCAGATGTCGGAGAACGAGATAGCCATTGGTCCGACAATGATGGAACAACATGCCGCAATGGCCAGTAACAGACATGTCGAGGGCATGATGGCTGACGTTGGCACTCGCAGTAATGACAACAGACGGATGCGTTGCATCCTTGAATGAGACATGCTTGGGTCAGACATGGTTTTACTGGCCATACAGAACCTGATTCAATCGCTCGGCTTCTTCAAGACTCTTCAGGTTCAAGCCGCCAATCAGGGCAGTACCGTCAATGGTATATAACGCATTGTTCTGACCAGCAGGTGTCGCTGCCAGTAAGGGTAAGCTTTTTAACAGACCGTTGAGTCCGCCTATCGACTGGCTGGCATGAGTACTTAGCAGGATGATATCAGGTTGCATCTCCACCATAGCTTCCGCAGATAAGGGTTTGTAAGATTCAATGGCTGTAGCCGCTGGATTCATGCCGCCTGCGAGCCTGATAACCGTATCCGCAGTGGTGTGGCGTCCCCCAACCATAGGTGCTCGCCCGGCATGAATGGTCAGAAAGAGAATACGTTTAGGTGTGTGTTTGTCTGCCAGACGCGATTCAATTCGCTTCACTTGCTGTTGAATCTGGCTGTTTAGCTGTGTTGCCTGGGCCTGTTTCCCCGTGAGTTGACCTACTTGCTCGACACGCTTGAGCAGATCATTAATGGTATCGCCCGAATTAAGGATGTCGACTGAGATACCCGCCTGGCGAAGCAGAGAGAGTGTAGTTTCAGGCCCCATTTCTTTAGAACCCACGACCCGGTCGGGCGTCAGCGCGATGATGCTTTCCGCGGAAAGCTGTCTGTGATAACCAAGGGTTGGAATGCCATTACCGGTATAAGCTTTACTGGTGATATCGACACCAACAAGCTGACTCTCTGCGCCCATTGCCACTATGAGTTCGGTAATGCCGGAACCTGCACTGATTATTCGTTCTTCTGCCCATGCAGATGTGGCAGCGAAGAAAAGAGCAACAGACAGTACGGCGCGTTTCATGAAAATCCCTCAATGTGATTGCAGATAGTCTTGATAAATCAAAGCAATATCAATTGCTTATGGAGTTCTGACAAAATATCTCAAATGAAATACAGATGAAAATCAATATCACACAAATGATATTGTTATCACAAGTGATAATTATTATTAATCGCGTCATTATCCATGAATGCTAAACAATATCAATTATCATTTGCAAAAGGACATAGAGCACCTTATCATTTTTACAAATACAATTAATTATCATTATTTTTTGTGTGTTGCTGTGCTTCTGCATGCCGATAAGGCTGACAGGCTATGAGGGCCGACTTTGCAAGCAGCATGATGAAGGAGAGCGTGAGTGTTTGAGAAATTCAGTTTGGCAACGCTGAAAACAGAAGTTGGTGCGATGCTGGAAGAAAACCCGAATTTGCACGCAGTGCTGATAGCGGAAAAGCTGGGTGTGACTGAGGGCGAAATCATCCTGGCCTTACCGGATGAACTTGTTACCCATATTGCAGGGGAGCATGCTCAGGCTATTTTAGAGGTGCTGCCGGAGTGGGGAATGATGACAACCATTGTTCACTCTATGGGATCAATCTTTGAAGTAAAGGCGCCATTTCCGAAAGGTAAAGAAGCGCGTGGATACTACAATCTGATTGGGAAAGCGGGTGAAATGCATGGCCACCTGAAGCTTGATCGCGTGTCGGATGTGGTTTTAGTCAGTAAACCTATGCAAGGAAATGAAAGTTATTTCATTGGTTTTCTGGCAGACAATGGTGAGTGTATTTTTAAAATTTACCTTGGCAGGGATGAAAAGCGACAGCTTATCCCTGAGCAAGTTGAGAAATTTAATTCGTTGAAACAGGCTTTTGTTGGAGAAGAAGTGTAATGAGCGAAGTGAAACAAGAACGTCTGCAAAACCGTCTGGAGCCACAAATTCAGGCGTTCAGAGATGCTTGTCAGACACTGCAGTTGGCAACAGTAGACTCAGAAGGAAAGCCGAATGTGAGCTATGCGCCATTTGCTTTGTTGGATGACGGATACTATGTGCTCATTTCGAAAATCGCCCGACATGCCCGAAATCTGCTGGAAAATCCGCAGGTATCTCTGATGATGATCGAAGATGAAGCAACCTCTAAAACGATTTATGCACGTACCCGTTTAACATTCGAAGCCAATGTTGTACTGGTAGAACGTGACACTGAGCGCTGGCAATTGGGTGTTACAGCGTTAAAAGCGCGTTTCGGTGAGATTGTTGACGGGCTGAGTGGCCTGGAGGATTTCAAACTATTCCGTCTAGAGCCGACTCACGGCCTGTTTGTTAAAGGTTTCGGTCAGGCATTTCAAGTGACTGGTGATGATCTGATCGATTTTGTCCACCTGACGGAAGGGCATAAG
This sequence comes from Photobacterium sp. WH77, assembly GCF_022014395.1. Classification (NCBI taxonomy): domain Bacteria; kingdom Pseudomonadati; phylum Pseudomonadota; class Gammaproteobacteria; order Vibrionales; family Vibrionaceae; genus Photobacterium; species Photobacterium sp. WH77. Next base: position 121,505 of record NZ_JAKLTE010000004.1, on the reverse strand, counting down.
CGCATTGATGATAGCGATGATGTAAAGTCAGCCTGATAGCTATTTATACAAAAAAACGGACAGTTTACTGTCCGTTTTTTTATGGTGCGTTTTAATGACTGAGATTGGCTTGAGAAAGAATGCGCGCTGTTATTGCGTTAATCTTTGGCAAGCTTTGCTGGCTGGTTAATGCCAGTTGCTTCTGCTCTTTGAGCACATCACTCAGAATGTCTGGTGTTGTCAGAGGGTTAGCCAGTACCACACGAAAGACTGTAGTGATCCGGCGATCCCATTGTTCTGGCATCAAACGTGTTCGCGAGACAAAAGACTTACCCGATTCACGCTGACGTTTCTGGATGTACTGAGTCAGATCGTTCAGGGCTTCGTGAATGGCCTGTTTGTCTTCATCGTTAGCAATAGCCAGCGCCTTTTGTGTATCTTCAGGCACGTAACGATAAGTCAGCAAACACAGCTCTGGTGCTGATATCAGTTCAAACTCGGGGTCAGATTTGATCAGCTCAGCAAAGTAGCGGGCTTTCTCGATACTGTTGTTGATCAGTAATTCATATCCCTGGCGGCTGATAATATTCAGGCTGGCAAACACCAGCATCGCCATACCATTTCTGGATCCTTCAAGCGTATGGCTGCCAAGATCTTTGGAGCCTTTACGGAGTATGTATTCTGCATGATGTTCAATTGCAGCCATAGAGGCGGGATTTTTAAAAATCACCATACCCGCACCCATAGGGATATACAGCTGTTTATGGGCATCAATGGTTACTGAATCTGCTCGCTCGATGCCTTTCAGTAATGGACGGTATTTATTGGACATCAAGGTCGCACCACCCCAGGCCGCATCAACATGGAAATGGCAATTGTGCGCGAGAGCGATATCGGCTAATTCATCCAACGGATCGATGTTGCCTGTTTCTGTCGTTCCGGCAACGCCAACAATCGCAAAGGGTTTGATATTTCTGGCTTTGAGACTTTCGATGGTGTTCTGCAGATCTTCGGTACAGATCTTATTATTTTCGTCGGTTTTGATCGCAATCAGGCAGTCTCTGCCAATGCCGAGCACATCGGCGGCTTTTTTCAGTGAATAATGCCCGCGTTCCGACACCAGTACAGCCAGATCATCATAGCCGTAATGTTTCATCGCCCGAAAAAGGCCTTCCTGCGCGACCCCTTTAAAATCACCTTCTGGCTTTAGCAGGTTGTTACGGGCAACCCATAGTGCGGTGATATTCGCTATTGTTCCGCCCGAACAAAATGCGCCTAAAGAATGTTCAGCACTGTGCATCCAGCGTTGATAAAACGCATCTCTTTCACCGTAGATCAGATTGTGGAGAATCCCCAGTACCTGCCGCTCAAGTGGCGTGAAGGCCTTTGAGGTCTCGATTTTCACCAGGTTCTGGTTGAGGCCAATCATGATCTTTGACAGCGGCATCAAAAAGTAGGGCAGAGCCGATGTCATATGACCAATGAAAGTGGGTGCGGATGTGTGAACAGACTGAGCAACCAATTTTTCCAGTAAGAAATGTGTATGTTCAGAGACAAAACTGGGTTGCTCTGGCACAGAAGCACAAGAGAAATCTTTTTCAATTTCAGTCAGCGGCTTTTCCTGGGCGGCAATGTGAGTCTGTAAAAAGGCGTTGAGGTTTTCGGAGATCTCTTTCTCGATCCGACCAAGCGTGGAGTCGGGGGCTTCCGGCACGGTAAAGATACGGTGCAGGGTATCAAGAGATGCTTCAGCTTGTCTGTTTTCCACTGCCATAATGAGTTGTTACTTTTAGTTAACGTCGGCAAATCCGGCTAATTTACTGGAAATGAGGATAATTGTCTTGAAATTTTTATCAGAATGCACCGAACGTGTCACGTCCGGTGCCAGTCGGGTGAGCGTTATTCGCACTGAGTGGCAGCAATAGCGCTCATTTGTCGGTTGTATTCTTTGAGTGGCTTATCAATGTCATCCGGGTGGGTTAACAGGTCGGCAAAAGCGCTGCGAAGCTCATAATTTTTCGGGTGTGGCGTGCTTTGACGATCCTCAAAGACTTTCTTCGCGTAATCGCCGAGGCTACCTTGCTGGGCAGATAGTGTTTTAATGTCTTGCTGAGTCAGCTTAAGCCAGGATTCGACAGATTGTGACAGGTCTAAATGGCTTTTATCGTTTGCCAGGTACCAGTCAACGGCTTCACGTTTCAATTCAAAATGGTGGGTTCTTCCTTCCATGAACCAGTCGCCGACTTCCTGTAAATCGGGATCTTTTTGCACAGTCAGCTGGACCAGGTTCTGGTACCACTCAAGAGAAGCATCAATGTACTGATGGTATTTATTGCTTTCGCAAGTTTGTGTGGAAGCGAAAGCAGTAGTAGGTAGCAGGGCGAACGAGAGAACAAGAGCTGGAAACTTCATGGTCTTTCCTTGAACTGTTTGATAGAAGCTATTAACGCCATGTCATCATGGTGTTCAAGCTTTCGGAGTATTTTGGCAAATTGTAGCGGTAGAAGCGTCTGAAAGGAAAGAGATCTTGGTATCATTCGTTCACATCGTTCAACGAATATGAATCAAAGCGCACTTTTGAGTGTGAATCAACTGTAATATGTCTGAGGAGAATACAACAAGAGGCCCGCAGGCCTCTTGTTAGCAAAGGGTTACCCCTTGTTTTTCATCGCTACTGAGATGCAGTAAGCTGCGCCTCCCCAGGTAATACCCAGGCCGAATAGCATCATGATGATAGCACCAGCAGTCATACTTATACCTCTTTATTCTCTAGTGGTTTAGATGCAACATTGATAATCACTGCAATCACAAACATCGCTGCTACCAGGCCCCAACCCAGCATTAGCAAATCAGACGTTTCGTAACCACCGTAGCCGTTATTAAAGGTGTTGGTCAGGTTCGTACCCAGGATGATTGCCAGCATGATTGGGCTGATAAAGCGGATACAAATTTCAAACCATTTACCGATAGAGAACTCAGAAATGCTGTTCACATAGCTGCGAATGTCAGAGACTTTCAGCAGCCAGCCAATAACCAGCAATTCAATCAGGCAGCTTGCCAGCAGGGCAACGTTGTTGATGAAGTAATCAACCAGATCCAGCAGCAACAGGCCACCATTGGTTGCAAACGCCATCGAGACGATAAAGCCAACCCCACAAACTACGGAAGCTGCTTTTTTACGCGACCATTTCAGTTTATCCATTACCGCCGAGGTCACAGCTTCAATGATTGAAATGTGTGAGCTCAAACCCGCAACAACCAGAGCCAGGAAGAACACCGGGCCAAGAATATACGGAGCCGGTAACAGGTTTATTGCCGCAGGAATGGTGACGAAGGCCAGACCCACACCGGCAGAAACGACTTCAGTAAGCGGTTTAGCCTGTTCCTGAGCCATATAGCCAAGCACAGAGAAAATCAGAATACCCGCTACCATAGAGAAGCCACAGTTGATCAATACCGTCATAAAGGCATTGTTACTGATGTCGGATTTCTCAGGCAGGTAGCTGGAGTAGGCGATCATGATGGCAAAACCGACACTCAGGGTGAAGAAGATTTGCCCATAGGCAGCAGACCACACTTTTGCATCCAGGATTTTGCTGAAATCAGGCTGGAACAGGTAGTTCAGACCGTTCAGTGCACCATCCAGGAAAATAACTCGGGCAATTAGTGCCAGCACCATCAGGAACAACAAAGGCATCATGATTTTGCTCGCGCGCTCAATACCACCTTTAACACCGGTGAAAATAGCCGCGAATGTGATACCCCAAGCGATGATCATCGGAATGGCGATGTGCAGTTGCAGTCCACCCAGATTACTTGGCGAGTTATCCCCGAGTTTCAGATATTCACTAAAGAAGAAAGCGTTAGTATCACTTCCCCAGCTTTGAGTGAATGCAAAGCCCAGGTATGAGATGGCCCAACCGATAACAGCGACGTAATAAACGGCGATGACAGAAGCAATGAATACCTGGAACCAGCCCAGCCATTCCAGTTTCACACCTAGCTTGGAAAACGCTCTTGGTGCTGCACCACGCAGCTTATGTCCCAGGCTGAATTCCATAATCATGAATGGAATACCGGCCGTTATCATGGCGAAAAGGTATGGAATAAAAAATGCGCCGCCGCCGTTTTCGTAAGCCATATAGGGGAAACGCCAGATATTCCCTAATCCTATAGCAGAACCCACGGCTGCCAGAATAAATCCGGCTCGGGTTCCCCATTGTTCGCGTTTCATAAGTATCTCCTTGTGTACTGTTTTTCTCTATGAAACAGTATCTATTAAGTTTTTTATTCTAAGTATTTACTTCCTGTATCGTGGAATTTGGTTTGAAACCCCACGCAGTTAAAACGAGATTAACCACTGATACTTACCAGCGCAATAGACAGTAAGTTTTGGACTATTGGTTATAAATAGGCATTACTATTGACTTATTCCTCCGTACTGTGGAAATAACAAGTTGTTAACGAAATGTTTAGACGATCACACCGTAATGCTGTGATTATTGAGTGAATTGTTTTATTTTAATTTTTTAGCGTCGATGACTAATAAATAGTCAAAAATTAGACTTTTGCAACATTTTGAAGACTAATTGTACTAAGTAAGTAGTTTACTATTTTCTTTCAGAACACAAAGCTGACACCAAGATTGGTTTGATACACACTCAGCCAGTCACTATCGATATTCACGTCACAGGCTTGTATTCCTGCCGTACCTTGGCAATCAGCAGTGGTGTTTCCGTCAACACGGCTGGCTAACCATCTGGCTTCTAACCGAATTCTGGTGTTGTTATTGATGAAAAAGTCAGAACCAAAAAAGGCGCCGCCCGACAATAAAATATTCTGTTTTGACCAACTGACATCCATGAGTGTCCCACCCAGACTTAAGCCGATAAAGCTGGTAAGCATAGGGGCTACGCGATAATGGCTGCTGCTTTGAAAATGAAAAAACGTTGCACTGCCGTCGTCATCAAAGCCTTTGGTTTGCATTTTCATGTGCTGTGCAGTAAATCCAATCCGGCCATTGAATAATGATTGTTTTCCGTAATTACCTTCAATGGTGACCCCGAAAAGACCCACGTTATCCGGGGATATTGTCATCCCGCCCTCAGACTCAATACTATCCGGAAAGGAGTAACCCCAATACGGCGTCACATAGATTGGTTTTTGCGAACTCGCTTGTGTTTCAGGTGTGATTGCCAGAGCAGAGACAATGCACATTATGAATAAATGATTGTTATTTAATGCCATTTTTCCTTCCTTGCGCCAGTATCAAATAATTGTGATAGTCGCCCTAAAACCATGTTTATTGTATGGTCAAGGTGCACGCTCAGCCCTACAATCTGCTAGTGTTAGTACCAGTGAATGGTGCTGGTAGCCCGCACTCACAGTGATAGTAAATATGGAGCGTATATGAATCATTTAACCCCTGAATTTAAAATGGCGTTAACCGTTGCCGTTATCATTATGATAGTCCTTTTCGGATTTGGGTTGACGGCAATAACGCATTAATCGTTATATATCACCCTGTTATTATTTTTCTCCTGTTGTTGAGCATTCGCCTTACAATGAAATGAGGGGAAGGTTTTTGTTTTTTAACAGAGTGAGTTAGGTGTATGAATCACTTGCCTTTTAGTCTCGGGGATCTGGATGACAGTCTTGTCGACACATTTTCTGCAAAATTGTCGGAATCAAAAAAGCAAAAAATTGCACTGGTGGTTCAAGGGGGCGGGCAGCGCGGCATTTTCACTGCCGGTGTTTTTGATGCCTTTCTGGAAGCCGGATTTGACCCGTTTGAACTCTACATCGGTACATCTGCCGGCGCGCTGAACCTTTCCTCTTTCATCAGCCGCCAACCCAAGTTTGGCCATGACTTCATCGTTAACCTGACTACCCAACAAGAGTTTTTTAATCTCTACCATTATCTGAGTCAGCAAAAGCCGATGAATCTGGACTGGGCCTTTGATCAGATTGGCCTCAATGGCAAAACGCCTTTAGATGTCTCGACGGCCCGTCGCGTATTGACGTATCGTCAGGCACTTGCCTGTGCCACGCGCAAAGATACCTTGCAGGATATCTACCTGCCTATGTACGAAGACAACTGGCGTGATGTACTGCGCGCGTCCTGTGCCATTCCACTGCTTTATAATCTACCCGTTAGTCTCAATGAACTTGAATGGGTCGATGGCGGCGTAAGTGCGGCTGTACCTGTGAAGGAAGCCTGGAAGCGAGGGGCTGAGCTGGTCATAGTGGTTCGTACCGAACCTTTGCAGATGATACAGCAAACACCGGGGGTGCTGGATGACTGGAGAGAGCGCATCGAAGTTGCCCTGCCGGAATATATTGAGCGATTCAGCCTGAATGAATCTCTCGACCGCGTGAAAGCGGTGCGTCATGAACTGACCGACCGTTTCGATAATTGGAAGCGTTTGTGGCTGGATAAAGAAACACAAGGCATGATCGCAGCCGATGAAATGAATAAAGAGCTCGAAGAAGAGAAAAAAGCGGTGAATGGTTACCGTAAATGGCTCAGTGGGTTGAATGTAGAGCGTTTTCTGTCCTTAACCGGTAAACGTTCTGAAGTGTTTGATATGCTCAACCGCTACTATCAAACCTACAAAGATGTTAATGATTTCCTTATTCATCCTCCTGAGGAACTGAAAGTGATCCAGATTGCGCCGCAAAAAGCCCTGCATAGTAAGGCTTTGTTGAGCAGCCAGCAGGATTTGAATCTGGATTACATGCAAGGCAAGGAAATCGGCCGTGAATTTTTGGTGTATTTTGCTGATATGCTGAACAACAAAACGACAGTCAGGCAATAACCTGATTTTCAGTACTCGATACACAATGACGTACCAGTGGCGTGATGGCCATAACCGGTGACAGTGACCATCCTTTGGCACATGGCACATGGCACCAGGTAGAGACGGAAAGTCCTCCGTTGGTACATGGAGAAAATGATGCAATCAGGTTTTTATATTGGGGACATGTTCTGTCAGCCCCACGTTTTTCAACTGCCTTTGGATTACCACCACCCTGAAGGCCAAAAGATTCGTGTGTTTGCCCGTGAAGTGGTGGCGAGAGGCAAGGAAAGCAGCGATTTACCCTGGTTGGTTTATCTGCAGGGGGGGCCGGGTTTCCCATCACCGAGACCGGAGGCCGAAAGTGGCTGGTTGAAGCGGGCACTGAAAGATTACAGAGTCCTGCTGCTCGATCAGCGGGGCACCGGACAGAGTGAGCCGGTCCATGCGCAGACTCTGGCAGGGTTAACGGCGCAGCAGCAAGCCGATTACCTGAGCCATTTTCGGGCAGATAATATAGTGCGTGACGCAGAAGCTATTCGGGAAGCGTTGGGGATCAAACAATGGTCACTGCTTGGGCAAAGCTTTGGTGGTTTTTGCGCTCTGCATTATCTTTCTTTTTACCCGGACAGCCTGATGAGCGCCTGTGTAACTGGCGGAATTCCTCCAATTTCTGGCCATGCTGATGAGGTGTACCGGGCAACCTATCGCCGGGTGCTGGATAAAAATGCGGCTTTCTTTCAGCGTTTTCCTGCCGCTCAGGCATTGTGTAATCGCATTGCGGATCATGTATTGACCCAGGATGTTTTTCTGCCGAACGGGCAACGATTTACTGTTGAGCAGTTTCAGCTGATTGGCATCAATCTCGGCAGAAGCGGCGGGGATCTGGCGCTCTATTATCAGCTGGAGAGTGCATTTGTCGAGGTGAGCGGGCAACCGGAACTCAGCTATAGCTTCCTTAACGCCATGCTGGCGGAGCAGTCTTACCAGACCAATCCGATTTATGCGATTTTGCACGAATCAATTTATTGTCAGCATCAGGCGTCCCGCTGGTCTGCACACCGGGTGCGCGATGAATACCCGCAATGTCATTATCAGCCCGGCCAAGATTTTTGTTTTACCGGAGAAATGGTTTATCCGTGGATGTTTGAGCAGCTCGACACCCTGAAACCATTGCGAGAAGCGGCAGCTATTCTGGCAGAAAAAGCAGATTGGCCAGCGTTATATGATGCCAGTCAGCTGGCCGCTAACAAGGTCCCGCTGGCTGCAGCGGTTTATGTCGAAGACATGTACGTGGAATTCGATTACAGCCGTAACACTCTGGCCGGTATCCCAAACAGTAAAGCCTGGATGACGAATGAGTTCGAGCATAACGGGCTGCGGGCGGATGGTGAGCGTATCCTTGATACCTTACTTCTCTTTAGTCAGGAGATTCACGATCAGTTTCAGGGCTAGAACAGAGGCTCTGAGGTATGCAGGGCCCATTATCTCTGACAACAATCATTATTGCTCATGACTTAATTGTTATGTTATAACACTTTTAGTGGGTGGCACCGGAGCATAAGTCAACGGTGATGACTGTTTTAGTGTCATAATTTTAGATATCATCAGCGCCACATGCATACCAACAGCGCATTGAAGTCAGCGGTCTAATGAACTGTGTCGGTAGATAACATAGCAATCAATTGTCGTCAGACTGTGGTTGTATGAGAGGTAATAAAACAAAATGGTAAATGTAAGGGCCAGAGTCCCCTTTAAAGTCGGTACGAAAAGCCATATCCCTGCCGATATTCTCTCTTTTGATGGCCTAGCTTCAGGAAAAGAGCACGTTGCGCTTATTTTCCGTGATGCAGATAAACAACAACTCCCTCCTTTGGTTCGGATGCACTCTGAATGCCTTACCGGGGATGTTTTTCATTCGTCACGTTGTGACTGTGGTGAGCAGTTAGATGAAACCATAGAACGGATGGCTGAAGAAGGTGGCATTATCTTGTATCTGCGTCAGGAGGGCCGTGGTATTGGTTTGTATAACAAAATCGATGCCTACCTGCTGCAGAGCCAGGGTATGAATACCTACGAAGCGAATAATCATTTGGGATTTGGGGATGATCTCCGGGATTTTTCCGAAGCGGCACAAATGCTCAAAGCACTAGGTGTTGAAAGCATCAGGTTGATCACTAATAACCCGAAAAAAATTCAGGACCTGGAAGCTTTAGGCATTTCGATTGAAGAAGTAGTGGGTACAAAAGCACACTTGAAAGAGGGCAATGAAAATTACCTTCGTGCCAAAGCCAGCCGTGGTAAACACCGTTTTCATTTTGACTGAAACCGGATAAAAGCCGATTGTAAAGCGAGCTGAAATGCTCGCTTTTTTTTGCCCGGAAAACCGCAATTTTAAGATTAGTTTTTATAATCCGAATTATAATAAAGTATCGTGCTGATTAGGTTAGGATTTACTTGTTGTTTGCCTTGCCTGCCATTACTATCCCGCTCGAAAGCTCGTCATAAGGCTACTTGATGCAAATGGTCGATTCTGCAGCCATTTCTCAACGTTCACTCTCCGCATTGACTTATGATGACTTGAACTTATCTTTTTCTTTGTATTGTTGTAAGGAGTGAGGTTGTGCAAAGGCAATCTTATTCTGCCAGTGTGGCAAAAATGTTGTTCCTGATTATTATTCTGGCCGCCGTTGGGCAAATGACCCAAACCATGTACGTGCCAGCGATCCCACAAATGGCAGCGGTATTCAGCATTAAGCCCGCTTTCTTGCAGGCTGTGATGGCCGCGTATCTCATTCCGTACGGCTTGTCTCAGTTCGTCTACGGCCCTTTATCGGATCGGATTGGACGTAAGCCTGTGATGTTGGCCGGTATGTGTATTTTCATACTCGGCACAATACTGGCGCTTTTTGCCCCTTCGTTTGAAGTTTTTCTGCTTGCCAGTTTTATTCAGGGCATGGGAACCGGGTGCGGTGGCGCAATGTGCAGAACCATTACCCGGGACTGTTACGAAGGTGCAGAGCTGCACAAAGTAAACAGCCTGGTCAGCATGGGCATTATTTTCTCGCCGCTGATTGCGCCGGTACTGGGCGGATACCTGTCCGAGGCATTTGGCTGGTCGGCAAGTTATGTGTTTTTACTGGCGTTGGGTGCTGCCGTTACCTTGATCATTTTATCCCGCTTCACCGAAACCCTGCCTTCTGAGAAGCGCAGGGTAGAACGTGTGACAGTCAGCTACAAATATGTGCTGAGTAATCGTAAATTTCAGGGGTATGTCATGTGCTTAGTGGCAACCTTTTCAGGGCTGGCTGTATTTGAAGCTGCCGCTGGCGTATTACTGGGTAATGTACTGAAGCTGGATCCGACGACAGTGAGCTGGCTATTTGTTATGCCATTGCCGGGATATCTGCTGGGCTCCTGGATGTCGACTTTGTTGCTCAAGCATATGGGGCAGCAGCGGGTGCTTTATGTCGGGCTGGCAGCACTTGGCTTCGGTGCGATAACCATTTTGTTGCCTGGGATGGCAGGGTTAGTCACCGTCAGTTCACTGATTGGCGGCGCATTTCTGTATTTCCTTGGCTCCGGGATTGTTTTTCCTGTTACCACAACAGCAGCGGTGGAGCCTTTTCCTTTCCATGCCGGTACGGCAGGGGCTGTGCTGGGTGGTTTGCAAAACTTAGGCGCGGGTGTTGCGACGCTGGTGGCCTCTATGCTGAGTGCAAAAGACCAGTTCAGTCTGGGCGCAATAATGACGTGCATGGTGCTGATGGCGATTGCCAGCCTGCTCTGGGTCAGACGCTGTCAGCAGGAAGAAACGCCTGTATTGGTATGATTTAAAAAAACGGTGCTGATATCAGCACCGTTTTTGTTGTATCTGACTTAATCACCTGATTAGTCGCGTTTCCACAAGATGTGGCAGAATTTATTGTCCGGATTACGGCTTATCAGCATGCGGGCAAAGACGTCATCTAATTCATCGCTGGCTTCATTCACCAGCCCGATCCGCACTTCTGCATATTCTTCGCCATCAACAGCGAAGCCAACATGGCCTGGCCAGTCTTCTCCGGTTTCTACAACCTCTGCAGCACCACGGTCATCAAACTGAGCCGTGAACAGCAAGACATCGGCGGGTTCCAGACTGTCTTGTGCCATTTCCAGAAAAATATCGTAGGCAGCTTCAATAACGTCGTCGTATGAAATCAGGTCTAAGTTATCCATGTTTGGGTCAATATCAGTTTTATTGAATAGAACCGGGAGTATACCAAGGCCACCTGTCGATGGCTATGATACAGACGATTGTGCTGTAGCAGGCGCGAGCAGGCCTTAGTTGGTTGAGATTGCAGCGTTTAAGCCTGCCGCCAACTTTAAGGCTGCCACTTTCATGCTATGATGCTGGCAGACAGTGCGGTGCTCCAGGAAACAGATATTGCCAACTTTTCTTCCCGTCATTGATAACAACCGGCCTTTGCAACCGGTGTTTCAACCCTGTATTAATGAGACTTTGCAACACCTCGGTGTCCTGTTCAAAGACACACTTCACAGCGTATACCTTGCAGGTAGCGTTGCACGTCGTGATGCTGTGCCAGGGCAGTCCGATCTTAACCTGACTCTGGTGTTTGAGCGGCCACTGAACGATCTGGAAAAAAGCCGGCTGCACAGCCTGAGCACTCATATTGCCAGGCGTTACAGGGCAGTGAAACGTCTGGATATCAGGCTCGCCATTACGCGTGATGTCTTGTCACTGGACGGTATTTTTCAGTGGGGTTTCTGGCTCAGACATTGCTGTGTGTGCCTCAAGGGCGATGACTTGTCCGGACGCTTTGGTGCCTTCGAACCCAGCTGGGACGCGGCAAAATCATTAAATGGGCCTTTTGAACCCATCCTCATTGAATACCGGGAGAAAATCCTGAGAACACGGGTGCCTGAGCATTACCTTGACTACTGTGAATATATAGGGAAGAAAATGCTGTGGACGGCATATACGCTTGTGTTTCACCGGGAAAAAGTGCTGGCCCTGTCAGTCAGAGAGGCCACAGATCTGTTTTTGAAAAATTACCCTGATAAAGCTGTCGACGTTGAGCGTGCGTATATTCTGATGAGCCGGACACAAGTGCCTAAAAAGGCCTCCTTGTTTTTGATGCAGGGTTTTGGCCAGTGGCTTGTTGATGAGTGGAATAAAATTGAACGCAAAATCGGCTAAGCATCCCCACGTTCCACCAGGGCAAAATACACATTCTTTATCTCAGCAAGCTGAGGGGTTCGTACTCACCCGTCAAAGCCGGGACAGGCAAGGGCAGACTCAGATTGTTATCTGGGTGAAAACGGACCAAGGACCTTGCCAGCTGGTTATCGACGGTGAAAGTCCCGTGTGTTTTATTCCGGCCAGCGAGCAGGAAAGGGCAGACACTGTACTTACCCAACACGGTTTTTCAGTCAACTGGCGCACGCTGGACATGAAAGACTTTCAGCACCAGACCATGTCGGCCTGCTACAGTGCTACGATCAGCTCCAGCCTTCGGATTGGCGCATTGTTGTTAGCAGAAGGCATTAAAGTGTTTGAAGATGATATCCGGCTTGCTGACCGTTATCTGATGGAGCGTTTCATCCGCGGTGGAATTGCCTTTGCAGGGAATGCTGTTATCAGAGACGGGTATACCGAATTTCGTCAGGTGAAAACCAAATCGGCGGATTATCTGCCTTCACTGTCTGTAGTCTCACTGGATATTGAATGTTCAGAGAAGGGCGTTTTGTATTCTGTCGGTCTGCACAGCGAGGCTGACAGCCGGGTAATTATGGTAGGAGAGCCACTCAACGCAGAGCAAGAGCAACTGACATGGATTGAATGGGTCCGGGATGAAAAAGCCCTGCTGGTGGCCATGCAGGAGTGGTTTATCCGCTACGATCCTGATGTCATTATCGGCTGGAACGTGGTGGATTTTGACTGGCGCTTGTTACTGCGGCGTGCAGAATGGCACAAATTGCCTTTGCGGCTTGGCCGTGGCAGGCAGACGCCGCACTGGCGCCAGTCCAGTCAGAACCCGAATGCCGGTTTCATCACCATTCCGGGCCGGGTGGTGATGGACGGTATTGATACGCTGAAAACGGCCACTTATAACTTTCGTTCCTGGTCGCTGGAATCGGTCGCACAAGAACTGCTCGGCGAAGGCAAAGCTATTCACAATGTGTACGATCGCATGGCTGAAATTAATCAGATGTTCCGCGAAGATAAAGTGTCACTGGCACGCTATAACCTGCAGGACTGTAAACTGGTTACCCGGATCTTCGAAAAAACACACTTGCTGGATTTTGCGCTGGAACGTAGCCGGCTGACGGGCGTCGAGCTGGACAGAGTCGGCGGCTCGGTTGCTGCATTCACCAACCTATATTTACCTCAGTTACATCGCGCCGGTTATGTTGCCCCTAATCTTGAAAGCGAAAACTGGATAGCCAGCCCCGGCGGTTATGTGATGGACTCGAAACCGGGTTTGTATGACTCGGTGCTGGTGCTGGATTTCAAATCGCTGTACCCGTCGATAATCCGCACATTCTGTATCGATCCCATGGGGCTGGTTGAAGGTTTACTTCTGGATGAGGGGAAATCTGAGCAGCAGGCCATTGCTGGCTTTCGGGGCGGCCGCTTTCACCGGCAGAAACATTTTTTGCCCGAAATGATCGAAGCGCTGTGGGCCGCACGCGACCAGGCGAAAAGAGACGGCGAAAAAGCGTTTTCGCAGGCGATAAAAATTATCATGAACTCTTTTTATGGCGTACTGGGTTCCTCAGGCTGCCGTTTTTTTGATCATCGTCTGGCCTCTTCGATCACCATGCGGGGTCATGAAATTATGAAGCTGACCCGTGAGCGCATTGAAGAGCAGGGTTATGAGGTGATATACGGCGACACGGATTCGACGTTTGTGTCGCTGAAAAAGGCCCACAGCGGTGAGGATGCGGATGCCATCGGTGCCCGGCTGGTGGTTGATATCAATGCCTGGTGGGCCAGGCATCTGCAAGAGCATTACAATCTTGCCTCCGCTCTTGAGCTGGAATACGAAACCCATTACCACAAATTTCTGATGCCGACGATTCGGGGACAGGAAACCGGCAGTAAAAAGCGTTATGCCGGTCTTGTGATTCGAAGCGGTGTTGAAGAGATGGTGTTTAAAGGGCTGGAGACGGTCCGCACCGACTGGACTCCCTTAGCACAGGAGTTTCAGCAGACTCTTTACAGTAAAGTGTTTCATGACGAAGACGTGGAAGAGTATGTACGTGCTTACGTGGAAATGACCGGGCAGGGAGTATTTGACGACAAACTGGTGTACCGCAAAAGGTTACGCCGTCACTTGTCTGAGTATCAGAAGAATGTACCGCCCCATGTCCGGGCCGCCCGGCGAGCCGACGAGGTTAATCAGCAGCTGGGCCGACCATTGCAGTATCAGACTGGCGGCTGGATTGAATATGTCATCACCACACATGGCCCGGAACCGGTGGAAGCCAGACAAAGCCAGATTGATTACGACCATTACATAGACAAACAGCTGAAGCCGATTGCAGATGGGATCCTGCCGTTTATCGGACGGCATTTTGACGACATTATTGCACCGCAACTGGGGTTGTTCTAAATCAGATTTTCTTTCACGGCATAAGCGGTGAGCTCAGCCGTGGAGTGCATGTTGAGTTTATGCTTGATATTCTGACGGTGGGTTTCCACTGTTCGGGTGCTGATCCCCAGTTCCATCGCAATTTTTTTACTGCTTTTGCCCAGCGCCACCTGACGCAGTACAGTTTCCTCACGCCGGCTTAATGCCGCCAGCACCATTTCAGCAGGCTCAGCCTGCACAATGGGCGCGGCGAATAAGGTATCGGCGACCAGTCGGCAAAAATACCGTCCGCCCTGATGCACGGCTTCTATGGCTTGCACCATTTCCTGTGCGGAAACTTCTTTGAGAATATAACCGCTTGCACCGGCCTGCATGACCTGAAGAATGTATTCGCGATTGTCATGCATGGTCAGGATCAGCACTTTGATCTCAGGAAAGCGGTGACGGAAATGGCGTGTGGCTTCAATACCGTTCATTTCCGGCATACTGATATCCATCAGTACCACATCGGGTTGGCACTGCTCGGCTTTTTTCAGCGCTTCATCGCCATTATTTGCTGTTGCAATCACTTCGATGTTGGCTTCGTTGTCGAGCCGTGCTTTAAATCCTTCCATGACGACCTGATGGTCATCCACTAACAGCACTTGAATTTTTGCCATAAATGTCCAGTCCTTGTTTCAGAGGGAGGTTGACCAAAATTTCCGTTCCTTGCCCCGGTTCACTGCTGATATCCAACTCGCCACCAAGAAATTCCAGCCGTTCACGCATGTTGCGAAGGCCGATTCCTTTGCCATTCATGGCGTGTTGCACATTAAATCCCGTCCCGTTATCGCGAATAATAAACTGCAAGTTTTCCTGTATCACTGAAAGTTCTGCATCGATAGCGTCAGACTGAGCATGCTTGCTGATGTTCACCAGTGATTCCTGAGCCACCCGGTATAGCGTCGTCATCATATCTGTAGAGAGGCTGGCGTTGCCAAGTGTCAGAGAACGATTGACACGTATGCCGGTCGAAGCGGAAAAATCACTGAACAAGTTATCCAGTGCCGCAGTCAGTCCTATGTCATCCAACGAGCTGGGACGCAGACTGTGCGAGATACGCCTCAGTTCGGCAATGGCCTGCAACAGGGAGGATTCACTCAGACCTCGATGGCGTATGGCCTGTTCGATGTCTGATCTGGCTATTTTGTCCTGAAGCAATTCCAGATGGCACTTGCAGGAAACCAGCAACTGGTTCACCCCGTCGTGGAGTTCTCTGGCGACATGCTTTTTCTCTTCTTCCTGAAACATGACAGTTTTATACGCCAGCTCTTTTAAGCGGCTGTCTGCTAACCTGTGCTCATGAAGGTTGATCGCCAGCGTGGTGATCAGAATGATCAGAGTGGTGATGGCAACCAGAACAATGACAGAAATGAAGGTCGTCCGAATGTTAGCCTGTACTCCCTGTTCGACCTTGGCCATTTGGCGGGCGACATCTTCAATGTACAGGCCGGTACCTATCATCCAGCGCCATTTAGGCAACCATGCCGCATAACTGAGCTTTGTCACGATTAAATCACTGGAGGGTTTATGCCAGAGGTACTGATGGAAACCACCGCCAGACTTGGCTTTTTCTATCAGTGCCTGAATGAGGTAATTGCCATTATTATCCTGCAAATTCAATAAATTTTTTCCGACCAGTTCAGGCAAAACAGGGTGGGCCAGATTGGTGCCATCTTCATGGTAAACAAAAAAATAGCCGTCATTGCCGTATCTCAGGTCGTTCAGAACACGTTTTACTTCCGCCTTGGCTTTTTCATCATTGGCTGCGGCGTTTTGATAGATGTGATTAATGCTATCGAGGGCAAGATCGACAGTGTCTTTCAATGCCTGCTCTTTAGATGCGATCAGGCTGGCACGAAAAGTGGCGATTTCTTTTTGCCCGAGTGAGGTTGCCTGATGGATAGCAATCCAGCTGATCGCAGCGCTGATCAGCAGTAATGGGAGCAGTGTCAGTAAGATCAGCTTCACTTTCAGGGGCATAGTTGCAAACGTAGGGCTGTTGAGCGATTGCATAGTTGTCTTGAATGTTAACAATTTGTTGGGGATATCAAAGAAAAATAGCGGCACTTTATGGAAAAAGTGCCGGCTAGCTCTAGATTTTTGGGGTTTCATCGCAAGGCTACAGTCCGTAGAAGCCAGGGAATATTAAGACAGAGGCCAGGATCAGAACCTGAATGGTAATGAAGGGCATAACACCTTTATAAATATCCCGCGTGGTAATACCGTCAGGCGCAACGCCTTTAAGGTAAAACAGGCTGAAACCAAAGGGCGGAGTCAGGAAGGAGGTTTGCAGATTCATGGCAATCAGAATGGCAAACCAAAGCATATTGATCCCCATAGCATCGGCAATAGGCGCAAGGATCGGCACCACAATAAAGCAGATTTCAACGAAATCGATGAAAAATCCCAGAATCAGAATGATGAGCATGGTCAGGATCAGGAAACTCCATTCTTCACCGGGTAAAGACAGCATCCACTCTTCGACCAGATAATCACCGCCTGTGTAGGTGAATGCCATAGAGAAAGCTGTCGCACCCAGCAGGATACCAAACACCATGGCGGTTACTTTGACGGTTTCAAATGCACTGTCATACAGCATGCGCCATGAGAACTGGCGGTAAATGAGCGACAGCAAAACCGCCCCCATGCCGCCCAAAGCAGCAGACTCGGTAGGGGTGGCGATACCCGCAAAAATTGACCCTAACACCACGATAATCAGCGCCAGAGGCGGCAACACGGCTTTCAGTGCCGTGATAACTTCCTGCTGACGAGACTGGTCGGGATCCCGTTCCATCGGCTGGGTGGCTTCCGGATTCAACCAGCTGTAAATGACGATGTAAACGATATAAGCCAGTACCAGTGCGAGGCCGGGCCAGATAGCGGCCTGAAACAGATCGCCAACCGGAATTCCCAGTACGTCACCCAACAAAATCAATACGATGGATGGCGGGATGATCTGACCCAGGGTACCTGAAGCACAAATTGTGCCTGTCGCCAGGCCTTTGCTGTACTGATATTTCATCATAACAGGCAGGGATATCAGGCCCATTGCGACAACAGAAGCCCCGACCACGCCGGTTGACGCGGCCAGCAGCGATCCTACTAATACCGTTGAGATAGCCAGACCACCGCGAACACTACCGAAAAGTTTCCCCATGGACTCCAGCAGTTGTTCTGCCAGGCGGGTTTTTTGCAGCACCAGGCCCATAAAGACGAAAAGCGGTACGGCCATGAGCACAGTATTTTGCATAATGCTCATGATACGAAACGGCATGAATGCAAAGATTTCCGGCCCTTCTGCCCAGACGCCGAACAGCAGTGCGATGCCGCCGAAGGTAAATGCCACTGGAAACCCGAGTAACAGGGCAAACAGGGCAACGATAAACATGATGATACCAACCACGGAATATTCCTTATTTTTCGTGGAACAGGCTTGGGTTTACCAGCCGGTTAATGTTGTGCAGCAGCATTCCGATCCCTGAAATGGCCATAAACAGGAAAGAAAGAGGGATCAGGCCTTTAATCAGCCAGCGATAAGGTAAACCGCCCGGGTCGCCGCTGGACTCACCAAGAGAGTAGGATTCTTTCATATAATCAACGCCATACCAGTACACCAGGATACAGAATGGCAGCAGGAAAAAGAGTGTCCCCAGCAGGTCGATAATGGCGCGGGTTTTGAGAGTGAAACGTTCGTAGAAAACATCTACCCGCACATGGCCGCCAGCCTTAAGTGCGTAGGGAACGCCCAGCAGGAAAACGGCAGAGAACAGATGCCACTCCATCTCCTGCATGGCAATAGAAACATGGTTAAAGGCATACCGCATAACAACATCATAAAAAACGTTGAACATCAGTATGATAAACAGAGTGCTGGCCATCCAGCCAAGCAAATCAGAAAACCGGTTGATGATTTTTTCGAAGGCTAACAAGCTTCGCATAATAACTCCGTCGCGAGGCAACATTCCAGACTGATAAATAAGTATGCACCGGACAGACCGGTGCATGACTTTAGTGTTATTTCTGTTCAGCCTGACTGTCGAGATAGGCTTTATCAGCAATCAGCGTCCATTCACGGGCTTTTTTCAGATAGGCCGCTTGTGAATCCAGGATCTCTTTTGCCAGAGGATCACTCTTGGCCTGCTCTTCAAGCAATTCATCGTTGGCCTGGCGAATGGCTGCCATGACGTCATCCGGGAAGTTCATGACTTTGATGTTCGGATATTCTTCCTTCATGGTTGACCAGTTCTCAGCACTGGCGTGGGTATTTAAGATATACATGTCATAGGCAGAGAGGCGCATCGCAACGCGCAGAATTTCCTGCAGATCAGCCGGCAGGCGCTCCCAGGATTGTTTGTTAACTAGAAATTGCAGTTCAGTTGCAGGCTCATGCCAGCCGGTATAGTAATAAGGTGCGATTTTGTGGAAACCCATTCTCAGGTCCAGGCCCGGTCCCACCCATTCCAGCGCATCAATGGTACGGCGCTCAAGTGCTGTGTAGAGCTCGCCCGGCGCAATATTGGTCGGACTGGCACCTAACTTAGCCAGTACCTCACCGGCAAAGCCCGGAATACGGATTTTTAGGCCTTTCAGATCATCAGTCGTTTTGATCTCTTTCTGAAACCAGCCGCCCATCTGAACGCCCGTGTTACCACCGGGGAATGACAGCAGGTTATGCGGGCCATAGACTTTTTCCATCAGTTCCATGCCGCCACCGTGATAGAACCAGGCATACTGTTCGGCCGCGACCATACCGAATGGCATAGTGGAGAAATAAAGGGTATTCGGTACTTTGCCTTTCCAGTAGTAAGACGCCGAGTGGCCAATGTCATACTGGCCGGCTTTTACCATATCAAACACGCCCAGCGGCGCTTTGTGTTTATTGGCAGAATCGATTCGGATCTGCAAACGGCCGTTAGACATTTTCTCTGCTATCTCGGCCATGGTTTTGGTGGTGTCACCAAAAATAGGAAAGTTTGCGCCCCAGGTTTCAGCCAGCTTCAGGCGATAGACTTTTTCTGCGGAATAAGCGGCGGTACTGGAAAGTAAAACCGCAACCGCGCTGGCTGCCACCAGAGCATTGCGTACAGTGCGTTTTACCAGACTCATGTTTCACGTCCTCATTGTTATTGTGATAGCGGGATAATCCCTATGCAATCAAAGCATTGAACAAACTATAGGCCTGAACAAGCGCAATAACACTGAGTGGAGATCAAATAAGATCGTGATAAATAGCGACTAAAGTATTACGTATTAACACGTAGGCTATCTTTTTAGTTAAGTTTAACTATTTGATAAATAACTAATACTTAGTGCGTCATGTGTTTTAGTGAGTGACGTAAACTACGTAGAAAAGACATAGGTAATTATGTTAACTAATTGTGATGGGTGTGAAGTGGCTCACTGATGACAGATCGGCATTACTTCACCTGGGCGTACCCTTGGCCGACTGGCGTTATCAGCATAAAGTCGTTACTATCAGTTTGTATGCAATTTAAGCAGTTTGTGGTTGTTATGAACCTTTCACCGTATAGCACGCAGATAGCAGAGAAGGGGATATGGAGCAGTTAGAACTTTTTACCATTCCCAGCCCGTGTATTGGTGTCTGCCAGGTGAATAACAGAGGGTATTGCAAAGGTTGCCTGAGAAGCCGAGAAGAGCGATTTCACTGGCAGGTGATGAGCAACGATCAAAAACGGCATGTGATCAAATTATGCCGGCAACGTTACCTGCGTTTACTCAAGCGCAAGCGAGATCTGGAAATGCAGGCCGCGAACGGGCCAGACAATCCACAGCAAGATCTGTTCTAGAATTTCATTTCGTTTCATGCAAAATCACCAGACACAAAAAAAGCGCCCTGAGGCGCTTTTTTCTTCAGCGTTTTCACACCAACCGCAATTAGATGCGGATAAAGTCCATGTGCTGAACTTTTGGCTTGAATGGGTGACGCTGGATGTCTTGTGGCTTAACGTTCACTTCTTTACCGTCGATTACCAGAGTGATGGCATCGTAGAAGCCTTCTTTATCCATCTGGTTGATCACGTCATCGTGGTTCAGTTCGATTGCAACTGGAGCTTCAGTGCCACCGTAGATGATCGCTGGGAATTTGTTAGTGTGACGCAGGCGGCGGCTCGCACCTTTACCCAGGTCTGAACGTACTTGTGCTTCAAATTTCATGATAACTACTCTTAAGTGAGTGAATAAAAGAAGGTATTTCAGTAATGCGACCTTACTGAGTACCGTCAAATTGAGCGCGGATACTAACACTCCCTCATGAAACTGACAAGAAAAAATCCTGACAAGCCTTTTAAACAACGAAAAAATCATCAGAACCATCCCATGCATAGCTCTTTTCTACTTGCAACAAAATACACCCAACAAGTTTCATAAATTGGACTTAGTTCCAATAAAATTGCCCAACTGTGATATAAATAACATTGAGATTGATAGTAATTATCATTTGTTTTTGTATAATCTTTACCAATAACGAATCTAATTGATAAAAAAAATTGATAGCAGGGTATATGAATCACAAACAACTCTCACTGATTGCCAGCTCTGTATTGCTGGCCCTTTCTCCTTCATTGCATGCTCAGGGAACAGAGCAACAGGCAGATGAAAAAATTGTCGTCACTGCATCTCGTCTGGAAGTGACGCAGCAGGAGAAGACTCGCTCAATTGATGTGGTCGACCAGAAGAAACTTGCTGAAATTCAGCCAAACTCAGTGGCCGAAGCACTCAAGTTTGAACCGAATGTTTCACTCGCTGGGGGGAATGTACCCGGTAACCAGTCCGTGAATATTCGTGGTTTGCAGGGTAATAAAATATTGCAGGTGATTGACGGTAATCGTCAGAACTTCGACTATGACCACAGGCCTTCATACTTTCTTGACCCTTCTTTGCTGAGTGACGTTCAAGTGATCAAAGGCCCAATCAGTTCGCTGTACGGCTCAGGCGCAATTGGTGGTGTCGTTATTCAGAATACCATCAATGCGGCCGATATCGTTGATGGCAAAGGGCTGGGTGGCCGAATTAAGACCGGATATCAGGATAATGGTGATGTCTGGACTAACACAGCCGCGATTGCGAATCAGTCCGACAATATTGATTGGTTACTTGCCGGCAGTGTGCGTGACACTGGCGTGATGGAGCAGGGTAACGGCTACAAACTTTATGGTACTGAATCGACTGATACAACGGGTCTGGCAAAACTGAATTGGCAGGCGAATAGTGCTAATCGTTTTGGTCTGAGCCTGCGTTATTCAGACAGGGATGGTCATCCACCAGTTGTCGGTTCAACCGATCCGGCTGCTACTGATACATTGATTGATCGTAACACTGAAGATCAGAGTGTGATACTGAGCTACAACTTTAATCCGGCAAATGAACTGGTCAACCTGGATACCCGTATTTACTACAATCAGACTGAAATTTTGGAAACTGCTACCACAGGAAATGGTAAAGACCTGAGTAAAATTAAAACCACAGGCTTTAGCATAACTAATGAGTCTGAGCTGGGTGCTTTGCAGGTGTACACGGGTCTGGATGGTTATCAGGATAAGCTGAATGCCAAGCGGGGTAATGGTGAGCAGGGTCGGCCGACACCACCGGATGGTGCTGAAACAACCACGCTGGGTGCTTTTGCATATGTCAATTATGCGCTGACGGACACCATAGGGCTGGATGCCGGTCTTCGCTACGACACATTTAAAGCAGAGGCGAAAGGTCAGCAAGACAACGATGAATCTGCAGTATCCCCCTCTGCCGGTATCAGCTGGCAGGCTGCTTCCTGGATGCAGTGGTCGCTGCGTTATGATGAAGCATTCCGTGCGCCAACCACGACTGAGCTATACATGGATGGCACACACTTTACCATGTTCAGCATTCCCGGGATTGGCCCGGTAACGAATGCCTTTACTCCAAACCCGGATCTTAAACCGGAGAAAGCGCAGAGTATTGAGCTGAAAGGTCAGTTTGATTTTGAAAACCTGATTGCGAAGGACAAGCTGAGCCTCACAGCAGCGGTGTTCCGTAACGAAGTTGAAGACTTTATTAATCTGGATGTGTTTGTACCAACAGATTCCAGTGCAATGATGGGCTGTATTATGGGCAGTGGCTCAGGCATTGGTTGTGCCGGAACCAGCCGTTCAGTCAACGTTGATCGTGCAGAGCTGGAAGGTTATGAAGTTGCGGCTGTTTATCGGGTTGCTAGCCTGTCGGCAGGTCTGTCTTATGGTCAGACACGCGGTAAGGATAAATCCGATGGATCCTGGCTGGATAATGTACCGGCTGATAAGTGGGTCGCTCAATTGGAATATGCTCTCTGGCAGATTGACACCAATGTTGGTACAAGAGCGCTGTTTGCCAGTGAGCAGGACCGTGTTTCCGGAAACGAGACTTACGACAGCTATAATACAGTCGATTTCTATGCGACATGGGAGCCGCTTTCCAATCTGGATGGTCTGAAAGTTGACTTTACGGTTGCAAACGCATTCGATGAGAACTATCGGGTTGCTTGGAATGAAGTGTATCAACCGGGACGTTCTTTCCGTTTGTCGGCGCAGTACACCTTTTAAATAATGCTGAAAACTAGCCGCACATCACTGTGCGGCTTTGTTCATTCTGAATCATCAGACTTACTGCTTGTACTGATCCAGATCGAACAACTTATCCCGAATCGCCCAGAAGCGGCCGCTTTTCCGGGCGATAATGATTTCCGGCGGCCGCAGCCTGTGTTCATTGCTGGCAACACGTGTTGGCGCTGTATCGGTGAAGGGCCGGTGGCGATCGACCAGATGGGGATTGATGAATTTTTTCAGAAAATCACTTTTCTGTGTTTTATTGGCTAATGTCCAGACTTCGCTGATATGGCCGTCTTCCTCACTGAAGTAGGTCACTTTCAGCTGAGGCTTGCCGTACTGGTTCTTGCCCGGTTCCAGCTTCATGTCGGTACACTTCATGATCATTGCATCTTTAAGTTTCAGCGCATCACGCAGTTTTTTGTCCGGATCGACCATTACCGCATCACACTGATGGCAGCGTCTGGCGGCGATGTCGTTGTCCGTACCGCATTCTTCGCAGAATTTGGCGCGAAAGCGATAGCCACACTCTTCACGCTCTCCGTCATCGTCTTCGAAATAGCCCTGACAGCGGCGGCCATAGTGTTCTATCAGAAAACCGGCCGGGTCGAGTTTGCCCCAGAAGCTGTTTTTAAAGCCGCAAGCCGGGCAGGGCACCATGATCACTTCACTGTTACTGTCAGGTTTGGGATCGCCGACTTCCGGCTGGTACAAGTCATAACAGTTACCGGCATATTCGAGCACCAGACAGTCCGATTTGCCTTCGGCTAACCGCAGACCACGGCCGACAATTTGCTGGTAGAGGCTGATGGATTCTGTCGGTCGCAGAATGGCAATTAAATCCACATGCGGTGCATCAAACCCTGTTGTCAGAACGGAAACGTTCACCAGGTATTTGATCTGCTGATTCTTGAACCCTGTGATGATGCGATCCCGCTCTTCCAGCGGAGTATCGCCTACCACAAGCGCGGCAGACTCACCGGCCAGATAACCCATGATTTCTTTGGCGTGATTGACCGTAGAGGCGAAGATCATCACTCCTTTTCTGTCTTTGGCATAATCGATCACCTGATCGATGATCACTGGGGTGGCGCGGGACGACTTGGCGATCACCGCATCCAGATCTGCCTCTTTATAGTGACCGTTGTTGGCAGGTTTAAGACTGGAAAAATCATAACCAATGACGGCCATGTCCATGATGCTGGGTTCGGTCAGGAAGCCTTCATCAAGCAGATAACGAATAGGCAGCTCGAAAATACAGTCACGGAAGAAGCGATCCTGCTCTGTCCGCACTTGCCCCCGCGTGTGGTATTTGTAAATCCAGCCCATGCCCAGCCGGTACGGCGTGGCTGTCAGGCCAAGGATTTTGATACCAGCGTTGATACGCTGGAGATGCTGGATAACCCGCTGATAGGCGCTGTTTTCATCATCAGGCACCCGGTGGCATTCATCAATGACCAGCAAGGAAAACTCATCGTTGAATTGCTCAAGGCTGTTGACCATAGATTGCACGGAGGCAAAAACGACTTGCTGATCGGTTTCTTTCCGGCCCAGCCCGGCTGAAAAAATGGACGCGTTCAGGCCGTAGCTTTCATACTTGGCATGGTTTTGTTCAACCAGCTCTTTGACATGGGTAAGCACCAGTACCCGGCCGCGGGCTATCCGGGCGAGTTCTGCGATGACCAGGCTTTTCCCTGCCCCGGTTGGCAGAGCCAGGACTGCAGGTGAGCTGTGTTTACGGAAGTAGTGAACTGTGGCTTTGACACAGTCTTGCTGATAAGGACGAAGCGTATACATCAATCACGGTCACTAGTGGAAAGCGAAGGGGAGTGTAACGGCTTTTCTTGGTGTTAGACAAGTAATCGGAGTAGGGCCCAGAGAAATGAGCCCCGGTGGTCAATCATTACGAAGCCATGTTCAGTGGCAGTTTCGTGGGCTTGATGGTTTTGGTCATCATGCAGAACTGGCGGCGCGGAATAAAATCGTGCTTCTCATAGAAGCTGCGGGCGCCTTTGTTACCTATGTTCACTTCGAGAGTCAGTGCATGCACACCGGCTTCTGCGCAGTGATGTTCAATCTGAGGCATGAGCTCAGTGCCTATTCCTTGCTGGCGCCATTCGGATTTCAGGTAGAACTGATCTATCAGGGCTATTCGTCCGCCATGCTCAAGGCTGAAGCTGTAACTCAGGATAATATGTCCGGCAATCATAGTATTGCCTTCATGTTCAATTTCTATAAACCAAACCTGACCCAGTTCAGGATTGTTCAACATCTGGTGTACTGCCTGTGTGGTTTGCTCACGCTTTTGTGGCAGGACTTCATATTCAAAGAGTTCCCCAACTAGTGTAAGCAGCATGTCCACAGAAGACAGGCTAGGCGCTACAAGTGAGATGTTCATAAGTCAACCTTAGTTGTTCGGTGTTTTCATGGCACAGTGGTGAGTTGTTCAAGGTGTTTATACGGATAACTCATGCCCTCTGTCTATAAGTGAAGACCGTGAAAATGGAGAAATGTTCTACTTTTTGAGCTTAGTGGCAGTTCAGGCAATGCGATGTAAAAATTTGTGATCAAGGGTTGCAATTAGTGATATCGCTTCAGCCGGCTCAGGTTTGAGATTTTTCGTGCATCACGCAGGTCAGGTTTTTATAATGGCGCTTTTGCACCACTCGGAGCCTGCAATGCGGCTTGACAAATTTTTATGTACCGCCCTGGGAATTACTCGCAAGGAAGCCGGTAAATTACTCAAAGAAAAAAGAATAGAAGTGAATGGCGACATCGTCAAAACCGGTGCGCTGAAAATCACGGATGACTGTGACGTTGAGTTTGATGGCAGCACGCTGCACATGACGGGCCCGAAATATTTTATGCTGAACAAACCTCAGGGTTACGTTTGTTCGCATGTGGATGACTTTAATCCGACCGTCTTTGTGTTGCTCGATGAAGTCAGCCCGGAAAAACTGCATGTGGCGGGCAGGCTGGACGCGGATACCACAGGGTTGGTGCTGCTGACGGATGATGGCCAGTGGTCACACCGCATCACCTCGCCGCGCCACGTTTGCGAGAAAGTGTACTACGTGGAAACGGCCGATCCAATTCCGGCCTCTGCAATCAAGGAGTTCGCCAAAGGTGTACAGCTGCGCGGCGAGAAAGATCTGACCCGACCGGCAAAACTGGAGATTCTTGAGGAGTGCGCAGCACTGATCACTATCTCTGAAGGGAAATACCATCAGGTGAAGCGCATGTTCGCTGCAATCGGTAATAAAGTGGTGGCGTTACACCGTGAGCAGGTTGGCGCTGTCGTGCTGGATGAAGATCTGGAACCTGGTGAGTATCGTCCTCTAACGGAAGAAGAAATCGCCAGCTTTTAATCTGTTAGCGGCTTAGCGACTCAGTGTTATAGCGACTTAGTGGTAAAACGACTTAGCGGTAAAGCGAGAAGGCGTCGGCCCTGTAGGGGTATCGACGCCTTTTTAATTCCTGCTATTTGTTCTTTCAGGCTGCAGAGAAAAACAGCGAAAATTCGCTGTCAGGCAACATAGATGCGATTTTTTGGTCAATACTTGAACTTTGTGATAACGCGCATCACAATTTTTCGCTAGTACACTATAAAAAGAAACTTATCATTTCCTGTCGGGAAAGATTTAAGTAGCGGAAATTGTCGTACAATCACTCCCTCTCCTTTTCAATATGCTAATAAGTGGTTTATGAATAAATCTGACAGTCCAGGCCTGAGCTTTTCGCTGATCCTCATCCTGGGGGCAATTGCCGCACTCACACCGCTGGCAATTGATATGTACCTGCCTGCTATGCCAACTATCGCGAAAGATCTGGGCGTGAGCCCCAGTTTAGTGCAGGTGACCCTGACAGCGTATACCGCAGGTTTTGCCGTTGGACAACTTATTCATGGCCCGCTTTCAGACAGCTACGGCCGTCGCCCGGTACTGATAATCGGTGTGATGCTTTTCGCACTGGCGGCAGTGGTGAGTGCAATGAGCCATAACATCAATGAACTGACCTGGATCCGTGCCGCGCAAGGCTTTGCCGGTGCCTCTGCCGCCGTTATCATTCAGGCGCTGGTGCGGGATATGTTTGAACGGGAAGAGTTCGCCCGTACCATGTCTTTTGTCACCTTAGTGATGACAATTGCGCCATTGGCCGCGCCAATGATAGGTGGGTATCTGTCTGTCTGGTTCGGCTGGCGTTCCATTTTCTGGTTTCTGGCACTGGTTTCGGTGCTTGTCATTCTGGCCGTGTTAAAAATGATCCCCGAAACCCTGCCAGCTGAAAAAAGACTGCCGTTTAACTTAGGCTCCACACTCAGAAATTATGCGCGCATGCTGACATCAGCCCCCGCGCTCGGTCTGGTGGTGAGCAGCGGTTTTTCGTTTTCGGGGATGTTCGTTTTCCTCACTGTCGGCTCTTTTGTGTACATCGATCTTTATCATGTCAGCACCGAAAACTTTGGCTTGTTGTTTGGTCTGAACGTGATCTGTCTGATTGTCATGACCACCTTGAATGGCAAGCTGGTACGTAAAATGGGCTCGCATTATATGCTGCGTTTGGGCCTGATCATTCAATTGATCGCCGGGGCAGGGTTGATTGCAGGACAGGTGCTTGAACTCGGTCTGTGGGGCGTTGTGGTACCGGTAATGCTGTTTGTGGGCGCGATTTCTACCGTTGCCAGTAATTCAATGGCTTGTTTGTTAGCCAAGTATCCGCATATGGCGGGTACGGCTTCGTCATTGGCTGGTACAATGCGTTTCGGCACAGGTACTGTGGTGGGCGGTATTGTAGCGGCGATGCCAGATACCACAGCCTGGCCGCTGGCAGGAACGATGGCCGCTTGTGCAGTCTTAGCCTGCTTGTTTTATTGGGGACTGGCGAAAGACGCCTGATGACCTGTGATTGAATAAGAGTATTTGAAAGAAAATTATGGCTGCGTTTTATCAAGAGCTGAACAAACTGGTGGATGAAGGTCTGGCTGAGTTGGAGTCTTCTGTTACAGCAGGCAAAACTCCCAACAATCCGGTGAGTGAAACGCACTTTATGAGTGCCTGGATCACCAAAGTGATTAAACAGCAACGCTATGATCATTGTGTGGCGAAAACATTGCTGGGTTGGCAGCAGATGGCACGCAGTATGGGTAAGCAGGCACAGCTGAAGCTGAAGTTTGAACACCTCGCATGGGCGCTGTCGGGTGTGCTGACTGAAGAAGGCACCACCAGTCCGGTGAAATCTGAACAATTGGACAGGTTTTACAGTGCGCTGCTGCAGCTCGACTGGGTGGTGGCGACAGAATACGAAGTGAACCGAAAAGTGACGCACCACACCGATGGTCAGGCGTCATTGGTGGTGTGTGCGAAGCAGTCAAATGAAGCATTTGATGAGGCAGGAAGACTGGCTAAGCCATTGTCTGTTTATGTTCGCGGCAATATCCAGCAATGCATTGATTTGGCCTATCAGCAAGGATTACTGCTGTACAAGGTTACTGACTATAAGTCGCTGGTGAAATACCACGGTGAATATATTCTTTATCCTGATAATGCAGGTGACTATCTTCCCGAACTTCCCACGCGAGCAGCAGAGTAAGAGACATTAAAGTGCAGCGAAGTCGCTGCATTTTTTATATTTTTATTATGTTTATCACGGTTTGTAGCCTGTCAGATAGAGTAAATAACAGGTCGGTTCAGGTTGTCATTCACTTGTGACTTCAACTTGTGATTTGAAAGGGCCAGTATAAAATCCGGGCCTGTCGCTTTTCTTGTTCTCTCCTTATTTTTCAGGAATATGTATGTCGCCATCTGCTTCTCCTTTATTTGAAGGGGTGTTTGTCCGTCGCCTGCTGGCGATTGCTTTTCCTATTGCCTTACAGGTTATGCTGTTTTCCAGCCGTAGCCTGGTCGATATTCTGATGCTGGGTCAGTTAAATGAACTGGATGTGGCGGCAATTGGTATTGCTGGCCGGGCACTGTTTGTCGTTACTATTATGCTGTTTGGTGTGACGACGGGGGGTGCATTACTGGCGGCCCAGTATTGGGGTGCTGGCAATCAGCACGGGATGAAGCAAAGTGTTGCGCTTACGCTGACCATGACAACCCTGGTCGCCACACTGGCTGCGCTGGTATTTCTTGTGCTTCCTGAGCAGGTTATCGGATTGGCGACAAATAACCCTGAGGTGATTGCCCGGGGCGCTGAGTATCTGCAAATTACCGCCGTGAGTTTGTACGCTGTGTCGTGGGGCAGCAGTGTCTCTGTGGGTTTACGGGCTATGCATCAGCCTGCGATCAGCACGCTGTTCAGTGCCGTAGGCATTGCGCTTAACCTGTTCCTGAACTGGGTACTGATTTTCGGTAATCTTGGGATGCCGGCTTATGGTATTGCCGGTGCAGCATGGGCCACGGCGATCAGCGGTCTGGTCGAAATCGCGCTGCTATTTGGTTATCTGCATCTCAAGGATCACCCGATTGCGCTGCGCTGGTCGCTGTTTCCTGAAGTACTTAATGCTCAGATGATAAACCGCTTCCTAAAACTGTCGCTGCCGACTACTTTTAACCATCTTGCCTGGTCGGGCGGGATCTTCATGTATCACGTCATTATCGGGCAGGCCGGTGTCGATGGTTTGGTGGCCTTATCGGTGATGACGCCTATCGAGTCGATGGCGCTGGCGATGCTGATTGGTATTTCCAATGCATCAGCCGTACTGATTGGCAATCAGTTGGGCGGCAGTAACATGGAGCAGGCTTACCGGCAGGCCTGGGCCGTCACTGTGATCAATTTTGGCTTTGCTGTGGTCACGGCTGGGCTGATGTTTCTGATCCGCGATCCTGTACTGGATTTGTTTGCTGCCATGACAGCGGAAACCCGGGAGTTGACCGAACATTTCTTCATGATTTTTTGCGTCGGTATGATAGTGAAAAGCTTGCCGATGACCATGATAGTTGGCGTGTTACGGGCAGGTGGCGACATTCGTTTTTGCTTTTATCAGGATATTGCGGCGCAATGGATGATAGGGATCCCACTGACTGCATTTTGTGCCTTTGTGCTGAAACTTCCGCTGGAATGGGTTTACGCCATGCTGGTATTGGAGGAAGTGGTGAAAATCATCGGTTCCAGCATACGCATACGCTCAAAAGCCTGGATGAATAATTTGGTGGCAGGTTAAAGTTTCATCCCATAACTTCCGATCCGGATGTTATCGCATGATAATCAGTTTTTTCTTTATTCAGACAAAGGATGAGTGATTGGGTAGACCACAACACCAACAGAAAATTATAAGCATCGCCATCCTGGCGGTGCTTTTTTTTGCTCTATAAAAGAGAGGCTTGGCGCAATGTGACAGGAACAAGCCTGCTGGCGCTATATACTACAC
Source organism: Photobacterium sp. WH77 (assembly GCF_022014395.1). Taxonomy (NCBI): domain Bacteria; kingdom Pseudomonadati; phylum Pseudomonadota; class Gammaproteobacteria; order Vibrionales; family Vibrionaceae; genus Photobacterium; species Photobacterium sp. WH77. Next base: position 91,144 of record NZ_JAKLTE010000004.1, on the reverse strand, counting down.
TAAGTGATGAGTGTTGAAGTGAACACCTCAGTAGCAATGAGCTTTGTTTGATATGACGTAAATTAATCCGTTTTCCAATGTGAGAGCATAGTCACTATTGGCTGTCTGCCCATGATATTTAAAGGTGGTTTGGCATCATTCGATTCACGCTTGGAGAAAAAGGATGTTGAAACTGATTGATCTCTGCAAAGGGTATCAGGATGGCAATGAGTTTCATTCTGTGCTTCAGGGAGCCGAACTGACGTTACAGCGGGGCGAACAGGTTGCATTGATGGGGGAAAGCGGGTCAGGAAAAAGTACATTACTCAATCTTATTGCAGGGCTGGATAAGGCCGACCAAGGTGAAATCTGGCTGGCAGATACCCCGATTCATGCCGTGACAGAACGTGAACGCACGGCTTTTCGCCGTCATCATATTGGCCTTATTTTTCAGCAGTTTAATTTGCTTCCTACTTTAACAACACAAGACAATATCCAATTCTGCCGCCAGTTGAAAGGCTGGCCGGAAAAGCCTGAATTGTGGCGAGCGATTGTCTCTGCACTGGATTTAAAACCTCTACTTAAGCGCTATCCGGAGGAAATGTCAGGTGGTCAGCAGCAACGGGCGGCCATTGCGCGGGCCTTATATATGGAGCCCGACATCCTGCTGGCCGATGAACCGACGGGCAGTCTGGATGAGCGCAATGCTCAGGCTGTCATGCGATTGCTGACCGGACTTTGTGAGCAGCTAAATTGCTCCTTGCTGCTGGTGACTCACAGCAAGCAGGTTGCCTCCTACATGAATTCCAGCATAGTGCTGAAAGGGGGCGTACTGAATGCGCAGCCCCGTCTTTAATGCTTTGTGGGGGCATTACCGGCGCCACCCTCTTCAGATAGTGCTCTTGCTGCTGGGGTTAATGATGGGCGTTGCTCTGCTCGTCGGCGTGCTGGCGGTCAATCAGCAGGCCAAAGCGAGCTACAGGCAAGGCGAGCTGTTATTTGATAACCCGTTTCAGTATGCCATCCGTCATCATCAGGCAGGAATGACTGTGCCACAGGGCTTTTACATTCAGCTGAGGCGACTGGGATATAAACAATGTGTCCCCCTCGAAACCCACAGGATTCAGACGGCTGAAGCCGGTGAGCTGACGCTGGCAGGTATCGACCCGTTTGTTATGTTGCCGTTCGCTCAGTCTAATGGTCAGCTGACGGGAGCACTGTCCCTGACACAAAAGCCTTATCCGATATGGATAAATCGCGAACTGGCCGCGGTAAAAGGACTGACAGAGGGCCAGCTACTGAGGCTGGATTCTGGCGATGCAGTCGGACGGCTGGTGCTGGTGGGCGACAACCGGATTCAGGGCTCGCGCCTACTGGCTGATATGGGGCTGGTCAGGCAGTTATTTCCCCGTTCCGGCTTCACTGCCGTGCTGTGCGGTGCATTGAGCGCTCAGGAGCAACAGGATGTCAATACCCTGTTGCCCGGCGGTCTGATCCTGACGGAAAACGACAGTGCACAGCTGGAACCGCTTACCCGGGCATTTCACCTTAATTTGTTTGCTATGGGGATGCTGGCTTTTGTCGTCGGGTTGTTCATCTTCTATCAGGCCATGTCATTGTCGTTAACCCAGCGTCAGTTTCTGGTTGGCTTACTCTGTCAGGCTGGCGTGACGGGCAGACAGCTGGCGGGCGCCTTGTGTATTGAAGTGGTCATCTGGCTGATGATTGGTGTCGCGGGTGGCAACCTGCTGGGGCTGTTTCTGGCCCGTCAGTTATTGCCTTCTGTCGCCGTGACACTGAGTGATCTCTATCAGGCGAATATTGCGCTGACAACGGGATGGCACTGGCAATGGGGGGCGCTGAGTCTGGTTATCGCTGTTCTGGGCACTTTGCTGGCCTGCGGTTGGCCGTTAATGAGGTTGATTCGTACCCCACCGATCAGGCTGACTGCGCATATGACTATGGTGCGGGGCAGCTGGCGAGAGTTTATCTGGCAGGCAGGCATGTCCGGCGTATTTATTATTGCTGCCGTCATTGTCTATTTTGTCGATCACAGCCAGTTTGCCGGCTTTGTGTTGATTGGCTGTCTGTTAGCGGCGGCGGGTTTGATCATGCCATTTATACTGTGGGCGGCCTTTAAAGCCATTGCCAGATGGCTGAAATCGCCACGGTTGCGCTGGTTTTTCAGTGATGCCGCCGCCAGCCTGAGTTACCGGGGCGTGGCGGCGATGGCGTTTATGCTGGCGCTGGCAGCCACCATAGGCATGGATACCATGGTTGGCAGCTTTCGGCAGGCAACTCAGACCTGGCTGGGCCAGAGGCTGGCTGCCGATATCTATGTGCAGCCTGCCACGGCTCAGGCTCTGGTAATAGCAAACTGGGCTGCTGAACAGCCTGAAGTGACCGAGCTTTGGTGGCGCTGGCGACAGGAAGTCCCTGCCGAGCTGAAAGAACACACCTTGCAGGTGCTCAGTGTTGGCCGTTCAGACGGTGAAAAACAGTCGCTGCCCATGAAGCAACATCTAGACGGCTACTGGTCTGCGCTGCAGAACAACGGCACAGAGAAAGTGTTTCTGGCCAGTGAATCTCTGGCGCTGAAAAGGGGATGGCAGCCCGGCCAGCGTGTTGATTTACCGTTAAGGCTGGGTGAGAACTGGCTGATGGCCGGGATTTATTATGATTACGGCAACCCGTACAGCCAGATCTTTGTGTCTGATGAGCAATGGCACAGGCTGTTCCAGCAGGATGGCAAAGTCAGTCTTGCCATCCACCTGGACAACAAAGATCACACCTCCGTGTTTCAGGACAGCTTGCAGGAAACATTTGGCCTGAAGTCTAATCAGGTTCGCGATAACGCACATATCATGGCACAGGCACTGGCGGTGTTTGACCGCACTTTCGTCGTCACAGCCACGCTGGGTAAACTCACGTTGTTGGTGTCAATCGGTGGCTTGTTTATTGCAACAATCGCAGGTGAGCTATCGCGCCAGAGACAGTTTGCTTTACTGCGCTGTATGGGCATGACAGGTAAAGAACTGGCCTTGCTGGGCGGGGGGCAGTTAGCTGCTATTGGCGTACTGACGGCAATGATTGCTTTACCCCTTGGATTGCTGCTGGCACAACTGCTGATCGATGTGGTGCTTAAGTATTCTTTTGGCTGGACCATGCCTGTGCAGTTTTTCCCGCTTCAGTACCTGCTGACACTCGGGACGGCGCTGACAGCATTGCTGCTGGCCGGTGCCTGGCCGGTGTGGCGTTTGGTTAAGCGCTCAGCCATGCTGTCGCTCAGGGAGGCATTTTGATGCTGCTTGCTGATGCGCGGTTCAAACCGCTTGTTTTTGTTCTGTGTCTCCTGTCAGGCATAACTGGGTGTGAACCAACGACTGTGTCAGAAAACCGGACAGCGGACAGACTGTCGCAGCAGAGCCAGGCTGGTTTTGAACAGGTCTTGCCCGGTCAGCCTCTGGTGTTTCCCAGAGATCACTTGAGCCATCCGGGGTTTCGCACCGAATGGTGGTATCTGACAGCCAACCTGGAAACGGCAAAAGGCCAGTGGATTGCGGTGCAATGGACGTTATTTCGCATCGCCACTCAGCCGCTTTCAGGCTCTGAAGGCGCCACTGGCTGGCAAGATACGCAGCGGTTTATGGCGCATGCTGTGCTGACAACGGCGAAGAAACGCTGGCAGGCAGAGCGCTTTGCCCGCGGCGGCATTGGTCAGGCCGGTGTGGAAGGAGAGCCGTATCGTCTCTGGCTGGATAACTGGCGCTGGCAGGGGCTGGAGTCATCGCCGTTTCCCGCCACCCTGACGTTTTCAGACAGTCATTCAGATGCCCACACCGATGCTCACACTAATAGTGATACGAGCATGAGCGATAGCAGCATGGCCGCAACGCTCAATATCCGGAGCTATGGCAACCTGGTCAGACAGGGTGAGGCGGGTTACAGCCAGAAAGACCCCAAGGATCCGCGGCTGGCGTCTTACTACTACAGCATGCCATTTTTGTTACTGGACGGGGTTGTGACACTGGACGGCGAGACAATAGCCGTGAAAGGTGAGGGCTGGTTTGACCGAGAATGGAGCAGCCAGGCGATGTCTGAGCATCAAACCGGCTGGGACTGGTTTTCTCTCCATCTGGATGATGGTCGCGCATTAATGCTTTATCAGCTCCGCAGTACGCAGCATGTTCCTTTTGCCTTCGGCAGCCTGAGCTGGCCGGATGGCCGTTCAATCGCCCTGTCTTCTGATGAAGCATCGCTGACACCGATAGCGACAAGCACGCTCTCCGGCAGGGAATTTCCGACCCGCTGGCATCTGCAAGTGCCTGCACAACTGATCGATCTCGATGTGCAGGCGCAAAGGGAAGATCAGTTACTGCCGTTTCTTTTTCCGTATTGGGAAGGCCCGGTGACCGCTTCCGGCAGCCATAACGGACAAGGTTTCATGGAACTGACTGGGTATTGATTAAGATAGCTTCTTAAAACCTCACGCCTCTTTCATTTCCACACCCCAAACCGGCAATTCGCAACCTGAAACCTGTTATTTCCACTGAAAGTCACCCTCAAAAACCGTCACACCGCAACCGCTTCCCAGTGATAAAATCTTGCGCAAAATGTTTGATATAGCTGCTTTTTTGTTAAGGGGGCACTGTGAGTGCGGATGACGATTCAGTGAAAAAAAGATATCCCAGGGCGGCTTATGCGCCCCTTGAGGATTACTGCACCATTGCGCCTCCGCCGCCGACAGGGGAAGACCCGGAGCCAGTGGCACAGTTCGAGTACAGTTTTGATCTGTCCTGTTCGGCAGAGTCATTGCACCAGCACAGCACTTGCGAATTTGCGTTAGGCGACACCGAAGCAGAAGACTGGCGGGCAAACTGGCAAATCAAACCCGTTGAACAGGGTTATCGCCACACCACAGAGGTCAGGGTTGAAGAGCCGAAACATTTGTACGTGAACCGCGCCAGCTCATCGCTGGGTGTGACTCCGGTTGAGCCGGTGACCGTTCATCCCAAAGGAGCCGGTCAGGTTCAGGAAGCTTTCGTGGCTGTGATGCCTGCGGTGGAAATTGACGGTCGTCTGGGCCACCCCACACAGGGTTACTTCTACCATTTTTGTGACGATAAGCTGGTGCAGGAATACCAGATTCTTGGTAATCAGCGCTGGGCATTTCAGGCGACGTATTCCACTCATGATCAACTCAGTGATGCGCTTTATCAGGGTGCACAGAGTGCCATCCTACTGCCGTGGAAGCGAGGCGATCAGAAGGCAGACAATCAGTATCTGGTCTACCGCCGCGAGCGGATCACCCGCCTGCATCTGGATAATCTGAATGAAGACTGGCTGGTACAAAACGGCGTCAAAATCGATCTCGGTGCGCTGCTGGATGCCATCAAAGAGCCTGTTGTTGTGCGGGAAAACAGTAGCAATGAGCAGCGTCAGACTGAGTCAACAAGCTCTCATACGGTGCAGCGCGATCCGGCCACCGGACAGCGGGAATCATGGTCTGATATTGCACAGCAATACGGCCTGACCGCCCGAGAATTACTGGATTTGAATCCAGGCTATGAAGAAAACCCCCTGTTGCTGGAGGCGGGACAAATTCTGACGGTGCAATCACCGGATGCTGTGGCTGCCTCCGAGCCGGTCAGAGAACGGCCGCCGGTGCCGCCAGCCGATGTTAATCAGCCGCTCAACACTTGCTATCACTACGACGGTTCGTGCATTGAAGACACCAGCATCATTCCGATGTATCCCAGCGGGCTGGCGGCAGACATTCCTGTCGTGCGTATCAAGTCGGTGGTAGCGCCGGTGTTTGCCAAATCCTGCGATATCCCGCAAGGATGCACAGACGCCGGTACATCGCCAGAGCCGATCACCCATTTCGGGCCGTTCTCGTGGTTTTTCAGCTCGGCTCATGCCAATCCAATCGCAGTTATTCAGGCACAGCAAGCCACCCAATCAGCACTTGCGAGCAGTGCTGGCGGCGCGGTTGGCAACAAGGCACTCAGTTCGGCCAATAAGGATGCCGCAAACGCTCTCACCAGGTTGACCGGTAAACTCGGCAGTGTGCTGGATGACTATCGGCTGATGACCTCAGGCGGCATTACCTCAGTGCTGATGATGCAGCGAAAAATCTGGCACGATGATGACACCCAGCACACCGAAGAAGAACTGCACAACCTGGAAAGCGTGCAAAGCCGGATCCGCATCCGCTTGACCGACCCGGCACCGGGCGAATCTTACCCGCAAGTTCGTGCGTATCACATGGATGACACCCGTATTCCGGTACGTTATGTCGGACTGGATAAAAAGACCAACAGCTACTCAGTTGCGCTTGAAGAAAACGGCCCGCATATTACCTGGACGCCGAATGAAGAGGGCAAGCCAGAGTGGCAACTGACACCGGATCATGACGACGGTTTTGAGGCGGACGATATTCACACCATACCGATATCTGATATGCCAACCCCGACGGTTGAAACCTATCCTGCCGCAGAAGAAGCCCACTGGAGCGATGCGATTCTGGTGTTTCCTGTCGATTCAGGGATTGCACCGATTTATTTGGTATTTAATAAACTTAATAGGGATATACATTTTTTTCCTGCACCTGATGGAACACCGCCGTTACCTGCATTTCCTGATGCAATACGTGTAAAGTCTAAAACCAGTGTTCAAGGGGGAGGGTCAAAGAGAAGGCGATGGAAAGATAAAAAACATATTTATGAGTGGGATTCACAGCATGGCAAGGTCGAAGTTTATGATAAAAATGGCAAGCACATCGGAGAATTTGACCATATAACGGGTGAGCAAAATAAACCTCGAGATCCATCCAGAAAAATAGAGAAATAACATGTATATACTAGAATTATTTGACAAAAAAACAGAAGAGTTAGTTGTTGAACATCAATTGCTAGAACTTAAAGATGACGATGTACTAGATCTATTAGGTTTTCCTTTACAAGGAAACTGTGCTGATTTAGATGAAAATCAAATAATAAAATTAGAGAACGTATTAGGTAGAAGCTTTAATTGTGTAGGCTATGATGCAGAGCTTTGTGAGGTTGAGAGTTAGTGCTTATTCTCGCCGAAATCTTAGTAATATTTTCGATAAAATGCTGCCTCCCTTGTGGATTTCCGCCTGCGCAGAAATGACGGAGGAGAGGAAAATGACAGACCCGGCACAGGGCGAACCTTACCCGTAGGTTCGCGTCTGGCACAGAGACGATGCGTATATTTCGGTGCATAAGCTTGATTATGCCTGTTCTCCCTAGCGAATTTTAAGCTGCCGCGGAATCACTTCGACGCCGGGGTGGTACCGTCCCGCGGTGGCATTGAGTGCCAGTTCCAGTGCACTGTCAGCAATATCTTCAAACTGTTGTGGCAGAGAATGTATGCGCATTGGCAGAAAATCCAACAGTCTGTGATCGCCAAAGGTCGCCAGTTTGATGGTGGCCATCAGCTTGGGGTGGGACAGAAAACAGTCCAGCATGCCTTCAAACAGGGTGTAGGAGGTAATGAGTATACTGTCCGGCACCTGATCGCTGTCAATCCAGGTCTGCAGTAGGCGCTGGCCTTCTTCAGGGCTGAAGTGCGTGCCATACAGCGTATTGACGGCTATGTCTGGCCGGTGATCACGGATGGCGGCATGGAATCCCATTTCCCGCTGTTGCGAGATACCCAGATCCGGCACGGCGCCAATCAGGCCAATAGAAGCAGTGTCAGCTTGTATGAGCTGCTCGGTCAGCGCATAAGCACCATCGTGATCTTCACTGATTACACAGGCAAAAAATTCATCATCCAATCCACGGTCAATCGCGATAACCGGGACACCGGCTTCCTGGATCTGGCGGTAAAAAGCATTGTCAGCAGGTAAGCTGCTCGCCACAATCAGAGCGTCGATACGCCGCCCGACCAGCGTCTGCGCCACTTTCATTTCTGTCTCTGGTTCATCGTCAGAGCAGCTGATAATCACCTGGTAGCCGGCTTTGCGGGCATCACGCTCAAGAAGCTTGGCCAATTTTGCGTAACTGGAGTTTTCCAGATCCGGGATGATCAGGCCCAGCGAACGTGAGCTGCCTGCCCGCAGCGCGCTGGCGGCATGGTCGGGTTTGAAGTTGTGTTCATCAACCACAGCCATGACTTTTTGCTGGGTCTTTTCACTGATCCGGTACTGGCTGGCTTTGCCGTTAATCACATAGCTGGCCGTCGTGCGGGAAACGCCCGCCAGTCTGGCAATTTCATCTAGCTTCATCGTGTCTCATTCACTCGAAAATCTGGCAAAGTGTGTGGTGGATCATAGATTGAAAACGGATCCAATGTCCAATGTTTGCAATTCTTGCTGAATCGATCCAGCATCATGGCTGAAAGGTTTCAGCACTGTCTTATCAGGTATTCTATACTCTCTGGTACATCGCTGAAACTTTTTATTTACCTCGTTGCTGAATCGTTTCAGCTTGACTTAAGTTGTCATTGAGCATGAATCGGTTATCAGACAAAACACTCAGTATATCCGGCCTCCAGAGCCGGTGAGAACAAACAGGGGAGTGAAACATATGTTGTCACTGACGCAGCAAGACATAGTGCTGAATCAATCAGCCAGAGATAAAACCGCGGCAATATCGGCCCTTGCCAGTGAACTGACACAACAAGGCTTGGTATCTGAAGGCTATGTCAAAGGCATGCTGGCCCGTGAGGCGCAAAATTCGACCTTTCTCGGTAGCGGGATTGCTATTCCTCACGGGACAACCGATACCCGTGATCTTGTTCAGCAAACCGGGGTGAAAATTCATCACTACCCGCAGGGTGTCAACTGGGGTGACGGTAATACTGTGTATCTGGCGATTGGCATTGCTGCGAAATCGGACGAACACCTCGGGATACTGAAACAACTGACGAAAGTGCTGTCGGCAGATGGTGTGGCAGAGCAGATCCGGCAATCTAACACTGCCGAGGCTTTAATCTCACTGCTCAACGGTGACACTCAGCTGGAAGCCGATTTTGATGAGTCACTGATTGCCCTGCATTTTCCTGCGACCGATTTGCTGCAGCTGACAGCGGTAGCAGCCGGCCTGATTAAAAATAAGCAGGCAGCCGATAACGCATTTGTTGCTGATGTGATAGCTGAGGGCGCTTCGTATCTGGGGCAGGGACTGTGGCTGGCCAGAAGCAGCAAAGGGGTTAACCGCACGACCATGTCTTTTGTGACGCCGTCACAAGACATCATCCACCAAGAACAATCCACCCACCAAGAACAACCGGTGAAAGGCTTGCTCATGCTGGCAGCCTGTAACGCGGCCTGTCATAAGCCGCTGAACCTGCTGGCGCAAAAGCTCTATCAGAACCAGCTGCACACCTTGTTTGAAGCCGATGCGGCACAACTGCCGGCCTTGTTGACAGACGTTCAGCCAGCGGTGAGCGATGAGGCTAACACAGCGGTGTTTAAGATTCGTAATGCGCACGGCCTGCATGCCCGCCCCGGCGCCATGCTGGTGAGCGTGGCGAAGAAATTCGAATCGGCTATTCAAGTGAAAAATCTGCAGGGCGACGGTAAATCTGTCAATGCCAAGAGCCTGATGAAAGTGATTGCACTGGGTGTTAAGCATGGTCATGAACTGGAATTTATGGCTGACGGCTCGGATGCCCCTGAAGCCCTGTCGGCCATCGGTGATGCGATTGCTGCCGGACTGGGTGAGGGCAGATAGATGAACACTCAGGCAACCCGAAATGACACCCAACCCAAAGTGGTGGCGGTCAATCTCAATCCGGCGCTGGATTTGACCGGCAGTTTATCCGTGCTGGAGGCCGGTACGGTCAATCTGGTCGAACGAGGATCTCTGCACCCGGCAGGAAAAGGGGTCAATGTTGCTCGTGTGCTGGCCGAGCTGGGCGCTGCTGTGACTGTGACCGGTTTGCTGGGAACCGAAAATCAGGATCCGTTTTGTGAGCTCTTCAGCCAGTACGGTATTGAAGACGCGTTTGTCCGTGTACAGGGAGCAAGCCGGATTAATGTCAAACTGGTTGAAGCCAGTGGCCGTGTCAGTGACATCAATTTTCCCGGTGTGACAGTCAGCCAGGACGATGTTGTCGCCATGGAAAACAAATTGTTTGAGCTGGCCGAGCAGCATGAGGTGTTTGTGATTGCAGGCAGCCTGCCGGCGGGACTGAGCCCGCAAGTTTGTGCGGACTGGATCAAAAGATTAAAAGAGCAGGGCAAAAAGGTGCTGTTTGACAGCAGTAATCAGGCCCTGAAAGCCGGCCTGACGGCTTCGCCCTGGCTGGTGAAGCCCAATGATGAAGAGTTGTCCGCCTGGTGCGGCAAGACATTGGAAACACCCGCTGAGCTGAAAAGCGCCGCGGAAACGCTCTATCGTCAGGATATCGCGAATGTTGTGGTGTCGCTGGGCGAAAAAGGCGTGATGTGGCTGGATGAATCTGGCTGGCTGTACTCACAGCCGCCAGGCATGGAGGTCGTCAGCACCGTTGGCGCCGGGGATACCCTGGTGGCTGGCTTATGCTGGGGTTACCTCAATCAATGGAATAAACAAGAAACACTGGCGTTTGCGACGGCTTTGTCGGCACTGGCAGTGACCCAGATAGGGGTCGGCGTACCTGATGCCGGGTTGCTTAACCAAACGTTGGAAAGTGTTCAGATCAGTAACCAGCAGCCTGTTGGTCAAAACGTGAATTGTTGAATGACAAAGGTGACGACATGAAGATAGCAATACTGACCGCTTGCCCGAGCGGAATCGCAAATACGGTCATCGCGGCCGGATTAATGGAACAGGCCGCGAAAGCGCTGAACTGGCAGGCTGAGATTGAAGCCCAGTCCAGTATTATGCCGGTGACACCGCTGTCACAAACCGCCATAGAGCAGGCAGATGCTGTGGTAGTAATTGCAGACTGCCCGGTGGATCTGAGCCGTTTTGTTGGTAAAAAAGTGTATCGCGGCGACATGGCAGGCTGCCTGGCTGATCCTGATGCCTTCCTGCAATCGGCGGTATCACAGGCAACTGTGCTGGAGCAGGCGGAGCCCGTCGCTGCAGAGTCCGCATCAACTTCTGCGGCTCAGCACATTGTTGCCATTACGGCATGCCCGACAGGGGTCGCACACACTTTTATGGCAGCAGAAGCGCTGGAAGCAGAAGCCAAATGCCAGGGGTATAGCATTAAAGTCGAAACCCGTGGCTCGGTGGGAGCCAAGAACCAGTTGACGGCTGAAGATATTTCAGCGGCTGATTTGGTGATCATTGCTGCCGATATAGAAGTGGATCTGTCTCGTTTCGAAGGAAAGCGACTGTATAAAACCAGTACCGGTGCCGCATTGAAGAAAACCCGACAGGAAATCGACAATGCTTTTGCTTCGGCTTCCGTGTTTCATGGTAAAGCCTCCGGCGCGGCCACGCCGTCAGCCAAAGAAGAGAAAACCGGTCCTTACAAGCACTTGATGACGGGCGTATCGCACATGTTGCCATTGGTGGTTGCCGGTGGTCTGGCTATCGCCCTGTCGTTTGTGTTCGGTATTGAAGCGTTCAAAGAAGAGGGCACCTTAGCTGCGGCATTAATGCAAATTGGTGGCGGCTCGGCCTTTGCACTGATGGTTCCAGTGCTGGCGGGCTATATCGCGTACTCTATCGCGGACCGTCCGGGTCTGGCGCCGGGTTTAATTGGCGGTATGCTGGCCAGTTCTACCGGGGCCGGATTCCTTGGTGGTATCGTTGCCGGTTTCCTGGCGGGGTACAGTGCCAAGCTGATTGCAGAAAACGTGCGTTTACCCTCTTCGATGGAAGCACTGAAACCCATTCTTATCATTCCGCTGCTAGCCAGCCTGATCACCGGACTGGTGATGATCTACATCGTTGGCGGTCCGGTGTCTGCGGCCATGAACGGGTTGACTGAATTTTTGAACAACATGGGTTCAACCAACGCTGTGCTGCTGGGCATTCTGTTGGGCTGTATGATGTGCTTTGATTTAGGTGGCCCGGTCAACAAAGCGGCCTATACCTTTGGTGTCGGTCTGCTGGCATCACAAACCTATGGCCCGATGGCGGCCGTGATGGCCGCCGGTATGGTACCGGCGCTTGGCATGGGTCTGGCCACTTTCCTGGCTAAGCGTAAGTTTTCACAGCCTGAGCAGGAAGCGGGTAAAGCCTCTTTCGTGCTGGGACTGTGTTTTATCTCAGAAGGGGCGATTCCATTTGCCGCTCGTGATCCCATGCGAGTGATTCCAAGCTGCATGGCTGGCGGCGCGTTAACCGGTGCATTGTCTATGCTGTTTGGGGCAAAACTGATGGCACCGCATGGTGGTCTGTTTGTGTTGTTCATTCCTAACGCCATTACACCTGTGCTGATGTATCTGGTCGCGATTGCAGCAGGTACGATTCTGACGGGGGCCACCTATGCGTTTTTGAAACGCACTGAACAGGCGGAACTGGTGACGGCATAATGAAAAGAGCCCCAGACATATAAAATGTCTGGGGCGTTGCCACCGCTGCCTACTGAATCTGTGGGTGCTTATCCTCATTATGCACTCTGCTTTCCCCAAAAAGCGCATGACATAGAGTGACTGAGAACACCGACCGCTTTGTTGTATGTAGGCTCTCCGTGCGAGTAAAAACTGCCGTATTGGCGAATGCGCATTTTTCCCAATTATTATTGTTGATTGCCCAATGTCATCGTGGATGCATTGATGTTGTTATTATTGCCATCGCATGTTGCCTGCGATTATTCTTCGACTGTGTACAGAATGGTGTCATCACTGGTAATCAGCAGGTAGGTATCCCCTGGCTCCAGGTTAGGTAAACAAAGATCCAGTTGCTGCGGATCTACCACCTCGCCGTCCTGACCTTTGGTCGCTGAAATTTCAAACTTATCACCACAACTTGCCATCAATATGGTTGACGAGACTTTACCTGCAGCAACATTGGTTGAGCCAGTGGCTGTGGCTGACTGGTAATCAATTTTGATGTCTGTGTTGGTAAAGACTCTGAACCCGTACTGATCATCCGGTACGTCATCGTCGTTATCGCGTCGGATAGAGGTCACTCTGAAGCTATTGGTGGTTTCCCCATCCAGCCAGACAATCGTCCACCAGTCCTCACCATTGTTGAGCAGGGTATTTGTCTGCGCCGGTTCTTCTTCCAACTGGTATTTGGTGTCCCAGATACCAATGGAGACAGGCTGGGCTGAACTGCCGCCCCAACGGTGCATATACTCGCGATGTGTGCTGTCGCTGATCGGGCCTCCTTGCATATTACCTGTGGTGAACAAACTGGTAGTGCTCGCATCTGAGCCGTTTTGCACAAATACATTCACTTGCTCGCGGGCTGTATTGACGAAGGTCAGTCTGGCCTGGTGTTCAAGCTGACCGCTGCCACCTGATGCATCGCCAGAATCACTGCCTGAGCCGCCACCACAGGCAGTCAGCGTTACAATAATTCCCAGATTAAGCGTAAAACCCCAAAATGGCTTATTCATTTGCCACCTCTAGTTGGATTAATTTATTCCTTTCTCAGTAAGCATATTTCAACGATTGGAGCTTTTTTGAGTAATAAGGTGGGCGCAGAAAAGTTTTCATTAATTAGTTCAAATTGCGAGGTTTTTTCACTCTCAAAGCTGAGACACGCTGTCTGGCGGCGGGATAATGCATACACTCAGCAAATCGGGAGGAGAAATATTCGTGACGCAGGAAAACCACTAAACCATAGTTTGACACTATGGTTTAGTTAATGGTGTAGTTAATTTTATAACATTATCAATACTATTTTATTAACACATTCTGCGTTTCAGGCCGCTGATATCCAGCAACCGGGTTGAGATCTCTTCAACCGACAGAGAGGTGGTGTTGAGATAAGGGATCGCTTCGCGGCGGAACATTGCCTCTACTTTTGACAACTCACTTTCACATTGCCCTTCACTGGCATACTGGCTGTTGGCGTAGCGCTCATTGCGTATGGTGACAAGGCGCTCTGTATCTATGGTTAAACCGTATGTTTTGTAACGATAAGGCTCAATCCCTTTGGGTAGTCTGAGGCTGTTCATATCGTCAGCTATGAAGGGGTAGTTCACTGCACGAATGCCAAACTGCATGGCCAGATAGAGGCTGGTAGGGGTTTTGCCACATCTTGATACGCCAAGCAGAATAATATCGGCCTTATCCAGGTTACTCAGGGATATTCCATCGTCATGAGCCAGGGTGTACTCGATGGCTGCGATCCTGTCTTGATAGCTTGCCACATCACGGCTGATGCTGTGTGAGCGGCCCAGCATGGCATTGGGTTGCATGTTCAAATCTTTACTCAGAGGTTGCACCAGAGCGTCAAGCACATCATACAATTTGGCCTGACATTGATTAATAACGGCTTTTACTTCAGGCAGAACGATGGAGTAAAAAACCAGTGGCTCGATGCCGGATACCCGATGAGCTTCATCAATTTTTTCTTTGACTTGCTGAGCGCGTTCAACCGACTCAACAAAAGGCAGTGTGGTTTGGCGAATCTCGAGGTTAAATTGACCGAGTACGGCATGCCCAAGTGTTTCAGATGTAATCGCTGTACCGTCAGAAACGTAAAACACATCACGAAAATCAGATTTGCGGCGCATAATAAGTTGAGTCCTTTAGATGATCCTGTAACGATTGAGGCCAACATACAATTTATAACTATAACCCTACAGGGTAAGTGTTCTGCTGAGCAAGGTTTTGCCAGCAGTTTGTCTCGAACGGTTACTATTCTGAAGCAAGTTTTTTTTGAATGCTAAAGCAATCGTTTCCGTTAAGAGTTTGCCCACACTATACAGCTGATCCAATACAAGGAGACTTCCCGTGCAACAGAATGTTGTTTGGTATGATGCTTTATCAATGAACGACGTTGATAAAGTTGGTGGTAAGAACGCATCGCTGGGCGAAATGGTCGCCAATCTTGCGAATGCTGGCGTGAAAGTACCTAACGGTTACGCAACAACATCTTATGCATTCAACCAGTTTCTGGAAGCCAATAACCTGAATGATCGTATTTACGATCTGCTGGATACGCTGGATGTCGATGATGTGAACGCGCTGAAGCAGGCGGGTGATACTATCCGTAAATGGGTGTATGAAGCACCGTTGCCAGCCGACCTTGAGCAGGACATTCGTCAGTGCTACAAGGAACTGGGTGAAGGTGACGAGATGTTGTCCGTCGCTGTACGCTCTTCTGCAACCGCTGAAGACCTGCCAGATGCCTCATTCGCAGGCCAGCAGGAAACTTTCCTTAACGTTCGCGGTATCGATTCAGTTTTCGAAGCCGTGAAACACGTATTTGCTTCTCTGTTTAACGACCGTGCTATCTCGTACCGTGTTCACCAGGGTTTTGACCATAAAGGTGTGGCACTGTCTGCGGGTATTCAGCGCATGGTACGCTCTGATAAAGCCTCTTCCGGTGTGATGTTTACACTGGACACTGAATCTGGCTTTGATCAGGTCGTGTTCATCACTTCTTCTGTAGGTCTGGGTGAAATGGTCGTGCAAGGCGCGGTTAACCCGGACGAATTCTACGTACATAAACCTACCCTGGTTGCCGGTAATCCTGCCGTCGTTCGCCGTACTCTGGGCTCTAAGCTTCAGAAAATGATTTACGGTGAAGGTAAAGCCCTGGGTACACAAGTTGTTATTCAGGACACAACCGCCGAAGAGCAAAACAGCTTCTCCCTGACCGACGCCGAAGTCGAGGCTCTGGCGAAGCAAGCCATGATCATCGAAAAACACTACGGTCGTCCGATGGACATCGAGTGGGCGAAAGATGGTATCACCGGTGAGCTGATGATTGTTCAGGCGCGTCCGGAAACCGTTCGTTCCCGTGATGATGCCAATGTGATGGAGCGTTTCCACCTGAATGGCCAGGGTACATCTCTGGTTGAAGGTCGTGCTATCGGTCAGCGCATCGGTACCGGTGTGGTCCGTGTGGTGAATCATCTCGACCAAATGGATCAGGTACAGGCTGGTGATGTGCTGGTGGCTGATATGACTGACCCGGACTGGGAACCTGTCATGAAGAAAGCGGCTGCCATCGTGACTAACCGTGGTGGTCGTACTTGTCACGCGGCGATCATTGCCCGTGAACTGGGTATTCCTGCCGTTGTCGGTTGTGGTAACGCCACTGAGCTGCTCAAAGACGGCCAGATCGTGACAGTTTCCTGTGCACAAGGCGAAACGGGCTTTATCTACGAAGGCGAGCTGGATTTCGAAATCCGCCGCTCTGAAGTGGACAACTTGCCTGAACTGCCACTGAAAGTCATGATGAACGTGGGCAACCCGGATCGTGCATTCGACTTCGCCTGCATTCCAAACGAAGGTGTGGGTCTGGCGCGTCTGGAGTTCATCATCAACAAGATGATCGGCATTCACCCGAAAGCGCTGCTGAACTATGACGCGCAATCGGACGAGCTGAAAGCTGAAATTGATCGCCGCATCGCTGGTTACTCCGACCCGGTTGAGTTCTACATTCAGAAACTGACCGAAGGGATCTCCACCCTGGCTGCCGCATTCTGGCCGAAGCGTGTGATTGTACGGATGTCAGACTTCAAATCGAACGAATACCGCAATCTGGTTGGTGGTGTGAACTTCGAACCGGTTGAAGAAAACCCGATGATTGGTTTCCGTGGCGCATCGCGTTACGTGTCGCCTAAGTTCCAGGATTGTTTTGCACTGGAATGTGAAGCGATTAAACGTGTTCGCAATACCATGGGTTTGCGTAACGTTGAAGTGATGATCCCATTCGTGCGTACCGTGAGCGAAGCGGCTTCTGTAATTGATCTGCTGGCGAAATTCGACCTGCGTCGCGGCGAGAACGGCCTCAAAGTCATCATGATGTGTGAGCTGCCATCGAACGCGATTCTGGCCGAAGAGTTCCTGAAGTACTTCGACGGCTTCTCGATTGGTTCCAACGACATGACACAGCTGACGCTGGGTCTGGACCGTGACTCAGGTGAAATCGCCCATATGTTTGATGAGCGTAATGAAGCCGTGAAAGCCATGCTGTCGATGGCCATTAAAGCAGCCCGTAAAGCCGGGAAATATGTCGGTATCTGCGGTCAGGGCCCATCTGACCATGACGATCTGGCCGACTGGCTGATGGAGCAGGGCATCGATTCTGTTTCACTGAACCCGGATACCGTGGTGGAAACCTGGCTGCATCTGGGTAAGAAATAAGTACAAGTCAGCTAAGCTGAAATGAAAAAATAAGCCCGCGCATGTCGCGGGCTTTTTCATGTTTGTCCGTCTTGTCAGGCAAAGGGGATATCCGTACTCACAACACACTCGAATAGTTCCTCCCCCTTTTCAAGGGGGAGGTTAGGAGGGGGTTACTGGGCACAGACGCCAAATATGTGCTCACTTCACGAACCCCACCCTGACCCTCCCCTTGCCAAGGGGAGGGGATAATCGTGCTCACAATAGATTCGGTGCTGTTCCTCCCCCTTTTCAAGGGGGAGGCTAGGAGGGGTTACAAGGCACAAACGCTACATTTGTGATCACTTCGCGACCACCCTTAAACAACACTCACCGCCTCTTTTTCCTTCCGGCGGGTAAAGGCAATCCCGGCCACTAAAACCGCGAAGCCAATACAGACCCAAACCGGTAATTGCGGGAAAATGACAGCCGTACTGGCAAGTAAAGATGCCAGACCATAACCCAGGGTATGCGACATCGAAATCAAACCGGCGATCTTTCCGGGTTTTTCCGGGTTGGTTTGTGTTGCCATTGACGTATATGCCGGCACTAAAAGTGCAGCGCCTACGGAAACCACGACCATGGCGATAGTGAATACCCAGAAAGCCGAGTTGAGGAAAAGCACGAAACCAGCCAGCAGGGCAAAGCCGCCCAGCCGGTACATGGTGTCGATGTCCAGTTTCTTCTTTTTGATCACCAGCACCTGGGTCAACAGGGTAAACGCGGCGCTCAGAGTCAGCAGCAAGCCAATAGCCTGACTGATGTCATCTGTGGCCCACATGGTGATCGATTCAATTAAAGGCGACAGGCTGTATTGCAGCAAAGCAACAACCGTGCAAAGCAATAAACCTGTCAGTAATAACGGCAGCAGCGTCATTTCCGGCAGTTTGCGTGACTTGCCTGGCGGCGATGTTTTTTCTGAATCCGCTTTCGGCGTAAAAGCTGGTTTGGGCAGCCAGCAGGCGCCAAGTAAGGCAATCACTGGAAATGCGACCATCAGCATCAGTGGTGCATAGGTGTGCAGTTGTAAAGCGCCCATCGCCAGCAAAGGGCCAATCAGCCGTCCTGTGCTCAGCCCGATGCTGACGGATGTTATGGCTTGCAGGCGGTTGCCTTCACCGCACAGTAATATCGCCCAGTGCTGACTGGCCGGCACCATACCTGCCACAGTACAGCCGTAAATGATACGCGCCACTATAAGCCCGGCCAGCCACAGGTAGGTTTGTTCGCTGAACTCATTGCTGAGGGCGGTGAAAATGAGTAGAAGCAGAAAACTGACCGCCATTCCGGCTAACGCCTGAAGAACGACAGTTTTTGGCCCGTTCCGGTCACTGAAGCTGCCCCAGAAAGGTGCCGAAGGCAGAAACAGGAAACTGCCAATCGCAATCACAATCGACCAGGTGGGCAAGCCAAATGCGGAGTGTTCAACAAGAAAGGGAAGTGACACTAATAAACCATTTTGTCCGATGCCCATTAAGGCAGCGATAAGCGCGATAAGGGTAAGGTGAAAGCGACGTTGTGTTCGGCTGGCATCGTGCGTCATGTTCCCGTCCTGACTGGAAATGAGTGTGAAAATCAGGTGATACAAAGCAAAGGAGAAGTGTTCTCGTTCTCACTTGAGATTAGTGATGGGTATCCTACATCTAATTAATGGTTGTGAAAACTATTATCATTAACAGTAGGCTGTGATAAAGTTCGTGCACTCTGTTGTGCAACACATTACCGCATTCATGTATCAACTCATTGACGCTGCCTTTGATGTGGACGGGAAACGGATTCTTCATCCTACGTCACTGGCCTTTGAACCCGGAAAAGTCACGACTTTGCTCGGCCATAATGGTTGTGGCAAATCCACTCTGATGAAACTGCTCAGCCGGCAAAATGTGCCTGCTGCCGGGCAAGTTTTGCTCAAAGATCAGCCTGTTCAGAAGTTTGACAGTAAGACATTTGCTCTCAATGTCGCTTATCTGCCTCAGCATCCACCGATCACAGATGGTGTGACAGTGCGCGAATTGGTGTGTTTTGGCCGGTATCCCTGGAAAGGTGCATTCGGTCGTTACAGCCAGCACGATTACCTGTTAGTCGATGAAGCGATTGAGAGAGTGGGGCTGGCCCACTTTGCTGATCGTTTTGTTGCTACCTTGTCTGGCGGTGAAAGACAACGGGCCTGGGTCGCCATGTTGCTGGCACAACAGAGCAAGTGTATTTTGCTGGATGAACCGACTTCTGCGCTGGATGTCGCCCACCAATATGAATTGCTGCATTTAATCAGGGAATTGAACCTCAGCCTTGGATTGACTGTCATCATGGTGTTGCATGATGTCAACATGGCAGCCAAGTTCAGCGACCACTTAATTGCTTTGCATTCAGGTAAAGTGATCGCACAAGGGGCGCCAGAAGAGATGATGACCCCTGATGTTCTCAAGAAGATATATGGCATGGAGCTGGCGCTGTTTTCGCATCCGCAAACCGGCCAACCGATCAGTTACATTCCATAGCAATAAAAACAGGGAAAGACCGTGAGAAAGACTATCGCATTGCTTTTTACCGTACTGACTTTTCAGAGTCAGGCGATGACGATAAAGCACGAGTTAGGCGAAACAGAATTTACTGAGCCGCCTGAGAAAGTGGTGGCACTGGACTGGGCGCTGACAGAAACCGTGCTGAGTTTGGGGGTGATACCCGCAGGTGTCGCGGATAAAGACGGTTACCGTACCTGGGTAGGCGAGCCTGCATTGCCCGATTCAGCGATGAATGTCGGCTCACGGCGAGAACCCAATCTGGAGTTGCTGGCAGAGATGCAGCCAGATGTTATCCTGGTCAGCAATCACATGAGCCCTGTCTATCAGCAGCTAAATGCCATTGCGCCGACACTGGTGTACACCATTTACAGCGATTCGAAAACACCGCTTGCCAATGCCGTTAAGGTGACTCAGCAGTTAGGAAAAGTGCTGGGCAAAGAGCAAAGGGCGCAATCTGTTATTGAAACCGTATCGGCTCACCTCAAGCAAAACGGTGATAAAGTCCTTGCTTCTGAGGCAGGGCAAAAACCTTTGATGTTTGTTCGGTTTATCAATGATAAAACCCTGCGTATTCACAGTGAAGGGTCTCTGACTCAGGACACTATTACGGCGATGGGGCTGAAAAACGACTGGCAGGAGCCGACCAATATGTGGGGATTCACCACAGCCGGTATCGAAAAAATGGCTGAACATCAAAACACGAATGTGATGATTTTCGGCCCGTTGAAAGCGGATGAGCAAAAGAAGCTGATTCAATCACCACTCTGGCAGGTGATGGCGTTTACCCGTTCGGATTCCGTTTATGAGTTGCCTGCGATCTGGACTTTTGGTGGTTTAGTCTCAGCGCAGCGCTTTAGCGATTTCATTACACAAGCATTGACACAGAACTAATGCCGTCCCAGGTTACTTTGATGGATTCATTGCTGCGCTCGGGCCAACAAACCCGGCTGCTGTTGATTATACCGGGCCTGATAGTCGTTATTGGCTATCTGCTCAATCTTACCGTGCCTTATTCGCAAGGGTTGCCATTACTCTGGGAAACGCTGCTCAATTACGATCCCACCAATTACCAGCACATTATTGTTAACCTGACGTATTTGCCTCGCCTGGTGGTTGCGGTGTTATGTGGTTTTTCCCTGGCAGTTGCAGGGGCTGTCATGCAATTTGTGTTACGCAACCCAATTGCATCGCCAACGACCCTGGGTGTGGCCTCTGGTGCCGAGCTGGGTATGGTACTGGGTATCTTGTTATTGCCGGCATCTTTAGCAACACCTTCATTTTTTCCTGCGTTTCTGGGGGGCTCTCTGGCTACAGCTCTGGTGTTTCTGCTGTCGGCTAAACGGGGGTTCGCGCCTGTTCATATGGTACTGGCTGGCATGGTGATCAGCCTGTTTTTTGGTTCTGTCAATACCATGCTGTTACTGCTTCATGAGCAGACTTTGTCGTCTGTTTTTGTCTGGGGTGCGGGTACGCTGAATCAAAACGGGTGGGATACAGTCACGACTTTGCTGCCTATGACGCTCTTACCGCTGGCTGCTTTAATGTTATTGCAGCGCCCGTTAGCGTCTTTGCAACTGGGCGATGGCGTTGCTAGCTCGCTGGGTATAAACGTTAAACAGATTAAAGTGTTGTGTCTGGGGCTGGCCATTTTTATGACGGCAAGCGTGGTCAGCGAAGTAGGGCTGATTGGTTTTGTCGGCATCGTTGCACCAGCCGTTGCGCGTATGCTGGGTAGCCGGAAGTTGCATCAGAATATTCTGCTCAGTGGGGTGATTGGCTCGCTGATGCTGCTGCTGGCTGATCTCATCATTCAGCCATTCTCTGGTGTCGGCGGCGAGATGCTGCCAACGGGTGCCATGACCGCCTTGTTAGGTTCACCGTTTTTACTTTGGCTGCTGAGGCGAAAAACCTTACAGTCCGAGCTTAGAGCAAGGGATGAAAGTACTGCTCACTACCATCAGCGTGATTTTAAAAAGACCGTGCTGATTTTGTCTGTGTTTGCATCTTTATGCTTGATCCTGGCGATCACCGTGGGCCAGGGGCAGCAAGGCTGGTCCGTGACTTTTACGGACGCTGTCTGGGAATACCGTTTCCCCCGGGTGGCTGTGGCTCTGCTTGCGGGCATTGGTCTGGCACTGGCAGGTACGATTATTCAGCGTGTGACAACCAACCCCATGGCAAGCCCTGAAGTCTTGGGTATCAGTTCAGGAGCCGCTCTGGCACTGGTTATCGGTGCATTGCTTGGTATTTCCGTTGAACGTCATGAACAAGTCATGCTGGGTACGGCGGGGGCGTTGCTCGTAACTGCAGTGATCTGGCTGATGGGCAAGAAGCATCAGTTTGCACCTACGCAGACTTTGCTGACAGGCATAGCATTAAGTGCCGGCCTTGATGCTTTCCTGCGCATCGCGATGTCCTCGGGGCAGGATAATGTCCGCGCTTTGCTGACCTGGCTTTCAGGTTCCACCTATTTGGTTTCAGCTCAGGATGTCACCTTACTGGCTATCGGTGTCGGCGGGCTGCTGATAGTCACTTTGTCGCTGAGTCGCTGGATCGACCTGATTGGGTTGGGTGAAGTCAGTGCAACCAGTGTCGGCCTGGATTGCCGGCGAGTCAGGCAGTTATTGCTGTTACTGGTTGCGGGTTTGACAACGCTTTGCACTATCGTGATTGGTCCATTGAGTTTTGTCGGGTTACTTGCCCCGCATATGGCGCGCACCCTCAACCAGTACACGGCAAGCCGACAACTCATTGTTGCCTGTTTACTGGGTGGTTGCCTGATGATGGTTGCCGATTGGATAGGGCGAAACCTATGGTTCCCCTGGCAATTTCCCGCGGGCTTGCTCGCTTCAGTGATAGGCGGCGGTTATTTCCTGTATTTGATGCGAAAGTAGCGTTTACAGTCGATATCTAAGTCACAGAGTGTGTTTTGGTAAAAAGCACTGCATTTGTTTCGAAAGCCAGCAATGATTGCTGGCTTTTTTACTTTTAGCTCAGTCAGATACCAAGTCTCAATAACAGAATTTGCCATATAAAAAATTCAAATAGAATTAACATAAAAGTATTGATTATGTTTTTGATAATCATTAGCATTTGACACAATTGTTAATGCAATGAGTTCATTATGAAAATACATAACACATCCTGCGCAAACTTAACCTCGGATCAGCATGATGTTGCCGCGGCCTGTTTCTTAAATGCGCTTGCCAGAGAATGTTCATCCATTCAGTTTGAGTCAGGAAGCGAAGGTACGAGTTTTCTGATTCCGCTAGCCAATCAGCAGCAAATTCGTATTCCTCTTCGTTATTACTCTTCTTTGGGTGTTCATGAATATCATTTTCCGGCCTTGCTGGATGCCGGGACATCCAGTGAAATCAGCTTTCCAGAGCTGGTCGCTCTTATTCTGGAAGAGCCCTCGCTGGTTGGTTTGGTGACAGAAGAACAAAAACATATTTTCATCAAACGTGTTATGGAAAGTCACCACAATACCTACAGTGCTACCAGCCAAAGCCCCTATGGTGAGGTGCTGTTTAACCAGGCGTTGAATTTTCAGCAAGCGGAGCAGGGGCTGCTGATTGGCCACTCTTTTCATCCGGCTCCTAAGAGTCGTGAACAGTTCAGTACAGACGATGCGAAACGGTTTTCTCCTGAGTTTGGCAGCCATTTTCCCCTTCGCTGGCTGGCTGTTGATTCATCTATCACTGTGTCTGGCAGCTCTGCTGAACAATCCGTCACAGAGCGCATGTCCGAGCTGATTCGCTCTGACGCAAGGTTTAATCAGGCACTGTTAGAATCGCTTACTGATAATCAGGTTCTGCTTCCAGTGCATCCCTGGCAGTGGCAAGTATTTGGTCAGTATCCGGATGTCATTGAATACTGCGAGAAGGGGTTGATTAAAGACTTAGGGGAATCAGGATGCGACTGGTATCCAACCTCGTCGACGCGTTCATTGTACGCGCCTTCTTTGCCGTACATGCTGAAATTCTCGCTGAGTGTGAAACTGACAAACTCAATTCGTAACCTGTCGGTCAAAGAAGTGATTCGTGGTATTCGTTTGAATCAGCTCTTTTCAGAGACAGATATTCAGCATGTGCTGGGTAACGGGAAAGGGTTTCAGCTGATGCAGGAACCTGCCTATCTGGGGCTGATTGATAAAAACGGAAAAGCCATAGATGAATCTCTGGTGGCGTTTCGTGACAATCCGTTAGCAGACAAGGAAAATGAA
This sequence comes from Photobacterium sp. WH77, assembly GCF_022014395.1. Lineage (NCBI taxonomy): Bacteria > Pseudomonadati > Pseudomonadota > Gammaproteobacteria > Vibrionales > Vibrionaceae > Photobacterium > Photobacterium sp. WH77. The sequence continues at coordinate 67,215 of NZ_JAKLTE010000004.1, read as the reverse complement.
GAAGCGGTTGTGCTGGCAACCTTGGCACAGCAAAATCCATTTGGTGGCAAAAGCCTGTTAGCAACACGGGTTGCCGATTATGCCGCCAGTCAGAAAATTAGCTCAGAGCAAGCTGCGAAAGCCTGGTTCCAGGCGTATTGTGAGCATTGCGTTATTCCTTTGTTTAACCTTCAGGCCAACTATGGCGTGGTATTTCTGGCTCACCAGCAAAACATTGTTCTGCAATTGCAAGAGGGTTTTCCGGTCGGCATGTATTACCGGGATTGTCAGGGAACCGGATATACCGATCTGGCTTTCGAGCGATTTGCAGATGCCTTGAGCGACACCAGGCAGGATGTCGAAAATTACTGGAGCCAGGAGAAAGTACGTCGCTACTTTGCTTACTACCTGATTATTAACTCTACATTTAACGTCATCGGTTCTATTTGTGCTGGCGCTGAAATTGAAGAAATGACGCTGATTGCCATTCTTCGCGAACAGCTTGAAGCGCTTAAAGATCAGGGCGTCAGCGACTCCGCCTGTCTCGACTATGTGCTCAATGACGAAGGTCTGTGCTGCAAAGGAAACTTCTTCTGTTACCTGCAGAATTTCAATGAAAACTCCATTCCGGATCCAGCCGTGATCTACTTTGATCTGCCCAATCCACTCATCAATGTAAAGGAAGCCATGAATGTTTAATGCAAAGACGTTTCAAGTGGTTGAAGGAAGCGAAAACCCACTTCGCGTGCAGTTGACGCTATCGGAAAGTGATCTTGTCAATCCTCAGGTGATAGAACAGCTGATTGCTGATCTGGATGGCGAATTCAGTCAACAGTTTGACTGCAATTGTTTTCAACTGGAAGCCTCTGAAGTGATTCTGGCCGAGCTGGCAAAATGGCTGCCGTTATGTGAAGGGGCGGCGTTATATAAATCGCTGTTTTACCAGATGCCCGCGCAATGGCATCGCCACACGGTATCGAGCCACTTTCCGTTGATTGAAGTGCAGACAAACAACCAGTACCGCCATCATCCGCTGCGTCCTGTCATGCCAACCGGTACTGTTTACCAGCGCTTTGATCATCAGGCCGATCTTGACATCTCTTTTCGCGTCTTTGATATGGAGCGGGATCTGGATCGATTTGTTCGCTGGATGAATGATCCCCGTGTCGCGCATTTCTGGGAGCAGGCCTGGAGTAAAGACGATCTGGCGGAGTTTGCTCAGTCCCGATTGAATGACCCGCACATTATTCCGCTGATTGGTGAGTTCAACGGCGAAGCATTTGGTTATGTTGAGGCTTACTGGGTGTGCGAAGACAGACTCAGCCCTTATTATGACGTGCAGCCTTATGATCGCGGTATCCATTTATTAGTGGGTGAAGACCAGTTCCGCGGGCCGAGGTATTTTAACTGTTGGATGCGTGCAATCAGTCATTATCTGTTTATTGATGATGTGCGCACGACTCGCATTGTTCTTGAACCCCGTTCAGATAACCAGCGCCTGTTTAACCGGATTAAAGAAGTGGGTTATCAGAAGCTGTTTGAATTTAATTTTCCGCATAAACGTTCAGCGCTGCTGATGCTGAAGCGCGGTGCATTCTTTGAGGAACAATGGTGATGATTCAACAGGCGTTGCAAAAGTACTGGCCTCAGGCGAATCGTGCCATCGTGGCCAAGATGATCAGCGAGTTTGCCTATGAGCAGGCTTTTCAGTTTCAGGTGTCAGAAGACGGGTTTATCCTGAATCTGGATCATGGTGTCAGCTACCGGTTCGAAGGAAAAGCAAACATTTGGGGGCAAGTGGTGATTGACCCGCAGACTGTCACGCGCATACCGGATACCGGGTCATTGCTAGCCACTCAATTCATGATGGATATTCAAAGCCTGCTCAACATACCGGATGAAGCATTAGCCGAGCATTTTGAAGATTTGAATGCCACCTTGCTGGGTGACTGTAAGCTGGCAGAGAAAAAACAGGCTATGACAGTGAAAGATCTGGTCAGTTTGAGCTGTGAGTTGCAGCAGACCTATTTCGACGGTCATCCGAAGTTTGCTTTTAATAAAGGCCGCAGAGGGTGGGGGACGGATGATCTTGACCTCTACGCTCCGGAATCGCAACGTGCATTTCAGTTAGGCTGGGTTGCCGTTCATCATTCGATTTTGCAAAAATCAACCAACGCACGCACCCATTGGCAGGAGCTGGTTGACTCGGCGGTCTCTGAAGCAGAACAGGCGAAGCTAGGGCGTGTATTAGCTCAATGTGAGGTAGAGCAGCAGGATTATACTCTGGTACCAGTGCATCCCTGGCAGTGGTCTCAAAAATTATCATTGTTATTTGTCCGAGAAATGGCTGACAAATCGTTGTTGTATCTTGGTGAGTTTGGCGACTACTTTTTGCCGCAACTGTCTATCCGTACCCTGAGTAATGTATCCCGGCCACAGGGCTATGATATCAAGTTACCGCTGACAATCATGAATACTTCCTGTTATCGGGGTATTCCTGGTCGTTATATTTTGGCGGGTCCGCTGGCATCAGACTGGATCGATCAGGTTTTTAAAAACGATCCGCTCTTGCTGGGTAAAGAGGCTGAAGTGTTGCAGGAGCCGGCTTCGGCTTATGCAGCGCAAGCGGATTACAAGCTGCTGGAAAAAGCGCCATACCGATATCACGAACTGCTGGGTGTTATCTGGCGTGAATCTCTGGCCTCTAAGCTGAGAACAAATGAATCTGCCATTTTGATGGCTGCCCTGATGGAGTCTGATTCTCAGGGCAATCCGCTGATCGGCGAATACATTGCAGCGTCAGGGCTGTCTGTTGAAGCATGGCTGACCAAACTCTTTGATGCTGTCGTAATACCTTTTTATCACTTGCTGACTAAATATGGCGTGTCGCTGATTGCTCACGGCCAGAATATTACTATCGTGATGGAAAATTTCGCACCCAAACGCATTCTGCTGAAAGATTTCCAAGGCGATATGCGTCTGGTTGAGCGTGATTTGCCCGAACAGGACTCGCTTGATCCTATGGTCAAAGCCGTGACGGTACGCTTACCTGAAGAGCTGATCATCCATGATTTGCAAACGGGTCATTTCGTCACAGTGCTGCGTTTTATCTCTCCATTAGTTGAAAAGCTGGGATTCACAGAGCAGCAGTTCTATCGCTTGCTTGGCGATCGAATCGGTGAGCATATTTCCCAGCATCCTGAACTGGAAGAGCGGTATGAGCGGCTGGATCTGTTTAAACCCCGAATTTTGCGTATTGGATTAAATCTGGCGAAGTTCAGACACAGCACTGATAGCAGTGCGTCCCGAATGCTGCCGGACATGGACGACATGCTTGATAACCCATTGGTTTTAGCCCGATAACAATAAGGAAATAGAAATGAAAATGAATAATCATAAACAATGTCTGGACTTGGCGGGTGTGGGTGTAGGGCCGTTCAATCTGAGTGTGGCGGCACTTATTGAAAGTAAAACTGAGCTAAATGCCTGCTTTTTTGAAGGTCGTGAATCTTTTTCCTGGCATCCGGGGCTGCTGCTGGACAACACCAATATGCAGACCATGTTTCTGAAAGACCTGGTGACGGCTGTTGATCCGCAAAACCCATACTCATTTTTGTCATACCTGGTTGATCAGAAAAAGTTTTATCGTTTTTTGTCTGCAGAGCTGAGTTGTATCAGTCGTCATGAATTTTCCGATTATCTGGCCTGGACAGCACACCAGTTATCAAACGTACAGTTCTCAAGCCGTGTGGAGAATATTGAGTACACGGGAGAAGCGTTTGAAATTGAAACGACGAATGGTGCTTACTTAGCGAAAAATCTTTGTATCGGCACAGGCAAGGTGCCGTTCATCCCTGATTGTGCCAAGCCGCACATCAGTGACAAGGTGTTTCATGCAGCTGAAATGGGGCTGCGTGATCGTGATTTTACTGGTAAGCGCGTCATGGTTGTCGGTGGTGGTCAGAGTGGTGCTGATATTTTCCTGAACGTGCTGAACGGTAAGTGGGGCAAAGTGAAAAGCCTGGACTGGTTATCCCGTCGTTCGAATTTCCAGCCACTTGACGAAGCGGCATTCACCAATGAGTTCTTCACACCTGAATATGTCGAAACATTCCTGGACTTGGAGCCGTCAGTCAAACAGTCTGAAATTGATGCACAGAAACTGACTTCAGATGGTGTGACACAGGCAGCTTTGTTAGCGATTTATCGCGAGCTTTACTATCGGTTTGATGTCCTGAAAGAAGACAAGTGGGTACGACTGCTGCCGCACAGAACGGTTAATGTCGTTGACAATCTGTCTGGTGGTTTTGCTATTCAGTCACTCAATGCACTGAGCCAGCAGGTGGAAGCGCATGAAGCCGATATCATTATCCTGGCGACCGGCTTCAGTTCACCGTATCCACAATGTCTGAAATCCATTCTGCCGTTACTGGAATTGGATGAAAAAGGCCGATATGGCATGACGGCTAATTTCGAATTGAAATGGAAAGGCAGCGCTGACAATAAAATCTTTGCGGTGAATGCCGGCATGCACAGTCATGGTATAGCCGAGCCTCAACTGAGCCTGATGGCATGGCGCAGTGCGCGGATTATCAATCAGCTTTGTCAAAAATCTGTCTTCGATATTGAAAGTGATAAGGGCATGATCGAATGGGTAACAGAGCGCTTGGTCACTGAGTATGCCAAGGCTTCTTAAGTGCCAATCTGGCCTTATAGATATCCTTATTAAATATAAGGCCTTAAAAAAATACATAAAAATTGAACTTTTTTTACCTTGGATATGGAAATAAAGTGGCAAATGAGTATGATTATCAAACTCTGTATTGGTAGTTAACTTAAAACAAGAAGTGGTAATCATGTCCGTGAAAAAAGGGATGTTTCAATTGACGACAGTGGCAGCTGCAGTGGCCGCCACTACTTTCGTATCCAGCGCAGCTTTCGCTCAAGAATATAAGACAACGGAAGAAAAAATGGTGGTGGTGTCCAGCCGCGCACCGAAAGCAATCAGTGATATTCCAGGCACTGTCTGGTACATCGACAATGCTCAAATCGAGCAAGAATACCGTGGTGGTAAAAGTCTGGGTGAAATTCTTGCTGCAGCGGTTCCATCGCTGGACGTAAGCAGCCAGGGCAGAACCAATTATGGTCAGAACCTGCGTGGTCGTCCGATGCTGGTGATGATAGACGGTGTATCACTGAACTCTTCTCGTCTCATCAGCCGTCAGTTGGATTCTATTGATCCGTTTAATATTGATCGTATCGAAATTCTTTCTGGCGCTACTGCGATCTACGGCGCTGGCGCAACCGGTGGTGTGATCAATATCGTCACTAAAAAAGCAGAAAGTGATGAGCTACAGTTTGAGAGCTACGTCAGTACCACATCTGGCTTTAATAGTAGCGATGACTTTGATTATAAACTGGCCCAGTCTGTCAGCGGTGGCAATGACTTGGTAAAAGGTCGTGCTTCTGTTGTTTATGGTGAAACACAGGGCTATTACGATGCTAATGGCGATATCGTTGTACCAGACATTACGCAGGGCTCTGTCCAATTCAATGAAGTGATTGATGTACTGGGTACGCTATCAATTACGCCAACCGATACTCAAACAGTAAATCTTCTGGCTCAATACTACAGCAGTGAGCAAGATAGCCCGTATGGTATTTACTTCGGTCAGGATCTGGCTGGTGTAAATAAAAACATTACAGGCAATCCAGGTGATAAAAGTCTGATTGATGTCAGAGACGGTTTCGAGTCTGATCGTCAGGGCTCAACCGAACGTCTGATGCTTAATGTAGATTACATTAACACTGACTTTCTGAGCCACGAGTTACTGGTTCAGGCATCATACCGTAATGAAACACTGAGCTTTATTCCGTTTATCTATTCAACGTATTTAGCGGCATCTGAGCAGGAAACGGACGTGATCAGCCTTCGTGCCGCGATGATCAAATCCCTGGATAACCTGACTCTGACTTATGGTATTGATGGCTATATCGATAAATTAGACAGCAATCAGATGCTGTTTGACCGTCAGACCAGTTATAACTCTGGCGGCTTAGTGAATCGCAAAGCTTCGATGATTGGCCGTTATCCTGGTACCGAAGTGTCTTCTATCGCTGGTTTTATTCAGGCGGACTATGCGATCACTGAAGACTGGACAGTTGAAGGTGGCTATCGTTTCCAGTACATGAATAACAAAGTGGATGATTTTGTTGCTTCAGGTACGCAAGTTGCGATCGCCCATGGTAATGGCACGTCTGCTGATGCGGTACCGGGTGGTGAAACGGATTATGATATCGGTTTATTCAATCTAGGCACTATCTACCACCTCACCGATACAGATCAGGTGTGGGCGAATTTTTCTCAGGGTTTTGACCTGTCAGACCCAGCGAAATATTACGGTGTTGGCACTTATGATGGCCCGGATGCCAATGGCCATTACAACCTGACTGGCAGCATCAATGTCGATGACTCGAAACTGGCTGGCATTAAAACCAACAGCTATGAAATTGGTTATCGCCATGATGGCAGTGATTTGAGCATTCAGACTGCTGTTTATTACTCTCAGTCTGATAAGAAAGTGAACGCCAATAAAAAGACGCTTAACATTGAACTCCTGGATGATAAGACACGAGTTTATGGCTGGGAAGGTCAGGCATCTTACTGGGTGAGTAATGCTTTGCAGGCTGGTGTAAATGGACACCTGGTGAAATCTGAAGTGCAGAATGCTAATGACGATTGGGTGAAGCAATCTATCAACTATGCAAGTGCTTCAAAAGCTGGGGCTTGGCTGGCCTGGTTTGAAGATAGTTACGCACTGAAACTGCAAAGTCAGACTTTGTTTAATCTGGATGATGAAGCCGGCAATGAAATTAATGGTTATACAGTATTTGATTTAGTAGGTAATTATCAGTTACCAGTGGGTAGCCTTGGTTTCGGGATTCAGAACCTGCTGGATCGTGAATACAGTACAGTTTGGGGACAGCGTGCCGCGGGTTGGTACTCAAGCTATGGTCCTGCAGAAGTTTTTGACTACAAAGGCCGTGGCCGTACTTACACCCTGAACTACCAAGTGAAGTTCTGATCCGTTAAATATACATGTATCCTGCCTTTAAACCGCCCGACACCTCGGGCGGTTTTTTTATTTTTTAGAAAGAGCATCATTCATCCATTAGCTATTTCTGATGTTTGTTGTTTATTGAGCTGTGAGTTTTACTGATGTGATCTTCATCAACTCTTAATTAAATGCATTGAATACATCTCAAGAATTTGTCGCTTCAAAAAAGTGCTTGTATTTATCACTCTTTTCAAGAAAAACGGGTGAAAGCAACAATTAATTAAAGGAAAAGTAATGAGAAAATCATCAGTATCTTATTTGTTGTTAGCTGCAATGGGGTTAACGGGTTGTGGTAGCGACTCATCCAGTTCCAGTCAGACGACTAAAGAAAGCCAGCAAGGCTCAATAGTGACAACAGATGTCAATGATTCGTTTTTTACACCGGAACCTATGAGTATTCAAGTTGATCTGGCCAATCAGCTATCAGCGACCATACCCGATGATCAGCTATTTGACGTGGCGGTTAATTTTGATTTAAACAATTCTGGCGATATTGATGAAGGCGATATTCAGGTCCGAATGAAACGTATTGGGACGGGCTGGACAAATACAACCTCCAACCTGTATTACATATTTGTCCAGGGCGGCGGTAACACTGTTGTGTTCGATGAATCTCCGAACTTTAAGTCTGAAAGCGGAAGAATTACAAGTCTGGGTGTTAAATCTGTTGGCACGATAGAGCAGACGGATAATGCGGGTAAAACTGCACTTCGTTTTGACTTAATTAAAAATCCCCAGCGTAGCCTGAGCGGTGATCTCAATGGTTCAGACGCCGTCTACAGCGCATTTGAATTGGCATTGTCGCAAATCAGTGCGTCGACACCTGTGAACGCGAGTGTGGGCTTAGCCGACCAAAGTACGACACCCGCAACATCTGTGAGTTTTGACCAAGTGCCAGATGGCGGGACTTACTTCCAGGGCAGTAATGCAAGCATCGATGACAATCTTGCTGATTTTTCAGGGGTGAGCGGCGAAGCAGATATTGAAAAAGTAGCTGTTGGTTTTGCGGATTAATTGTTACTGGCTTTTCTGATTCCTGTTTCACGGAAATAAAAATGCCGCCTGTGTGAGTTATTACCAGGCGGCTAAAGTTCAGCAAGAGAATATTGTTATTATTGTGTAGGGCTTATTTCAGTGCAGGGAAGGTCTGATAGCGAACGCCCATCATTTGTTCCATACAGTGAACGACCTGGCAGCTGTAGCCAAATTCGTTGTCATACCAGATATACAGCACGCAGCGCTTATCTTGTGCGATAGTTGCCGCACCATCGACAACACCCGCATGGCGAGAGCCTACTATGTCGCTGGATACAATCTCAGTTGATTGGGTGTAATCTATCTGACCAGACAAAGCCGAATTCAAGGCGACGTTTCTCAGGTAGATGTTCAGTTCTTCTGCAGACACATCAGTATCCAGGTTCAGGTTAGCCACTGCCATGGACACATTCGGGGTAGGGACACGAATTGCGTTACCTGTCAGTTTACCGGCCAGTGCAGGCAGTGCTTTCGCCACCGCTTTGGCTGCGCCTGTAGAAGTCAGTACCATATTCAGTGATGCTGAGCGTCCACGACGTTCGCCGGAATGGAAGTTGTCGATCAGGTTCTGATCGTTGGTGTAAGAGTGAACGGTCTCAATGTGCCCGTTCAGTACACCGTACTTATCATGAACGGCTTTCAGTACCGGTGTAATGGCGTTGGTGGTGCAGCTCGCGGCTGAGATAATGGTATCTTCACTCAGAATGTCTTTTTCATTCACACCGAATACGATGTTCTTGATCTCACCTTTACCCGGCGCAGTCAGCAGCACTTTCGCTGCACCCGGGCACTTCAGGTGCTGGCTCAGGCCGTCAGCATCACGCCAGATACCTGTGTTATCGACCACAAGCGCATTGTTGATGCCGTAGGTGGTGTAATCTACATCCGCCGGGCTGTTTGCATAAATAACCTGAATGTAGTTACCGTTAACAATGATGGCTTTACGCTCTTCATCAACAGTAATGCTGCCGTTAAACTGGCCGTGTACAGAGTCACGACGCAGCAAGCTGGCGCGCTTTTCCAGATCGCCATGTTTACCACCGCGGACCACAATCGCTTTCAGGCGCAATGGGTAGCCTGGGCCACTTTTCTCAATCAGCAGACGAGCCAGCAGGCGGCCAATCCGTCCGAAGCCATAAAGCACGACATCACGTGATTGCAGCGTTTGTGTACTGCTCAGGGATTCAGCCAGTGCCGTTGTCAGGAAATCGTCCAGATGGCTTTCGTCATTGTGATCTTTCCAGTACGCATGTGCCAGCTGACCAATATCGATACGGCAAGGCGACAGGTCCATGTCGTTCAGCTTTTCGACCAATGGCAGGGTCAGGGAAGGGGAAATATCAGAGCCGGTATAACGGCGACCAACACGGTGGGCTTTAATCAGGTCGATAACAGAGGCATTGACTACCTGACGACCGAACAACAGCACTTCGACGCCTTTTTGTCGATATAGCTGGCCAAGAATTGGTGAGATGGATTCAGCATTAGTTTGACTTGTTTGCCAGTCTAGGAGGTAATTTTCCGGACTCATCTTTACTTAGGACCTTTCACATATTGGGAAGAAAAACAGGCATTTATCCTGTGAGCTGTTATCGTTTTTATGGGCAGGGATTGTAACGGTGCATGGGTTATTATCCTAGTAAAATTAATCACTTGTATTTGTGATCTAGATCTTTTGTAACTTGTGATCTTGGTCGTTTGCTCAGAGTGATATGCTGGAATAAGTGTGAGGTAAGAAATAACTTATTTTTTAAGAAATATTAGGATGATTGTAATAAAACAAGAAAAAATGGCTGCCAGGGAACAACTCTTCAATAAAGTTGGTATTTTTACAAAAAAAATCAGGTGACGCCGCCAAAACGGTGTCAAGCCCTGCAGAAATCGCTGTCACCAGCTTGCTGGTAAGTTTTTTCTCAGTATTCGGTGATATTTTAGTCAGTAAAGTGTTTTGCCATTGGTAGCGCTCAGGCAGAATGCCGCTTTTGTCGTCTCTGTGTACTGTCGGACGCTTTCTTCAGTGAACAGACAAAGCGTGATAAAACTCACGTCATCTGTTAATATGCTCGCCAATTTCCGATGAAAAGCTGCCAATGCTATCAGGCAGCTTTTTTCATGTCTGATTATTGTTGTAGGAACCTATTTTGATCACAACAGCGAACATCACCATGCAGTTTGGCGATAAGCCTCTGTTTGAAAACATCTCCGTTAAATTCGGCGAAGGAAACCGTTACGGCCTGATCGGTGCTAACGGTTGCGGTAAGTCGACGTTCATGAAAATCCTGAGTGGGGAACTGGAGCCTTCTGCTGGTGTGGTCAGTAAAGATCCTAACGAGCGTATGGCGAAGTTAGGTCAGGATCAGTTTGCTTTTGAAGAGTTCACTGTAGTTGACACCGTGATTATGGGTCACAAAGAATTGTGGGAAATCAAAGCGGAACGTGATCGTATCTACTCGCTGCCGGAAATGTCTGAAGAAGACGGTATGCGTGTTGCCGATCTGGAAACCGACTTTGCTGAAATGGACGGTTATTCTGCTGAAGCCCGCGCGGGTGAATTGCTGCTTGGGCTGGGTATTCCTGAGCACCTGCACTTTGGCCTGATGAGCGAAGTGGCACCTGGTCTGAAAGTACGGGTACTGCTGGCTCAGGTGCTGTTTGCTGATCCTGAAATCATGCTGCTGGACGAACCAACGAACAACCTGGATATTAATACTATCCGCTGGTTAGAGCAGGTTCTGATGCAGCGCAACTGCACTATGATCATTATTTCGCACGACCGTCACTTCCTGAACACTGTTTGTACTCATATGGCGGATCTGGACTACGGTGCATTGCGTCTGTTCCCGGGTAATTATGATGAATACATGGTGGCAGCGACTCAAGCCCGTGAACGTCTATTGGCCGACAATGCGAAGAAGAAAGCGCAAATTGCTGAGCTGAATACGTTTGTCAGCCGTTTCTCTGCTAACGCTTCGAAAGCGAAACAGGCTACCTCTCGCCAGAAGCAGATTGATAAAATTCAGCTTGATGAAGTGAAAGCCTCCAGCCGTCAAAACCCGTTCATCCGCTTCGAACAGGAAAAAGAACTGTTCCGTAACGCACTGGAAGTGGAAGGGCTGAAGCAGGGTTATGGTGAGAACATCCTGATCAATGGCGTTAACCTGATGGTAGAAGTCGGTGAGCGTATTGCAATCATTGGTGAAAATGGTATCGGTAAGTCAACTTTCCTCAATACCCTGGCAGGTGTTATGACGCCGATGAGCGGTATGATTAAGTGGTCTGAGAATGCCAATATCGGCTTCTACGCGCAGGATCACTCCGCTGATTTCGACACCGACATGAATCTGCTGGACTGGATGGGCCAGTGGAAAAATGAAGGCGATGACGAGCAGGTTGTTCGCGGTATTCTGGGTCGTATGCTGTTCTCGCAGAATGACATCAAGAAATCAGTTCGTGTGATTTCCGGTGGTGAGCAAGGCCGTATGCTGTTCGGTAAACTGATCATGCAAAAGCCAAACATCCTGTTAATGGATGAGCCAACTAACCACATGGATATGGAGTCTATTGAGTCTCTGAATCTGGCGCTGGAAAACTACAAAGGAACATTGATGTTTGTCTCTCACGACCGTCAGTTTGTATCCTCGGTTGCTACCCGCATTATTGAAATCACCAAAGACGGTGTAAATGACTTCCACGGTACTTATGATGAGTACCTGCACAAGCAAGGCATTGAGTGCTAATCCCGTACTTTTAAAGACAGCCGCCTTTCCGGGCGGCTTTTTTTATGCAAAATAGGAAGCCGAACGGCCAATGTGCCCTGAACCAGAGTTAAGGAAACCATCATGAATATCTGGGTTGATGCTGATGCTTGCCCGAATGTGATCAAAGAAATCATTTTTCGTGCCGCTCATCGGGTAGGCGTCTGCACGATATTGGTTGCGAACCATGCCATCCGTATCCCGCCGTCACCGCATATCCGAGCAGTGCAGGTGATGGCTGGCTTTGATGTCGCTGATAATCATATCGTTCAGCAGCTTGAGCCTGGTGATTTGGTGATTACTGCCGATATCCCGCTTGCGGATGAGGTCATTACTAAAGGTGGTCACGCGCTTAATCCACGTGGCGAAATGTACAGTAAAGATACGATTAAACAGCGCCTGCAAATGCGGGATTTTATGGAAACTATGCGCAGCAGCGGTATCCAAACCGGTGGGCCGGCACCTATCAGTCAGGCTGACAGACAGCAATTTGCCAATAAACTGGATGTCTTCCTCGCAAAAGCTCGCTGATAAGCACTGTAATACAGGCTCCTGTTATGCTGATTGGGGCCTGCCATTCTTCTTTCTTCCATTGCATTATTTCGATTTTGCACTTCATGCCAGGCTTGCTCTCCATGCATGCTCTCCATGCGTGCTCTCTATGCCTGATATGCCCTTTACCGGGCGGGACAATAATAAATACCATGCGCTCAGACTCTTATTTTTAATAAACAACTTGTTTCATCTGCATTTTGATGAATAAAATTCATGCTGATGAGTTGATTATGAAAAATAAGGAACAGCCGTGCTTGAACTGACCACCCAAAGATGCGTACTACGCCCACTGACCCTGAGTGATGCCGGGGCCTTGTTTGATATTTTCTCTGATCCGGATGTGATGAGATATTGGGATAGCAGCCCATGGCAATCCATTGAAGAGGCGAATGATTATATACAGGCATCAAAACCGTCATTGGATGAGCCGGAAAAGCTGGTATTGGGTATTTATGAACAGCCTGAGCAACGACTGTTAGGCAAGTGCATGCTCTTTAATATTGACCAAGATTCGCGCAGGGCAGAGCTGGGTTTTGGTATTTCCAAAGCCCACTGGGGCAGAGGCCTTGTTCAGGAAGTCGCTTCTGCCCTGATTCAGTTTGCTTTTCAGGAAATGCAACTCAACAGGTTGGAGGTAGAAATTGACCCGGATAACACAGGATCGGCAAAAGTATTAACAAAACTGGGTTTCTCACAGGAAGGGTATTTAGCAGAAAGGTGGATTGTCGACGGTAAAATGTCAGATTCAGCGATTTATGGTTTACTTGCCAGAAAATGGCGTGCTTGAGCGGGTTTGACTATTGCAAATACACAGAAGCAAGTTCGTTGTTACTTTTTTGCCATGATAACGGCCAGTAAGATGACTTATTACTGACTGACGCCACAGTTTCTTCATGTAAGGTTTTTTGAGCAATACTTACAGGTAAATGCTGCATAATGACACGTTGGAGGCAATATGTTTACTGTTGAAAAAGTGGGTAATGACAGGCTCGACATTGAAATGAGCGGTAAGCTGGATTCTGAAGAGATGAGATCGGCGTTAGATGAACTGCTTAATAAGTCATCAGATATTCAGAATGGCAAAATGCTGTTTGATATAGTGGAATATCAGCTGCCTTCCATGGGGGCGATTGGTGTTGAATTGTCACGCTTTCCATCAATGATGAGGTTTATCCGTAAATTTGACCGTGCAGCGGTGTTATCTGATACAAACTGGGTCAAAAAAGTCAGCGAAGCCGAAGGTTTCTTGATTCCTGGTCTGACGATTAAATCCTTTAATCGCGATCAGCGTGACCAGGCCGAGGCATGGCTGGAAGGGTTCGGCACGGACTCGTGAGAGTCTGTGGAGCCGGATACCAACGGAAGGAACAAATTAATTATATGTATCATGTAATGTTTGATGTGGACGATACATTAATTCAGTCCAGCCAGTTTGATGAAAGTTGTTTTGTTAAGGCGGTGAAGTCGGTAACTGGTCTGGATCTATATCAAAGCTGGAGTGATTATCCGCATGCTACCGACAGGGGGATCCTTCGCACTTTTATTGAAATTCAGGCGCCAGATGAAGAGCTTGTTGATCTTGAGAGGCGAGTAAAAGCGGTTTTCATTCAGAATATCAGGGAGCGTTTGAGCCATCGCCCTGCACTAGAGGTGAGTGGAGCCAAAGCATTTTTTCATCGTTTGCTGGGCGATGATCGCTTTATTGTGTCTCTGGCAACAGGTGGCTGGCGGGAAACGGCAAGAATGAAGCTGATATCTGCAGGCTTTAACATTAATGATGTCAGTATGGCGTCATCAGACGATCATTATTCCCGCGCTCGTATCATGGAACTCGCCCGGGAGAGAGCGGGCGATACGGATTTACAACTGACCTATTTCGGTGATGCCGAATGGGACGTTCGAACGTGCCAGGAGCTGGGTGTTAATCTGGTTATCGTTGGGAATAAAGTCAGTCACTGTCAGACCATTCATGACTATCACAGTGACGATCAGGCGCTGTACTACATTACTAACCAGTAGGGCGATACACTAATAACAAGCCGTCTGCATTCGGCCATCACATCAAGGAAGCTAAATGGATAAAAAGGAAATTATGGCTTTATACAATCAGTTTGAACGTATAGGGCAATCCGTGCCCGGCTATGAAAAGCAAGTGAATGGGTCGGTTGTCCGATGCGTCTCACCCGAGCCACAGGGCAGCTACATTACGTATTTCCACTTTGATGAAGAGCAGGCAATGCCGGCGATCAAAAAAGAAATTCACTTCTTTTCAGAACAGAAGAAATCCTTTGAATGGAAAACCTATTCCACAGACTCACCCGCTAATATAGGCAAACACCTTATTGAACAAGGTTTTACTCAGGAGGATTCTGAATCCTTTATGGTGCTGGAATTGGACGGCATACAAAATATCTTGCCTGTGACTGCGGACATAACCGAAGTTTATGATCTTGATGGTATTCGTGAAGCCATGTCTGTGCAGGAAAAAGTGTGGGGTACAGATCATACAAGTCATGCCTTTCATTTACACCAGATTAAGCAGGCTTGCCCAGAAGATGTCGCTGTTTATGTTATCTATGATAATCATATTCCCGTTTCGTCGGCCTGGGTTTTATACAGCGCCGACAGCCCGTTTGCCGGCATTTGGGGGGGAAGCACATTGTCCGAATACAGGAGCAAAGGTTATTACACAGCGTTACTGCACCGGAGGATTAATGATGCCAAACAACGTGGGATTCGCTACCTCACTATCGATGCATCCGCTATGAGCCGGCCTATTGTAGAAAAGCACGGCTTTAGGTTCATAGCAGAAACGACGCCATACTTTCTTGACGTTAATCACTGACAGGCAAATACCTGCCTGTCACCATTTTTCGGCCTATTTTCCACGATTGATTGCAAGATGGCGGAGATAAAAACGCGAAAATTATCCATCGATCACCCATGTCTTTATCTATTCTGATCTTGACGGATAGCATCTGGTAATTCGTGCTATCCAGCCTGAATTGCATGAGGTCGGAGGGCGCATGGACCGGAAATACGTTATTACCAGCTTTATCTACGCTATCCTCGGGCTGTTGTTAGGCATCTACATGGCTGCTTCTCATAACCATGGTCAAATGGTGACACATGCTCATATCATGCTGGCCGCTTTTGTTGTGTCCTTCATCTATGGTTTGTGCCATCGATTATGGCTGACAAACGGCTCAAGTGCTTTATCCCAGATTCAGTTTTATGTCCATCAGGCAGGCATTTTGGTGTTGGTTGTAGGGCTATTTCTACTGTATGGCAATGTCGCTGAAGCGGATGTGCTGGATCCGATTCTGGCATTGCCGTCGGTGGCGGTATTGGTGGGAATGATTCTGATGACAGTTTTGTTTATGACATCAGGCAAAAGTCAGTAATCAGGGCGAGGTGAGTTTCGCCCTGATTGCATAATACTGCCTTTAGTTCTCAGTTTTCTCGGCGCTTGCAGGTGCAACCTCTTTTTTGGCGCTTTCTTTTTTCGCTTTTTGCTCTTCAAGAATGCGTTTTGGTGTGGATTCTTCTTTTTCACGCTGGCGATAGGCTAATGCGTAGCTCCAGCTTGAGGTCGGCCGGGTGAGTAATGAATCCAGTGCTTTGGTATTGACTTCATCAAACTGACCCAATTCTTTCGCAGTTTTGCCTGATAAGGCAATGTTTTCATCATCTGTCGCCGCCACAATAAGGCTTGCCGCTTCTTTAAGTGCAGCAGTGTATTCATCGGGGTCGTTAAGGTCGTAACTCGACACCTTCATTTTTTTACGCAGATACTGGGCCCAGTGATATTGCATATAGGGAATAGACATAGGTCGGATCAGAGGGTTCACCGTTTTGCCTTTATCGGGATCGCTGTAAGCGATATTGCGCAGGAAAAAGACCAGTGACAAATATTTATCATGCTTTAACTGCTTCATACCCAGATACTCAGGTAACTCAGAAGGTTTGATTTTTTCGCCACGGGTATCAAACAGCCAGAATTGCCCAGCTTCTTTCATCGCATTCCAGACTTCATCAATATCATCGCCGGCCAGGCTTTGTGTGACTTTCACTTTTACAGGAACACTGGTTCCACCGTTAGGCATATCCCAGAATGTCGTCAGGATATGATGACCAGAGAGCAGGTAAAGGGTTTTACCGTCCGGCGCAAGCAGCACGGTAGGCAGGGCATCCTGATTGCTGCCTGGCGGTTCTTGGCAAGTATAGCTTTCCAGATCGGTCGGTTTAGACTGGTGATCCCATGTTTTCACACCTTTGCCCCCGCTAGTCAGGCAAAGGTCATCAAACATTTGGGCCGGGCGTGCTTCGTAACGGCCCAGGCTGGCAAACACCCTGTCAAAAGCAAGAACAGGTTGTGTTGGTAACAGTGCATCCAGTTTAACCGTCAGCACGTCGCCCACTTGAATAGAATTATCCTCGTTGTTTTTGTTGCTGTCATCGCTTTCGGCCTGACTGGGTGCTTTTGCGGCTGCTTTTTCTTCCTGAGCTGCAAGTGCAGAACCTGTGACAGCAGCACCTAACATGGAAGCAAAAACTAAGCAGGCAGTACGATGTAATCGCATGAGAGCTCCTCACTGATAAGGGTAGCAAATTGAGTTTAGCAAATAGCTAAGGTCGCGTTGTATAAGAAATAATACTGAAATCGGGCGGGGGAAGTATCAGATGGCTGTCAAAAAACTGTCGTCACTTAGAAACCCGATCAGAGTCGGGCTTCTAGTTATACGGGAAGATCAGGCAAATCGTTTTTCAAGATATTGAATAATGTCAGAAGATTCATACATCCATTCCACATGTCCATCTTCTTTTTCAATTCGCAGACAAGGTACCTTGCGTTTTCCGCCGCCATTAATCAGTTCCTGTTCGAAGGCAGGTTTCTTCGCATCAAGGGTTTTGAGAGGAAGAGCCAGTCGTTTGGCACTGCGACGGACTTTGACACAGAAAGGGCAGGCATCAAACTGGTAAAGTTTCAGCTTTTCAGCCGCCACATTGATTTCGCTTTGCTCAAGGGCAGAGCGTTTCATGGATTTTGGCGTAAATACAACATTGAGCAGCAGGATAATCCGGCCAAGGAACCATCGAACAAATTTCATTAGAATGTCTATCTCTATAGTTCAGATTTTAGTGGCAGGATTGTAACGTAAAAGCCCTCCTAACGTCACCAGTGTTCCAACTTCAGCATGGTATCAGCAGAGACCGAAAATCCGCGTTGTTAACTGCTCGGAGGCTGGTGCTGGCAAAAGTCATCTGGCGGATGGCTAAATTAGCTGTTTCTTATTGATAAATAAAATAGTTAACTTGAGCACACTTGGTGTCACAGAGCTTGAAAAACAAATTGGACACTCTATCATTTGCTGTAGTGTTGGGTGGAATAAGCAAAAGATATGGTTGTTGAATCTGATGGTTATCACGCGCTGATTGAGTATTTTACGGAACACCTGAGTGTGTTTGCTGTAAGCGGTACTGATGCAAGTGAGGAAACCGTAGAAAATGTTGTCACGGATCTGATCGCTACAAACCTGATGGCGGTGTTTGGTCAGAACCCGGATCTTGAACCGGAGTTTCGATTCAAGCTAATGCAGGAAGCCGATGCTGTATTGGATGATATGGCGGAAATGCTAGGCGGCTTATGGCAGAAAAACCCGGGAATTGAACAAATTACCTTCCTGGAAGATTATATCAGCCTGGTCAAAAACCTGTTTGACAGTGTGATAAGTCAACAAACTTCACACGCCTGAACACAATGCTCGGAGAGCGACATCCGGCAAGCAACACAGAAGCAGCTGAGGCTGCTTTTTTTGTCGCTGACATTTAGCTAACTGCAGGCTTTCGTTACATATTTTTTACCTTTGACATTTTATTGTCATATTTGAGCCGTATGTTAACGGCGAATTTAATGAGAATAGGATCACAATTATTGTCCTGTAACGTGTTGGAACTGGTTTTGCTGGGGCAGAAATTGTGGCATTGACAAAGGTTCATTATGACAAAAAAACGCACTCAACGGACAAGGCTGTCAGTTGTGGTTCTGATACAGTCAGTCTTTCTGCTTCTTGTGGTTATCGGTGGATTGCTGTCATTCTTTGGTAATCAAGGGCTTAACCGTGTTTCTACGCAGTTCGCCTCGCTGAGCCAGCAGGCATTACCCGTCGCAACACTGAATGCCGAAATGGTAGAGGGATCACTGGCTTCCGCCCAGAGTCTGACAGAGGTGATAAATAGCCGGACAATAGAAACCCTTGAAACGGCACTGAACACACTGAAAAGTAATGAACAGCATGTAGAAGATGCCGTAGCAGAATTGCAGCAGCTGGCGACTGAACATAGCATTAGCTGGCTTGAAAATGATGTCAGTGCTTTTGAAAGCGATCTCACCACATTTAATCAACTCGTCTCGTCCATTCAACAAACACAGCAGCAAATTCTGACCAATCAAGCCAAGCTGGAATCTGACAAAGCTACGATGAACTATGCTGTTTCATCTGTTCGCTCTGAAATGAGCAGGATCAGCATCGGGTTGTACGCTGGCGATACTGCGGCTATGGGTCATGTGACTAACTTCATTAATCATTCCCAGGAAATGGGAAACAACATGGTGGCTTTGTTGTTTGAAAGCGATCTGAAAAAAGCCGAAGCGTACGCTAAAGATCTGAATCGGACTAATTTGTCAGGCATGTTATACGCGTGGAAAGAGCTGAATCGACTAAATCCTGAATTGGCGGAATACTCCAGTTTATCTGTACCGTTTGATATGGTGAAAGAGCTGTTTAGCGAGCAGGGGATGGTCGCGCTCAAGCTCGATACGCTTCGCCTGATACAGACGCAGGCTGAAAAAGCCGATCAGGCAAAAGTGCAGGTGGAAAAAATCATGCTCAAGCTGGGAGATATGGAGACAGGTTCACAGCGCATGATCTATGAAAGCGAACAGGGTGTTCTGGCCGCCAGCGACAATGCCAAAATGATTTTTATTGCCCTGAGTGTCGCCGGTTTGCTGTTGGCGCTACTAGCCGGCGCCTGGGTCAGCAAAACGGTTCGCCTTTCTTTGCAGCGTCTGGATGATGTGATCAAGGCAAACAGCGTGGGTGATCTGACAGTCATCGCAGACGAAAACGCACCGAAAGAATTTGCCGAACTGGCCAGTTTGCTGAATCAGTCAAATCGGACCAACAGCCATGCCATGGCGCAACTCAGTGAGAATGGCCATACCTTAACTCAGGCGGCTGAGCGCAGTCAGGCCGCTTCGGCGCAGTCTCGCCGCGCACTCAGTCAGCAGAGTGATCAGTTGAGCACTATTGCTGCTGCCATCACTGAGCTGGAAGCCTCTATCAAAGAAATCGCGCAAAGTACCACTGAGTCGGAAACCGAAGCCGAAGCGGCCAATACGCTGGCGCAAGAAGGGGCCGGGATTATTGCGCGCAGCACCGAAAGACTGCAGTCTCTGGATGTTCAGTTTGCGCGAAACGAGGCCTGTATGATCTCGCTTGATGAACACGTCGGCAAAATTACAGAAGTCGTGGAGCTTATCAGCACGATTGCCAACAATACCAACCTTCTGGCGCTGAACGCGGCAATCGAAGCGGCACGGGCGGGTGAGCAGGGACGCGGTTTTGCCGTGGTGGCCGACGAAGTCAGAAAACTGGCCAGTGAGACCAACCAGCAAACCGAGTCGATCCGCCGGACTATCGCCGAGCTGCACCAGGCGGCAGAGGAGGCGAACACGGCAATGCAGGAAAGCCGTAGCGAAATGACAGCCTCCATTAATCTGAGTGGCGAGGTTGAATCGGCTATTCAGAGTATACAAGGCGCCATTGCCCGGATTACTGATAAAGTGATCACGATTTCTGCTGCCACACAACAACAGGAAAATGCTTCCATGGAAGTGGGCCGAAGTGTTGAGGAAGTCGCCAGCCAGGCCAGCCTCAACAATCAGCAATTATCGACGCTGGTAGAGGAAGCCAGAACTGTGTCTGACATTGCGCGGGAGCAGAGCCAGATGCTGACGCGCTATAAAATTCTGGACCCTGCCGTTTAGAAACCGCAGGCATAGACTTGTCACCGGGTCACTAACGCCAGTAGAATGCTGGCGTTTTTTCTTTCCCTGGTAGTCTAGCTATGCGTATCCACGCTGTTCATAACCTGTATGAAATGCGTCTTGCCCGTTCAACACGGCCATTTCTGGCACGGGGTGGAAAAGTTGAGCGTTGTCAGTTCTGCATGCTCAGAGCCCACCTTTGTATCTGCAGCCATAAACCACAGATTGAGTCTGACGCCGCTTTCATGCTGATTATGTATGATGATGAAGTTCTGAAGCCCAGTAACACCGGCAGGCTGATTGCCGATCTTTTTATCGATACCTTTGCATTTATCTGGTCTCGAACTGAGCCTGATCCCGCCATGCTTGCGGTGCTGACTGATCCCCAATGGCAACCTTATGTGATTTTTCCTGCGGAATACGGTACCCCAGAGCGTGTCGCAAGCGAGGTTGTGCCTGCGGCCGGCAAACGGCCATTGTTTATTTTGCTTGACGGAAGCTGGTCTGAAGCGAAAAAAATGTTTCGTAAAAGCCCGTATCTGAACGAATTTCCTATGCTGTCAATTACGCCTGAGTCACGTTCACGTTATCAGGTAAGGGAAGCGGCCAAGGACAATCAGCTGGGTACGGCAGAAGTCGCGGCCCGGATCGTGGCCAGTTTCGGTGAGCAGGAAAATGCCCGAATGCTGGATCTCTGGTTTGATGTATTCAGAGAAAATTATATGGTCGGAAAACTAAACCGGTCTTTGCCTGAAGACTCGGCTTTGGCGCGCCTAAAGCAGGCGGTGCTCTCCGAAGCTTGTGTGTAACCGTGCTTTTCAGCTTTGCATTGCTTACTTAATATAATTGTGCGCTTGCGCTGATTGATACACTGCTAAATATGGTTTGTGTCACAGTCTGTATATGCTGATAAATGGATAATTTTTGCAGCGCAAAATAATGGAGACAACGATGTATTACGGCTTCGATGTAGGAGGCACTAAAATTGAATTTGGTGCTTTCAACGAACAACTTGAGCGTGTGGCCACTGAACGTGTACCTACGCCGGGTGATGATTATGAGGCGTTAATTGAGACGCTGGTGGAATTGATCGGTAGAGCGGATGAACGTTTTCACTGTAAAGGGAAAATTGGTATCGGTATCCCCGGTATGGAAGACGCCGAAAATGGCACAGTGCTGACGTCCAATATCCCTGCTGCAAAAGGCCGCCACCTGCGTCGAGACCTTGAAAGCCGTCTTGGCCGTACTGTCAGTATTGATAACGATGCAAACTGTTTTGCTTTGTCTGAAGCATGGGATGAAGCATTGCGTGATGAACCGTCTGTGCTGGGGCTGATTCTGGGCACGGGTTTTGGCGGTGGTTTAGTGTTTAACGGAAAAGTGTTTTCCGGTAAAAACCATGTCGCCGGTGAACTGGGCCATACGCGTCTACCCATTGATGCCTGGTTTCACCTGGGTGAGAAAGCCCCTCTATTCCAATGCGGCTGTGACAACAAAGGCTGTATTGACAACTATCTGTCCGGCCGCGGTTTTGAACAGCTTTATGCGCATTATTTTGGAGAGAAAGTCCCGGCGGTTGAGATAATCAAACACTACAACCAAGGTGAAGCGAAAGCCGTTGAGCATGTTGAACGTTTTGTTGAGCTGCTGGCCATTTGTCTGGGTAATCTGCTGACAGGCTTGGATCCACATGTGGTTGTTCTGGGCGGCGGTTTGTCCAATTTCGAACTCTTGTATGATGAGTTGCCAAAGCGTTTGCCTAAGCACCTGCTGTCGGTGGCCCGCGCACCTAAAATCATCAAAGCCAAACATGGCGATGCGGGCGGTGTCCGTGGCGCGGCTTTCCTGAATATCGAAACGGTCTGAACCATACCCTTATTATGCTGAAGGCACCCGCAAGGGTGCTTTTTTATTGGTAACTCACCGCAACAGGGGATAGAATCCCTGCTTTTTCGTGATCAAGGCAGCGGTATGGCGTTTTCCAAGTTAGGGCTACAGGCTGAAATTCTTTCAGCGATCAATACGCAAGGCTTTACAGAACCGACTCCGGTACAGCAACTGGCGATCCCTGCTGTGCTGGCGGGAAAGGATGTGCTGGCTGCAGCACAGACAGGAACAGGAAAAACCGCTGCTTACGGATTGCCGATGCTGGATCGGATGCTCAGCCAAACCGCTAAGAATCAGGGGCTGGGTAAGGGCGCGCCAGTCAGAGCCTTGATTCTGACACCGACCAGAGAGCTGGCGCAGCAGGTACAGGACAACATGGACGCCTTCTGTGCTGTTTTACCTCTCACATCTGTGGCTGTGTATGGCGGTACCAGCATGAATATGCAGACCAAAGCTCTCAGAGATCACCCCGAGATAGTCGTTGCCACCCCGGGACGTTTATTGGATCACGCGCATGTCGGTAATATCGATCTCAGTCAGGTGGAATATTTGGTGCTTGATGAAGCGGACCGTATGCTGGATATGGGCTTTCAGGATGAAATTCAGCGTATTTTAAGGCGAATGAAAGCGCCGCGGCAAACTTTGCTGTTTTCTGCCACCTTCTCGAAAGCAGTAAAGAACCTGGCTTATAAGATGATGCAGGATCCTTCTGTCATCGAAGTCACCCCTGCCAATACCACTGCAGAAACCGTGCAGCAGATTGTCTACCCGGTTGATAAACACCGTAAAGCCGAATTACTGGCTTATCTGATTGGCTCACGTAACTGGCAACAGGTGCTGGTGTTTACCAAAACCAAACAGGGATCGGATGCCTTGGTGAAGGAATTACAGCTGGATGGTATTAAAGCTGCGTCCATTAATGGTGATAAAAGCCAGGGGGCAAGACAGCGCGCTTTAGATGATTTTAAATCAGGAAAAGTGCGGGCCTTGATTGCAACCGACGTGGCAGCCAGAGGGCTGGATATAGAACAGCTCTCGTATGTCGTGAACTTTGATATGCCCTTTAAAGCGGAAGACTATGTTCACCGCATCGGACGCACCGGTCGTGCCGGCAGTGAAGGTCTGGCTGTATCGCTGATGAGCCTGGACGAAGAATGGGCGTTAAAGGCGATAGAAGATCTGCTGGATACGCGCTTACCACAAGAATGGCTGGCAGGTTATGAACCTAATCCGACTATTTCGCCTCCGGAACACGCGCCTAAAGGCCGTTCAGCCGATAAACGCCGCATGAAAAAGCAGCTAAAAGTGCATCACGGCAGAGGTAAGCGTCAGTCATCCAAACGTTAGAATTCCAAGCGTTAGAATTTGCCCATTGGGGCGAAAAAGCCACTTAGTGACTAAGTGGCTTTTTAATTGTCGCCCCTAAACCACCGCTTATGGCGGTGGTCATTGTTTAAAGCTGCTTTCTCAGAAGGCGGATATTTACTGCGGCTGACAGAATGTAATTATTTCACACCAGTACAGTGGTCAATCGCGTTTTGCATAATCTCGCGCGCTGTTTTCTCACAAGGCGGCAGTTCGGCATCTGATTGCGCGACAGGCGTTACCCGCTGCCCCCATTTAATCAGGCAGGCCCCCCAGGTCAGGCCGGCACCAAATGCTGCCGACAATATGGTGTTACCGGGCTTGATGAATCCTTCTTCAACCGCTTCACACAATGCAATTGGCACAGTCGCAGCAGAGGTATTGCCGTAGCGATGAATGTTGACGAAAGCTTTTTCCAGCGGAATGCCTGTGTGATCGCACAGGGCTTCAATAATACGCTTGTTAGCCTGATGGGGAATGACTACATCAATATCATCTTTGCTTAACTGAGCACGTTCCAGCACTGTACTGGCTGCAGAACCCATGCCCCGTACCGCGCGGCGGAAAATTTCACGGCCAACGAAGTTAAAGGTAAAGTGACCCGGATCCGGATTGAAGCGATCCATTGACGTGCCGAAGTCAGGAATGGCCAGCACATCACGGCCTTCAGCATCACAACCAAGCTGCGCTTCCTGAAGGCCAAGTTTTTCTTCAGTACGGCTGATGATCACTGCGCCTGCACCATCGCCGAACAGAACGGCGGTGTCGCGTTTGCTCCAGTCGATCAGCCAGGATAAACGTTCTGCACCAATAACCAGCGCATGACGGTAATTACCGGCCTGAATCAGGCGTGTGGCGGTTTCCAGGCTGTAAATGAAACCGGTACAAGCGGCGTTCAGATCGAACGCTGCGGCACGTTTGGCACCCAGATCCAGCGCGACTTTGGACGCAATATTCGGCATCAGTGTGTCAGGTGAGCAGGAAGCGATGATGATTAAATCCAGATCACTGGCTGTTAATCCAGCGGCTGCCAGTGCACGGGCTCCGGCTACCTCTGCCAGCTTCGAGGTATCAACGTGGCTGATGCGGCGCTCCTGAATCCCGGTACGGGATTGGATCCATTCATCATCGGTTTCGACAAACTGGCTGAGTTCATCATTAGTCAGAATAGCTGGCGGCAGGCACTTGCCCCAACCAGTGATTTCGGCGTGGTACATAGCGATTCTCTGTTCTGGTTATACTTTTAGGCAAATAAAAATTGCAAAAATATGAATTCGGTTGCTTTCTCTACGGGAAAATGCAGGAACATCGGTGAAAACCCATTGAGTCAGCCTGTTATCTTACTTCAAGCTCTAACGGACTCCAAGCTATCAAAGCAGGGATTTGTGCTCATCATCAAACCCTTGGCGTTTACCCGAATTTTCCTGTGTGCATAATGAAATAAACAAAGTGGCAGAGAGGAACCTGGGCAAATGTTAAGAGTGGCAACGGTCGGTACAAATTGGATCACTGACAGTTTTATAGAGGCAGCCCAGCAAACAGGGAAGATCAATCCTGTCGCTGTCTATTCCAGAACAATGGAAAGTGCTGAAAATTTTGCGCGAAAGCACCAGATTAAACGTTGTTTTGATGACATTGAAGCAATGGCAAACAGTGATGACATAGATGCTGTGTATATTGCCAGCCCCAATGCTTTTCACGCCTCTCAGGCTGAAATCTTTATCCGTGCCGGAAAACATGTGATGGTTGAGAAACCTATGGCATCCAACATTCAGGAAGCTGAGGCTTTAATTGAACTGGCTCAGACGAAGAATGTGGTGGTGTTTGAGGCGCTGAAAACGACATACAACCCTAACTTTGCCGTGGTGCGAAACAGCCTGAGTAAAATCGGACGGCTGCGTAAAGCGTATTTCAGTTTTTGTCAGTATTCATCCCGTTATGATAAGTATCTCAACGGTGACAACCCGAATACTTTTAATCCTGAATTCGCTAATGGCTCACTGATGGATATCGGTATCTATCCATTGAGTGTCGCTATCGCATTGTTCGGTGAGCCTCAGAGCTTCACGGCTCAAGGTACGTTGCTGGACTCTGGGGTGGATGCTCATGGTACTCTGGTTTTGCATTACGGTGATTTCGATACCGTCATTACTCACTCTAAAGTGAGTGACAGTAAGATACCTTGCGAGTTGCAAGGAGAGCTGGGGACATTAGTGATTGATACCATAGCAGAATGCCGCAATATTGTTATTCATCGCAGAGATGAATCTGATGTGACGCTGTCACGATTTCAGGCAAAAAATACCATGCAGTATGAAGCTGCAGAGTTTGCACGTTTGATCGAAGGTAAAGATTATTATCACTCGGGTCTGGAGCGTAGCCGTATCGTACACACCATAATAACGGTTGCCAGAGAGATTATCGGTATACGGTATCCGGCTGACTCCTAGGTTAATAACACAGCTTGATAACATAAGGTTAATAAAAAGGTTAATAAAAAAAAGGTGGCCAATTGGCCACCGGGAAAAAGAGATTGGCTTTGCTATTGTTATTATTATCAGGGTTGTCAGCGCAATCGTTTACCAGAACAGGTAAGCCACCATAGTAAGGAAAGCAATGGCAACAATGTTCAGATAAACGCCGGCGCGCATCATTTCACTTTGTTTGATATGACCAGAACCAAATACAATCGCATTAGGTGGCGTCGCAACAGGGAGCATGAAAGCGCAAGAGGCGGCAACACCAATTAACACGGAAAGAATCACTGGCGATATACCCATAGCATCTGCCACAGAAGCGAAAACAGGGACAAGCAAAGCCGCACTGGCGGTGTTGCTGGCAAATTCGGTCAGGAATACCACGAAAGCGGCCACAACCAGGATGGTGAGCAGCAGGCCAGCCTGATCCAGGAAGCCGCTCAGGCTGTTAGCCAGGAAGATACTGGTACCGGTTTCTTTCAGTACGTTACTCAAACAGATACCACCACCGAACAGCAGCAACACACCCCAGTCGGTTGTTTTTTCAATCTGCTTCCATTTTACGACGCGTGATGCACCCAGCAGAGCGACAGCAAACAGCGCGACCAGAGTGTCAAACTTGCTCAGTCCGCCTAACATACCATTGATGGGTTTACTGAAAATCCACAGCACAACGGTTATTGCAAAGATAGCAAGGGTGATTTTCTTCCCATTGTTCCATTCAACTGGTTTGTGATTCAGCTCGAAAGTGTGGTTCAGGTTTGGTTTGAGCAGGAAGTACAGTACGCCAATCGCCAAAGGTAACAATACGAGTGCGGTAGGCAAGCCGAAGGCCATCCAATCGGTAAAGCTCAGTCCGGCTTCGGCGGCAGCAATGGCATTTGGCGGGCTACCAATAACAGTGGCAATCCCACCGATGCTGGCACAGTAAGCAAGGCCTAATAGTACGAAGACATAGGTGTTACGCTGGTTTTTGGCATCCACTTTAGCCAGTACACCCAACACCAGAGGCAACATCATAGCAACTGTTGCTGTATTGCTGATCCACATAGACAGGCCAGCGGTCACACCGAACAACAGGAAAACGGCGACAGACATCTTTCCTTTCGCCATCGCCAGCACTTTATCTGCGATGGCTTGATCCAATTCTTGACTGCGCAAAGCAGCTGCAAGAGCAAAACCACCCAAAAACAGGAAAATGATGGGATCGGAGAAGTTACCCAGCGCTTGGTTGGTTTTGAAAACGCCAAAACCGACCGCCAGCAAGGGGACGAGTAGTGCTGTGATGCTGACATGAACCGCTTCTGTCAGCCAGAGTACGGCGACGAAAGCAAGAATACTCAGACCCGTTGCTACTTCTTTTTCAACAGGTAATGTATTTAGCAGGACGAAAAATAGGGCGATATCTGCAAGCAGTATCAGGCTGTTCCGGTCAAACAGCCACTGTTTAAGTGTCAGTGCTAAGGCTGTCATATTGGGTTCCTTTCAGATTGACTGTAATTATGGTGTAGGTTTGGCACGAGGCGTTTTTCGCTTCTGTTGTGCTGCCGAACTGAAATGTTGCATTTTTTTTATACTTTGTTAACGCGAATGTGACGTGTGGGCTGAGTTGTCATGGCTTTTGTGAGGTCATGATTTTTGAATGTGTGGGAATCTACCCATTATGTTTCTGCTCGCCTGAGTAGAGACGATGACAAAACAGGCGATGTTGTCTTTACTAGAGTTCGATGTATTGATAACAAGGCATGAGCAAACACAGGTAAAAAATTGCTTATGTCTGGCTTGCGATAGCTGGTCGGGTCAATTATCTTCTGGTGCTTGGTCTTGGTGCTTGAATAAGCCCATCGATCTTAGGCTTTCGGCCGGCGGTTAATAGAACAAAAAATAAGCTAGGTTAACAAATAATGACATCGACAAAAAAAGCATTTAAGAAGCGTATTCAGGAAGAAGCACAGCAGCATTTGAGCCGCGTACGTATGAAAATGCTGAGACAGTATTCACTGCCTGACAAGGGGCAGCGCAAGGAATAAAAAGTCGGTTTTATCATTGAGATAACAGTATTGTTTCATCGTAGCGAAATGCACAACAACCCAGTCAGTTTGGCTGGGTTGTTTTTTTACTGTTATCCCCATCACCACCGCCTATGACGGTGGTGATGGTTCGCTGCAGCAATCTTGGCCTTAGTTGTCTTCTCGATACTTAATTTTACAATATCATCCAATTAGAGTAATTACTTGACACTTTGTTAACAACGTATGCACAATGTGTATATAAAAATTGTTGCTTAATGGTTTGTTGAGGGTGCTGAGTTGTCTGTAAATAATGTTGGTGTTATTGGTGTGGGCCCTAGAGGGCTGGGTGTTGTTGAGAGGATTGTTGCTTCAGCAATGAATAATATCGACGCAGAAATTAATTTGTTGATATTTGACCCGTATTTACCTGGATCCGGATGCCATACCACAGATCAGCCTAATCACTTGTTAGTTAATACTGTTGCAGAACAAATCACAATGTTTGCAGATGACTCTGTCGTTGAGGCTGGCAATATTCTCTCAGGACCAACGTTTTATCAGTGGTTATGCGAGCAGCGACCTTCTAAAGATATCCCTGATGAGGTACATCCTGACGGCTACTACTCTCGAAAACTGTTCGGGCAATACCTTAACTGGGTCTTTAACTACATTCTTGAATTTGCTTCAGTTCGATTGAATATATCTTATATTCCTCTTGAGGTTGTGGATATTGAAGAATCTGACGGTGGCTGGTCAGTAAAAACAGAAGATGAGACTAGGCATAAACTGGATTATGTGTTTATTACAACTGGGCACACTAAGCCCGAGTTGGCAGAAGAACAAAGTGGTTTAGAAATTTGTGACCCGTACCCGATTCAAGAAAAGCTATCAGAAATTCGATGTGGCGACACCGTTGCTGTGAAAGGCATGGGGTTGACAATGTGCGACGTTGTGGCAGAGCTTACGGTAGGTCGAGGAGGCGAGTTTATCCGCTCTTATAACGGCCGATTAGCGTATGCCCCATCCGGGCATGAACCACAGATCATTGCTTATTCACGAACAGGCTTACCTTTGTCAGGTCGAGCGACTAACCAAAAGGGCGCTTCTGCTCAATACAAGGCAAAGTTTTTGACTGCTGATGTGGTGAGAAAGCTTCGTGTTAAAGGCTCTATAGACTTCATCCAAGACGTACTCCCACTCTTAATTAACGACATGGAATATGCGTATTATGAAGCTTACGTACGTGATAAATATGGAGCGATTGAATCACAAAAATTTTGCAACAGTTATTTCTTTTCATTGCCGCCGAAACGGGTTGAGCTGATAAACAGAACAATTAAACCGGAAGATAGATTTTCGTGGCAAAGACTAATTTCCCCAATACCAATGAAAGTACTTTCTTCTAAAGAAGCGTATGGGAAATGGCTGCTGACTTTTATTGAAAATGATTTGTTTGAAGCACAGCGGGGAAATGTGAACAGTCCAATAAAATCTGCCAGCGATGTTTTACGTGATCTTAGGGATTTAATCCGTGACACTATTGATTTCAAAGGATTGACGGAAGACTCTCACCGTTGGATAGATGCAGTGTTTATTCCAATTATGAACCGGATAGCTGTAGGCCCGCCCAAAGAGCGCCTGGAAGAGATGTTGGCACTGGTAGAGTGTGGGATTTTACATCTCGATTTGGGACCTGCGCCCAATGTTGTAGTGGATACTGAGGGTAAACAGATAGTGCTTCAGTCTTCTGTATGGCCTGAATATGAACGACGGGCTGATATTTTAGTCCATGCAAAAATTTCGATGCACAGCCCTAAAGACGATGGAACGGCACTGTGGAAACAATTGCTCTCTAAAGGTTTTACGCGTTTGTATTACAACGGTAAGTATCATCCAGGCGGGATTGATGTGACTAAGACAATGCAAGTGATTAGCCAGGATGGCAGTGTTCACGACAATATGTGGGCACTTGGTATTCCAACGGAAGGCAATAAATTTTATACGTTTATTGTTCCAAGACCGGGCGTGAACTCTACGGCTATTGTGGATGCCGGAAAGGCTGTAAACCAGCTCTTTGCGTTGATGGCTGAAAATCGAAGAGCACTTTCCTATGCAGAGTAATCCGATATTTAACCGATACAGTTTCGCAGGCCTTGGGGCAACACTGATTGGTAATGGCATTGGGCGTTTTGCTTATATCGCTCTGATGCCAGCCCTGATACAAGCCGGTTGGTTTAGGGTGGAAGACGCCACTTATCTGGGAGCGGCAACGTTAATCGGCTACATATTTGGTGCGCCGGCAGCCAATTTTCTGATCAGGTATTTTACTGTCGGCCAGGTTATCCGAGTCTCCATGCTGGTAAGCAGTATCAGCTATCTGGGTTGTGCGTTTCAGGACGCACCTCTCGCGTGGTTTTACGTGTTGCGCACTTTGGCAGGCGTCGCAGGTGCCATGCTGATGGTGCTCGCACCGCCGGTCATTGTGAGAATGCACAGCGCTAAGGTCAAAACTCGTGTCAGCGGCGTGGTGTTTTCCGGTATTGGCCTGGGTGCCATGTTATCCGGGACACTGATTCCGCTTCTTATCTATCACAGTGTTGTTTCTGCATGGATAGGAATGGGGGTTGTGGCTTTTGTGACTACTGTGCTGACATGGAATGCCTGGGGAGCAACAGAGCCGCTATCCGGAAGTCGTTCCGCTCCGGCAACCTTCCGGAACATGTCCAGACCGCAGGGGATGACAGTACTACTCATCTTGCTGGCCTATACCTTTAATGCCATCGGCTACTTGCCTCATACTCTCTTTTGGGTGGATTATATAGTGCGTGAGCTTGGCATGTCGTTTGTCAGTGGCGGGCTCTATTGGGCAACGTTCGGGATTGGAGCCGCAATCGGCCCTGTTTTAACGGGTTTTCTTGGTGATCATGCAGGAGTAAGGCGCTCGTTGTTAATTGCTTTTTCTTTGAAGGCTCTGGGTGTTTCGCTTCCCTTAATCAGTACTCACCCATTAGCGCTGTTTTTCTCCTCTCTGCTGGTGGGTATTTTCACACCGGGCACTGTCACTTTGGTTTCGACCTATACACTGGAATCTGTCGGCTATGAACTGCATACCAAAGCCTGGAGCGCAATGACCTTGTCCTTTGCTATTTCTCAAGGGGTGGTGGGTTTTATCATGGCATATTATGCCGCTCATCTTTCCTCGTACTATATTCTGTTTGCCGTTAGTGCTTGCGCGCTAGTTGTATCAATTGCATGTATCTTTTTCACGCCTCCTCAACAGGGAAGCGAACCTGTCTCGCAATCTGTATCCTGAACAAGGGAATGACTATGAAACTTTACTTGAATGAAACCTCACCGTTTTCGAGGGTTGTTACAGCAACGGCATTGCTGTCCCGGTGCGATGCTTTGCAACTAATGTGGGTTGATCCCTGGCAATCTCCCGAAGAGTTAGAGCAGGTCAATCCTTTTTGTATTATTCCTGCGCTGGCGCTGAATGACGGTGTCTCGCTCAGTGAAAGCTTATGTATCTGCCAGTATTTGATTGCAACATACCAACCCGAAGCCTTACTCGTCGTGGATAGCCAGAGTGCCCTTGAGATTTCTGTAATGGGATTGGCAAAAACCATGATGGAGTCAGCATTCAGAACTGTGGCGCTAGGACGCTTTGTTGAGGGAGACAATGCACTCAGCCAGCGGGGGAAAACCGGACTGGTTAAAGCATTGCATAAACTGGAAGCAGAGGCAGGAAGCGCCGGAAAAGGTGTGTTGTTTCAACCTAACCTGGCCACACTTTATCTCCATGTGGCTGTTGAGTACGTGCAATTTCGTCATAGTGAGATTTTTCATGATGCAGCGGGCGATAATATTGCCTTCTTCCTTGAAAACTCTCCCTTCAAACAAGTGCTGCAGACAGTGAGTTTAGAGCGATTAGCGGCAAAACCGGACTTTAAAACACTCATTTCAGCGGGTGTTTAGCTGAAGGCAACTGCGGTATACACAGAAACAGACACACTGCTCAGGCAGTGTGTCTGAACTCAGATCGTGTTGATAAGAAGAGGAGATAATGGTGCTGAGTAAGTCGGCTGCTCAGGCTGTACTTGCTGCAGAGGCGGTTTGGTAAATATGGGCTCTTTGGGGCCGGGAAAGCGGGGCTGCTCGTTCAGAATGTACAGATCCAGTATGGCTTTTACTCTCGCAAACACTTCCCTTAACCGAATTTTGAATCCGGCGAATCCGCGAGGTTCCGGAACGGCCAGACAGATGGCATTCAGATTTTTGTGACTGGCAATAAACAGCGCTCGTTCACAATGGAATTGCTGGGTAATAATGACCAGACTATTAGCTTCAAACACATTTTTAGCCCGGATAACCGAATCCAGCGTCCGGAAACCCGCATAGTCGAGCACAATGACTTCGTCAGGGATCTCGGCTTTGAGCAAATCACGTTTCATAGTCCATGGCTCGTTGTATGAACGGTGCGCGTTATCACCACTTAACAGAAAGATCTGGACCTTTTTCTCCCGGTACAACTTAACCGCGGCATCCATCCGGTAGTTGTAATAAGGATTGAGATTATGGGCTATGTATTTACTCGTTCCCAGCACAAGACCAACGGTGCGGGCAGGGATGAGATCTATCTGGGTATAGATACGATCAGCCGTCGTCGCTGCTACCCATCTGTCGAGTATCAGAAAGAATCCGAACAGTACAATCATCAGCATGACGGTATACCGCAGAAATGTAGGTAGCTTCATAGAGGCCCAAAACGCAAAAATAACGGTTGCTTAACGCCTTAAGTGTACCTTAATCCGTTGATAATGTTGTGTAAAAATCAGGTCATACTTGTCGTGAAAATCATCAGTATGGCAGGCTGAAAAATAAAAAACCCGCCAGTAGCGGGTTTGTTCATCAAAAAAGCGAATAATTAGAACGATGTCCGCTTGTATCGGCGGTAGCCCGGTTCCCAGAAGTTCGCATCAATTTTCTCTTTAATGCGCTCTTCGGTGTTTTTCGGTGCTTTGCGTTGCTCAACTGCTTTCTTCGCCACTGCCATAGCGATGTAGCGAGACACATTCTGGATATCTTCCAGCGGTGGCAGCAAAGCGCCACGGCCGTTAATGGCTAAGGGGGAACATTCCGCCAGTGCCCGGCTGCTTTCCATCAGCATTTCATCGGTTACGCGGCGGGCACCAACAGCCAGCACGCCCAAACCAATGCCAGGGAAGATATAACTGTTGTTACACTGGGCAATCGGGTAGGTTTTACCGTTATAAACAACAGGTTCAAACGGCGAGCCGGTGGCAACCAAAGCCTGACCGTCCGTCCAACGGATGATATCAGCAGGCATGGCTTCTACACGGCTGGTCGGGTTGGATAACGGGAAGATGATCGGACGTTCACAATGTTTGTGCATTTCACGGATCACTTCTTCACTGAACAGGCCCGGTACACCGGATACCCCGATCAGTATGTTCGGTTTACCGTTACGCATTACGTCCAGCAGGGAAATATTGCTGTCATCAGTTTCCCACTCACTGATGCTCTTACGTGTTTGCACCAGTTTTTTCTGGAAGTTAACCAGATTAGGCATATCGTCAAGCAGCAGACCCCAACGGTCTACCATGTAAACCTGGCTGCGTGCCTGTGCATCGGAAATACCTTCAGAGACCATTTGCGCAATAATCGCTTCAGCAATACCGCACCCGGCAGAGCCTGCACCCAGGAAAGCGACACGTTGTTCAGACAGTTTACTGCCGGCCGCTTTACAGGCTGCCAGAAGGGAACCCACAGTTACAGCAGCAGTACCCTGGATATCATCGTTGAAACAGCAGACTTTATCTTTGTAGCGATCCAGCAAAGGCATGGCGTTTTTCTGTGCAAAGTCCTCAAACTGGATTAATGCATCTGGCCAGCGTTGCTTAACTGCCTGAATGAAGTTATCTACGAAGTCTTCGTATTCTTTACCGGTAATACGGGTATGGCGCCAGCCCATGTACATAGGGTCAGACAGACGCTGCGGGTTATTGGTACCCACGTCCAGCACAACCGGCAAGGTATAAGCCGGACTGATACCACCACAGGCGGTATAGAGCGACAGCTTACCAATTGGGATACCCATGCCGCCGATGCCCTGATCACCCAGACCAAGAATACGCTCGCCGTCAGTCACGACTATGACTTTGACATTATGGCGGGAAGCATTGTTGAGCATATCTTCAATGCGGTCACGGTTCGGATAAGAAATGAACAGCCCACGACCACGGCGGTAAATATTAGAGAAGTTCTCACATGCCGCACCGACAGTCGGGGTGTAGATGATTGGCATCATCTCAGTGATATGGCTTTCAACCAGTCGGTAAAACAGTGTCTCGTTGGTATCCTGAATGTTGCGAAGATAGATATGCTTATCCATATCATTGTCAAATTTCAGGTACTGCTGATAAGCACGTTCTGCCTGTTCTTCAATGGTTTCAATCGCTTCTGGTAACAAACCTTCGAGGTTGAAGAACATTCGCTCTTCGACAGAAAATGCACTTCCTTTGTTAAGTAGAGGAGTTTCTAGCAGGGCCGGTCCGGCGTAGGGGATATATAGGGGTCTTTTATCGTCTTTCATGCAATAGACTCTGTTTTTGGCTGAAATTTTGGCATTTCTTCTTATTGATGGCACATCGTAGACCTA
The DNA here is from genome assembly GCF_022014395.1 of Photobacterium sp. WH77. Taxonomy (NCBI): domain Bacteria; kingdom Pseudomonadati; phylum Pseudomonadota; class Gammaproteobacteria; order Vibrionales; family Vibrionaceae; genus Photobacterium; species Photobacterium sp. WH77. The sequence continues at coordinate 32,303 of NZ_JAKLTE010000004.1, read as the reverse complement.
TCACTCATTATATTCAAAGAGAAAGTTCAAAAATTTTGTTAAAATGATCAACATTTTCAACTTTTGTTGAATGTCTTATTGATGAAGGAAAATGCGAGATAAAGTAAGGTATTATCAGGTGATAATGGCTGTTTTTGGCTTATATTAGCTGAGTTATTGTGTTTTATTGGCGTATTTAACTGGAATGGCGGGTGATTATCAGAAATTTACCCCAAAATCACCCGATTTACATTATCCGTCTTATGTATTAGGCATTCCATAAAGGAATCACTCGGAAGCGCCTGCCTGAGCGGACAGTTTAGCCTTAATGAAAGTGGCATGGTCAACATAGATCAGCTCTGCAACCTGGCGGATAACGGCTTCTTCCACCGGGTCTAAAATGCCGTCAGCAAAAGCGACCTGCCACATGGCTTCGATTAAGCGGTAACGCTCTTCCGCAGACAGTGAGCGCAGCTTATTGGTGAATTCAAAAACCGACACAGACTGCTCACTGCGGGTTTGAGCTTCGTGCAGCAGGGCTCTGGCTTGTGTGTCATCCACTTCAAGCAATTTGACTAACAGGTGGACTTTTGCACTTTCCTCGCTGGGGTCTCTGCTGTGATCGGCATCTGCGACTTCACAGAGTAGTGAAGCCATCGCCAGGTGAAGGGATGGGGTATCAACCGCCGCGCCATCATCACTACCTTCATTCATTACCTGACGAAAGAGTACGCGTAATTGCTGGAACATAATCATTTCCTTTCAACAGCCTCAGTCATACTTTTATCTTTGCAGTGCTCGCAGAAAAAATGCAAGGGATAGTTTTAGCCTGCCTGATGAAAGATAAACTATGTGTTAGAATCGCGGCAGTTTTATGATGCGTTTGTTCAGGCCTTTTGATGACTTGCATTCAGCCTGAACGACCAACTGATACAAGCAGGAAATCACTTGACTCAGTCTACAAAGTCTCAATCTGAGCGGACCGAGGTTCGCAATAATGAAAAAACATTAAAAGCCGCACTGAAAGATTGCCTGATCCGCGATCGTTTCCGTCTGCACAAAAGAGTGCAGGGTGCCGCTAAGATAAAGAATGAACAGGCTCGCCATACGGTATTCGATGAAATCGCTATGGATATCGCACGCTCAATGCAAGCGGTAGACATCCGGCGCCGCAGCTGTCCTCAGATTACCTATCCTGAACAGTTGCCTGTCAGTCAGAAGAAAGAGGACATTGCGAAGGCGATCAGCGAGCACCAGGTCGTGATTGTTGCGGGTGAAACCGGCTCAGGTAAAACCACTCAGCTACCTAAAATCTGTCTCGAACTTGGGTTGGGCACCACGGGAACCATAGGTCACACTCAGCCCCGTAGGCTGGCGGCGCGGTCAGTGGCGAACCGTATCGCTGAAGAGCTGGGCTGCGAGATGGGCTCAACCGTAGGTTACAAAGTCCGTTTTAACGATCAGGTATCAGATAAAACGCAAGTGAAGCTGATGACCGATGGTATTTTGCTGGCTGAAATTCAGAACGATAAATACCTGAGTCAGTATGACACCATCATTATCGATGAAGCCCATGAGCGAAGCCTGAATATCGACTTTATTCTGGGCTATCTGAAAAACCTGTTGCCGAAACGTCCGGATCTCAAGGTGATCATCACCTCAGCGACTATCGATCCGGAACGCTTTTCAAAACATTTTAACCATGCGCCGATTATCGAAGTGTCTGGCCGTACCTATCCGGTTGAAGTACGTTACCGGCCGATCATGGATGACAGTGACGATAACGATCGTGATCAGCTACAGGCCATTTTCGATGCGGTCGATGAGCTGTGCGATGAAGGCATGGGCGATATCCTGATCTTCATGAATGGCGAACGGGAGATCCGCGATACGGCAGATGCCCTGAATAAGCGCAATATCAAACACACTGAAGTCGTGCCTTTGTACGCACGCCTGTCAGCCAGTGAGCAGAACCGGGTGTTCCAGTCGCATAGCGGCCGGCGCATTGTGCTATCGACCAACGTGGCTGAAACCTCACTGACTGTTCCTGGTATCAAGTATGTGATCGACCCGGGTACAGCCCGTATAAGCCGCTACAGTTATCGCACCAAGGTGCAGCGCTTACCGATAGAACCGGTATCGCAGGCCAGTGCCAATCAGCGTAAAGGCCGTTGTGGCCGGGTGGCGGCAGGTATCTGTGTTCGTCTGTATTCAGAGGATGATTTTCTGTCGCGTCCGGAATTTACCGATCCGGAGATTCTGCGTACTAACCTGGCATCGGTTATTTTACAGATGACGGCGATTGGCCTTGGTGATATCCAGGCCTTCCCGTTTGTTGAGCCGCCTGACAGCCGTAATATTCAGGACGGTGTGCGCCTGCTTGAAGAGCTGGGTGCGATGAACGCTAACGCGACCGACCCGCGAAAGCGTTTGACTGAGGTTGGCCGTCAGCTGGCGAAGTTGCCGATTGATCCGCGTTTGGCACGTATGGTGCTGGAAGCACCGAAACACGGTGCGCTGCAAGAGGTCATGATTATTGCTTCTGCTTTGTCGATACAGGATCCACGGGAGCGCCCGACAGAAAAACAACAGGCCTCGGATGAGAAACACCGTCGTTTCTATGATAAAGAATCGGATTTCCAGACCTTCGTGAACCTATGGGAGTACGTGAAAGAGCAGCAAAAAACGCTGTCTGCAAATCAATTTCGTAAGCAGTGTAAAGCGGATTACCTGAATTACCTGCGCGTGCGGGAGTGGCAGGATATTTATTTTCAGGTGCATCAGGTTGTGCGTGAGCTGAAGCTGCGTCATAACGAGGAACCTGCCGATTATCAGGCGGTGCACACCTCGCTACTGGCGGGCTTACTGTCGCATATTGGCCAGAAGGATCAGGAGAAGAACGACTATCAGGGCGCGCGCAACGCCAGATTTAACATCTTCCCCGGTTCCGGTATTTTCAAGAAGCAACCGAAGTGGGTTATGGTGGCCGAGCTGGTGGAAACCTCCAAGCTGTGGGGGCGTATTGCCGCTAAGATTCAGCCTGAATGGATCGAACCGTTGGCCCCCCATCTGATCAAGCGCAGCTACAGTGAACCGCACTGGGAGAAAAAGCAGGCTTCTGTGCAGGCCTTTGAGAGAGTCACCCTGTACGGCATTCCGATTGTGCCTAAACGTAAAGTGAATTACGGCAAGATTGATCCTGTACTCAGCCGCGAAATTTTTATTCGCTCGGCACTGGTCGAGGGGGACTGGGAAACAAAGCATAAATTCTTCCATCAAAACCGGCAGTTATTGCGGGAAGTGGAAGAGCTTGAGCATAAGTCCCGTCGGCGTGACATTCTGATCGATGACGATGCGCTGTATGAGTTTTACGATCAGCGGGTTGAGCATACTGTGGTTTCCGGGCGGCATTTTGACGCCTGGTGGAAGGAAGCTTCCCGGAAAGACAAAGATCTGCTGAACTTTGAACGTGAGATGCTGTTACGGGGTGATGCGAGCCATGTGACTGAGCTTGATTATCCCAACTTCTGGCATCAGGGCGGCTTAAAACTCAAGCTGAGCTATCAGTTTGAACCGGGTGAAGACACCGATGGTGTCACAGTTCATCTTCCGTTACCTGTATTGAATCAGGTGGAACCGGACGGTTTTGACTGGCAGATACCGGGTTTGCGTCATGAGCTGGTGGTAGCTTTGATCAAGTCGTTGCCCAAATCGTTACGTCGTAACTTTGTGCCGGCACCTAACTATGCGGATGCTTTTCTGGCCCGGGTACAGGCATTGTCGATACCTTTGCTGGATGCGCTGGAAAAAGAACTCAAGCGTATGACAGGTGTGACTGTACTGCGCGATGACTGGAATTTGGATCAAATTCCTGAACACCTGAAGATCACATTCCGTGCTGTGGATCACCGTAACCGGAAACTTCGGGAAAATAAAGACTTGTACGCACTGAAAGACAGCCTGAAAGAGAAAGTTCAGGAAACGCTGTCTAAGGTTGCCGATGATGATATTGAGCAGGACGGCCTGAAGACCTGGAGCTTTGGCGCATTGCCAGAGCGTTATCAGCAGAAACGTGGCGGGTTTGAAGTTAAAGCCTATCCGGCTATCATTGATAACAAAGATTCGGTCGGTATCAAGCTGTTTGAAACAGAAGAAGAGCAACGTACGGCTATGCAGCAAGGCCAGCGTCGTCTGATATTGCTTAACGTGCCGTCGCCGATCAAATATTTGCATGCTAATTTGCCGAACAAATCAAAGCTGGGTCTGTACTTCAATCCGTATGGGCGGGTTATGGATCTGATTGATGACTGTATTGCCTGTGGCGTAGATAAACTGATTGAAGAAAAGGGCGGTCTGGTTTGGGATGCCGATACATTTGAAGCATTGAAAGAGCATGTGCGGGCCGAGCTGGGAGATACGGTTGTCGATATCGCCAAACAGGTAGAAGCCATTTTGACTACGGCCTTCAATATCAACAAAAAATTGAAAGGGAAAGTCGACCTGAGTATGGCCTTTGCGTTGTCTGATATCAAAGCCCAGATTGAAGGTTTAATCTTTAAAGGGTTTGCCACTGAGTGTGGTTGGCAACGTCTGCCGGATATCTTGCGTTACATGAAAGCGATTGAGCGCAGAATGGAAAAACTGCCGATTGACCCGAATAAAGACAGAGTACATATACTGAAAGTTGAGTCAGTAACCAATGACTACAAAGAATTACTCAATAAGATTCCTAAAGGTCAGCCGATACCTGAACAGGTTAAGGAGATCCGTTGGATGATAGAGGAACTGCGTGTGAGTTATTTCGCTCAACAATTAGGTACACCGTATCCTGTCTCTGATAAACGAGTCAGAAATGCCATCGCTTCCTGTTAATGAAGTGATTCATTTAAACGTCATTAAAAAACATTATAATTAAAAATTGACGAGTTAATAACTCGTCAATTTTTTTGCTTGTGTTATATGTGTTCTGTTTTCATGGTGATATATATAATAAAGCACTGGATGAATAATTGAGCTGGTTCGTTATAAGCCCGCTCCAGATTCATGTTTTATTCATAATGCATTTTTATCTCATTATTTTTTGTGAGAGATAAAAGTGTCTTATTTTTTATTAATTACCTATCTTGTCAGTTACAGAAAATTACATCGATTTCACTTATAACACGCAAAAATACCTCCTGCTGATGAATGCAGTTTAGACAAGTTAAATTCTCTTTCCTACACTTGTTTACGCTGTGAATAGTCCGGTAAATACCTGAATGTAATAGCTGATAACACTCATTAGTCATGTTGGGGCAAATCTGTTCCCTCACTTTTTATTACCACTCGTTCTGTCGGTTGGTGCATTTTTATGTTGGCTGTACGGTGAGTTTCATTGCGTATTGACAATAAGATAGGGAATATTATGAATAAACAGGCTCAGTTAAACGATAATAGCCTTCAATCTTTTTATTTTGTCGGTGAAGAGCAACATACTTTGCATGGGATTACCACGGCCCAGCATGAACTCTGGCTTAGCGAAACCATGTCTCAAACGCAGCCCTTTAATTTCTGGGGTTATGGCGTGATAGATGGGCCATTGAATGTTGAGTTGCTGCGCCAGGCCGTTGAGATAACAATTAACGATATACCCGCTCTTCAGGCGCGATTTGTTGAAAAGGAGGGGGAACTTTATCAATATCATGCCAAGCAGACGGCTGAGCCGCTGTATTTTTATGATTTCTCCTCCAGCCATAATCCATTGGACACTGCTATAGCATGGATGCGTGATGACGCTGACCGGGCCGTTTCTGTCCTTGAGCACGATTTGTATCATTTTGCTGTACTGAATCTGGCACCAGAGAAGTGCATTTTTTACCGCCGCTTACATCACATGCTGATTGATGGCAGAGGCGGGGAAGAGTTCAGCCGCCGGATTGTGCTGACTTACAATGCGCTGGCGAGCCAACAACCTATTCCTGAGTTTGAAAGCTGTGGCTTTACCCAACTCTATGAGAACGATAAAAAATATCGGGGTTCGGCGAGGCTAGGCAAGGATAGTCAGTTTTGGAAGCAGTATACCGCGTCTTCCGTTCACACTCTGACCCGCAAAGAAAAACACGTCCCTTATTCAGAAATGAACATCAGTAAATATGTGCTCGACAAGGCAGATTTGGATCAGATTGATCAATGTGCTGCACAAATTGGTGTTCACCGCGCACACCTGCTGACAACGGCAGTGGCGGCTTGTTTTTATAGTGTTACAGGTCATACCGAGTTGAATTTCAGTCTGCCGGTAGCTGGGACCCGGGAGCGCAGTGGCATAGGTATGACCGCGAATGTGGTTCCGCTGATTCTGCGCTTAACCCCTGATGACACGCTTGAGCATCTGGCCCGGCAGGTGACAGCCGAAATGGGGAAAACGGTTCGGCGTCAACTCTACCGGGGCGAGGATATCCGGCGGGACAGGAACGCTGCTGATGTATCCTGGTTTGGCCCTGCGATTAATATTGTCGCTTTTGATAACGGTGATAGCTTTTGGCAATGTAAAACACGCTGGCATTATGGCGGAAATATCTCGGTCAGCGATATTCAGATTCTGTTTTTTGAAGACAGACAGGCACAGGAACTGGATGTCATGTTTGTCGATGCGCCGCATATCCATTCACTGGCGCAGCTTGATAACCTGCAGCGCCGCTTTCAGTTCATTCTCCAGTCGCTTTGTCATAAACCAGACAGCCAGCTTGAAGATGTTGTACGTCTTGCTGCCAAAGCGGATGAGGCGGATTTGCAGGATAATTTTTATGTATCCCGTCTTCAGCCTGCTGCGGGTGGGGTGCTGTGCTGGGACCAATCCGCTCAGGTATTGGAACGGCTGTCTTATGCCATAGGTCATCCTTCGCAATCTTGTCCGGTTAAGCTGGCACTGAAGGATGGTGTGCTCGGTATCGACACTGTGGATGTGTGCGAAGGCCAAACCACGGCTTTACCAGGCACGATACTGCATATTGACGATCAGGGGTGGGAGATTGCGACAGCTCAGGGAATTGTACGCATTGGTGGCTGGTTTAACGCATCCGGAAAAGTGCAATCAGGGAAACAGCTTGCACGTCAGTATAAGCTGGAGCCGGGGCAGCGTCTGCCTGTGCTCAGCAAAGAGCAGGCTTCCCGCCTGACTGCGCTGTTTGATGAAGGGAAAGGCTTTGCTTCTTTTTGGCAAGCCCGTCTGGAGCAACCCATACCTTCGGCATTTCCGGCCCGACAAATCGCCCCGTCAGAGACAAACTGGCAAGCTACAGCCTGGCAGTTTGTGGGCAAGACCGATCTGCCGACTTTTCTGAGCGCTGTCGCTGTTTATCTTGCCCGAATGGGAGATCAAACCGATTTCCAGATTGGCTGGTTACAGAGGCAAGTAGACAGTCTGTTAGCCGATGCTGTGTTGCCGGTGCATGTTTCTCTGGATATGACGCAGCATTTTTCAGCTACCCAGCAATTATTGAAAACGGAATGTGACCGTGTGCTGGCGCATCTGCCTTTCCATCCTGAGCTCCATGCTTTACTGTCGCCAACCGTCTGGTGGCCACTGACGATTGAATTGATTTCTGATATCTCTGCCGCTACTGACTGCCCGATAGATGCCGGCGCACTGCTGCAAATCGATAAAGCAGGGAACAGATTCCGCTGGCTGTATGATGAGGCAGTACTTGGAACTGAGCAGGTTGACAGGCTCAGTACACACCTGCTTTTTGTCCTTGAACAAGCGCGTAATGAACCTGATACCCCGGTAAGTGAGCTGTGTTTGCTGAATGCGAACGAACGTCATTATTTACTGGAGGAGATGAATGTAACAGCGGCTGACTTCCCGCCGGTGAGTTACGTTCATGCCATGTTTGAGGAGCAGGCGGACAAAACGCCTGATGCCATTGCTCTGCGTTACGGAGACGCCGAATTCAGTTATGCCGAGATCAATACGCGGGCAAACCGCCTCGCGCATGAACTGCTGGTTTATGGCGTGGGGGCGGAAACCCGGGTAGCAATCTGTGCCACGCGCAGCCCGGAACTGATTGTGGCAATGCTGGCGGTACTCAAAGCCGGAGGGGCGTATGTTCCATTAGATCCCAGTTACCCTGGTGAGCGGCTCGAGTATATTCTTAATGATTGCCGTCCTGTGTTGTTGCTCGCCGATGCCGTTGGCCGTTCGGCGTTAAGTGTGCATCCTGTTCCTGTGCTGGATCTGGAAGCAACGTTACCTGCGACGATTTCATCTGAAAACCTGGCGATACAGGTCCAACCCAATCAATTGGTCTACGTGGTATACACCTCAGGGTCAACGGGTAAGCCCAAAGGGGTGATGGTCGAACACGGCCAGTTGCTCAATCTGATTTACTGGCATGCCGAGGCAACAGAACTGAAAGCCGGAGAGTGCACTACTTGTATGGCAGGTCTGGGTTTTGATGCCTGTGTATGGGAAATATGGCCATCTTTGTCATTGGGCGCCACAGTGCTGATACCGCCAAGAGAAGTATCCGGTGATAGTGATGCGCTGTTGCGTTGGTGGGGTAACAGCGACGCACAGATATCTTTCATGGTGACGCCTTTGGCTGAAGTCGCCCTTGCTGCCGGTCATCTTCCTGTGGCACTGAGAACTTTGCTGATTGGTGGCGACAGTATTCGCCGTTGGCCGCTGAACATCCCGCATGGCCTGACATTATTGAATAATTACGGCCCGACAGAAACCACTGTTGTTGCCACATCGGGGAATCCGCACACTGGTGCTGTAGTGCCATCGATTGGCCGCCCGATCGCTAATACGCGTGCCTATTTACTGGATGAGTCGGGGCAGCCGGTACCCTTGGGGGCGATAGGCGAATTGTATATTGGTGGTGAGCAGGTTGCCCGCGGTTACCTGAATCAGCCTGAACTTACTGCTGAGCGATTTCTTGACGATCCATTTAAGCCGGGAGGGCGAATGTACCGAACCGGTGATCGAGCCCGATATTTGCCTGATGGCAGCCTCGAATACCTGGGCCGGAATGACCATCAGGTGAAAATACGGGGTTTCCGGATCGAGCCCGGCGAAATCGAAGCGCAGCTGGTGTCCCATCCATTTGTCTGTGATGCGGTTGTCGATGCACTGTCAGACAGTACAGGAGAGAAACGGCTGGTTGCCTGGCTGGTACCAGCAGAAGAGTCCGGATGGGGAGAGTTGAATACCGAGCTGTCAGCGTTTCTCGCGGGATGCCTGCCAGACTATATGATTCCCACTGTGTTTGTCAGCCTGAAAGCCTTGCCTTTGTCGCCGAACGGCAAGCTGGACCGCCGTGCACTGCCAGCGCCTGATTTGACCGAAACCGGACGAATGATTTACGTCGCTCCCGAGGGTGAAACAGAATTGTTACTGGCGCGTATATGGCAGGATCTGTTGGGTGTTGAGCGTGTAGGCCGCGATGATAACTTTTTTGAATTAGGTGGCCATTCATTGCTTGTGGTCAAATTGCTGGCTCAACTGCGTAAGGTCGGTCTGGCGACAGATTTGCAGGCATTGTTTTCTGCACCGACGCTGTCGGTATTGGCTCAGACGCTAGTCCCCCAGGCCGATGTGGCCGTACCTGAAAACAGAATTCGGGTTGGCAGTGAAACAATCACGCCAGACATGTTGCCTCTGGCCGATCTCGCTCAGGAAGAGATTACTGCGATCACTGACAGTGTGCAGGGCGGTGTCGTTAATGTGCAGGATATCTATGCACTTTCTCCGTTACAGGAGGGGATCTATTTTCACCATCAGTTAGCAGAAAAAGGCGATCCCTACCTGCTGTCCGCTACCTTACAGTTTGACAGCCGGTCCCGTCTGGATAATTGGTTGGCTGCAATGCAGCAGGTTATCACTCGGCATGACATTCTGCGCACTGCTTTTGTGGCAACTGGTACAGCGTCTCCGGTACAAGTTGTGTGGCGGCAGGCTAATTTCAATGCAACAGAGCTGGTGCTGGACCCGGCGGAGGGGCAGATCAGCCAGCAACTGGCATCGCGTTATGATCCCCGTCATACCCGACTGGATCTGACTCAGGCACCGTTACTGCATGTTGTAATTGCGCAAGAGCAAGATGGCAGCTGGTGCGCGTTACAACAATGGCACCACCTTATTGGTGATCATACGACGCTGGCCTTGATGGTTGAAGAAGTCTGCGAAATCATGGCAGGTAACGAAGCGGCACTGAAACCCGCACAACCATTTCGCAATGCGGTGGCACAAGCCCGGCTGGGCGTCAGTGACAGCGAGCATGAAACATTTTTCCGTCGCATGCTGGCTGATATGTCTGAACCTGTGCTGCCCTTTGGTCTGAGCAATGTTCACGGTGATGGTTTGCAAACCAATGAAGCAAGCCTGACGCTGCCCGCTGATTTGAATCGGGCGTTGCGGGTACATGCAAAACAACTGGGGGTCAGCCTTGCCAGCCTTTGTCACCTTGCGTGGGGGCAGGTACTGGCGAGAACCAGCGGTCAGGACAGTGTTGTTTTCGGCACTGTGTTGCTGGGTCGCATGCAATCCGGCGAAGGGGCTGAAAGTGCGTTGGGACTCTTTATCAACACCTTGCCTTTGCGGTTGGAAATGGATAGCCGCAGTACAGAAAACGCCGTTCGTCAGACCCATCAAAGCCTGAGTGCTCTGCTGGCTCATGAACATGCCCCACTGGCGCTGGCGCAGCGGTGCAGTGGTTTACCGGCAGGAACGCCATTATTCAGTGCATTGCTCAATTATCGCCACAACGAAGGTGATAACCTGCCTCTGCCTGAAGGGGTGAGTCTGATTTCCGCAGAGGAAAGAACCAACTACCCCTTTGTACTGTCGGTGGATGACGGTCTGGACATGCTATCTATCACGGCTCAGGTCATTGCGCCGATAGAGGCAGAACGGGTATGCGGTTATATGCAGCAGGCGCTGAGTGCGTTGACCAATGCGCTGGCTTATACGCCGGATCTTCCGGTTTGTGAACTGCCGATTGTGCCGGACAATGAGTATGCCATACTCGTCAATGGCTGGAACAGCACTGCCAGGGATTATCCTCAGTCCGAGTGCCTGCAGACCTTGTTCGAAGCGCAGGTGGCACGCACACCAGATGCCGTTGCCTTGGTCTATGACGATCAGGTCTGTGAAGATCAAGCTTGTGACGATCAGACATTGAGCTATACCCAGCTCAATGAGAAAGCAAACCAACTGGCGCACACACTGATAGCACTTGGTGTTGGCCCAGATAGCAGGATAGCTGTTTGTGCTGAGCGAAGTCTGGCAATGGTGATCGGCCTGCTTGGTATTCTGAAAGCCGGTGGCGCTTATGTTCCCCTGGATCCGGCTTATCCCGGCGAGCGGTTACAGTACATTCTGCAAGATGCTGATCCCGTCTTGCTGCTGACTGATGAAGCCGGGCGCAATGCGCTCGGCAAGCACGCTATTCCTGAAATGTCGTTAAACGGCAACCAGCCATCTGGTGTGAGCTGCGAGAATCCAGTGCCACAGTCCCAGCCGGACAATCTGGCTTATGTCATTTATACATCGGGTTCAACAGGTAAACCGAAAGGCACGATGAATGAGCACAGGGGCATAGTTAACCGCTTGATCTGGATGCAGGAAGCTTATGGGCTGACCGCAGAGGATACGGTCCTTCAAAAAACACCGTTTGGCTTTGATGTGTCGGTCTGGGAGTTTTTCTGGCCGTTGATGTATGGGGCCAGACTGGTGATGGCACGTCCTGAAGGGCATAAAGATCCGGATTATCTCAGCCGTACTATTGCCCGTTATGGAGTAACAACCCTGCATTTCGTGCCTTCTATGCTGCAAAGTTTTCTGGCCTACAGCGGCGCGGCAGAACGCTGTCAGCCTGTCGCGCGGGTTATCTGCAGTGGCGAGGCGCTGCCTGCCTCTTTAGTGAAGGCATGTTACCGTCAGTTACCACATGCACAATTGCACAACCTTTACGGGCCGACCGAGGCCGCAGTTGATGTTACCGCCTGGCATTGTTCTCGCGAGACAAATCTGGTGACCGTTCCTATTGGTCGCCCGGTGGCGAATACCCGTATTTATCTGTTAGACAAATATGGTCAGCCAGTGCCTTTAGGCGCAGTGGGTGAAATGTATATCGGGGGGATACAGGTTGCACGCGGGTATCTGAATCGTCCTGAGCTGACCGCTGAACGGTTTCTCAGTGATCCGTTCAATGCCGAACATGGCGGACGTATGTACCGGACCGGTGATCTGGCACGCTACCTGCCGGATGGCAACATTGAATATCTGGGCCGTAATGATCAGCAGGTAAAAATCCGCGGTTTCCGTATTGAATGTGGTGAGATTGAGGCCGTATTGCAGACGCACCCGCAGGTGCTCGATGCCGTTGTGGACGCCCGCAGTGACAGACATGGTGACAAGCACCTGATCGCCTGGTTTGTGTCAGGTGAGGGTTGTGAACCGGACGGAGCCGGATTGCGGGACTATCTGACAGGTCTGCTACCGGACTACATGGTACCTGTGGCCTTTATGCCGATTGACACAATACCGTTATCACCCAATGGCAAGTTGGATCGCCGTGCATTACCGGATCCTCAGGCGCAGAGCCAGTCACGTGCTGACTATATGCCACCCGTAAATGAAACTGAGCAGCGGCTGGCAACTTTGTGGGAAGCTTTGCTTGAAGTGGAGCGGGTAGGCCGGGATGATAATTTCTTCGCGCTGGGAGGCCATTCGTTGCTGGCCGTACGTCTGGCTAACCGGATGCAGCAGTTAGGGCAGCCGTTGGCTCTGTCGGCGTTGTTCGCCAATCCTGTGCTGCATCAACTGGCCCGTCAGCTGACGACAGACAATACAGAAGGATTACCGTCCATTGAGCCCGTTGTGCGCGGTGAACGGCTGCCATTGTCATTTGCCCAGCAACGATTATGGTTCCTGACACAGCTGGATGGCATGAGTGAAATTTATCACATGCCACTGACGGTGCGTTTACGGGGTTCGCTGGATATCCCGTCCTGGCAACGTAGCCTGGATACCATTTATGCGCGCCATGAAGCGTTGCGCACTGTGTTTAGCAGTCAGGACGGCCTGCCCTGTGCCCAGATCCTGCCTGCGGCGGAACTGCCGCTGACTGTGCATGATTTGCGTCAATTATCCAATTCAGACAAGGCAGAAGCGCAGGCGCTCCAGATCGCCGCGAGTGAAGCGAGCAGACCGTTTGACTTAATGAATGGTCCCTTGCTGCGTGTCAGCCTTATCCGGCTCAGTGATGACGAGCAGATCTTTACCTTTACCTGTCATCACTTGGTATCCGATGGCTGGTCTAACGGCATCTTGTTGCGTGAACTGGCAGCTTTGTATCAGGCATTTACACAAGGCGAACAGAATCCGCTACGCCCGTTATCAGTGCAATACGCGGATTATGCCAGCTGGCAACGTCAGTGGCTGACGCCCGAGCGACTGTCGAGCCAGGCAGATTACTGGCAGCAACAGCTGAGTGATGCACCCGTATTACTGACGTTGCCGACAGACCGTCCTCGTCCTGTCGTGCAGTCGTTTGCCGGTGATCAGGTTGCGATACGGCTGGAGGCCGAACTGGCCCAGGCATTACGCCAGTTCAGCCAGCGTAATGGTGCCACCTTGTTTATGACTGTACTGGCTGCCTGGGGCATAGTGCTGTCCCGACTTTCGGGGCAGCAGGATGTTGTTATTGGTACGCCGGATGCCAATCGCAGGCAGTTAGATACCGAGCCCATGATGGGTTTCTTTGTCAGCACACTGGCGTTGCGACTGGATTTGTCCGGCGACATTGAGTGGCCGGCACTGTTACAACAAGTTCGCGAGACATTGCTTCTGGGGCAGGAAAATGGCGACTTGCCGTTTGAACAAGTGGTTGAGCAGGTTAATCCGCCACGACAACGTGCTTATACGCCACTTTTTCAGGTGATGCTGACCTGGCAGGAGAATACAGCCCATAACATTCGCTTACCGGGACTGGATGCGGAACCTCTTGCGCCGGGCTACGCGGCCGCTAAGTATGATTTGACGCTGGATCTCACCGATCACGGGCAGGAAGTCGCAGGGGCATTGTATTTCGCAACCGCTTTGTTCGATCGGGCTACGGCTGAACGTTATGTTGCGTATCTGCATCAGGTACTGATCGCGATAGCAAAAGATGTGTCAGAGCCGGTTAACCGCATTAACCTTCTCCCGGAAGCTGAACGTCAGTGGTTATTAGATGGTAGTAATCAGTCTGAAAATCAGATTATAGAGCAGCGTTGTCTCCACCATAGATTTGAAGCCATGGCAGCGAAAACACCGGATGCCATCGCTCTGGTGTCCGGCGACCAGCAACTGAGTTATCAGTCTCTGAACCAGCAGGCCAATCAGCTCGCTCATGAACTGATTGCACGTGGAGTCGGGCCTGATACTCTGGTTGCGCTGTGTACAGAGCGGGGAATCGGCACTGTTGTTGCTATTCTCGCCATTCTCAAGGCAGGTGGAGCCTATGTGCCGTTAGATCCGGCTTATTCCGGCGAACGTCTGCAATACATTGTTCAGGATGCTGCGCCTGTGTTGTTACTGGCTGATGAAGCGGGTCGTTCTGCTCTCGGAGAACAGGCGATCCCTTTGTTGTCGCTGGATAAGCCCTTGGCAGGGGATAGCCGTGATCCGCAGGTTGCGGGTTTATCACCGGCCAATCTGGCCTATGTTATCTACACCTCCGGCTCAACAGGCCAGCCCAAGGGAGTGATGGTTGAGCACCGTCAGGTTGACCGTCTGTTCACTGCCACAGATGCCGATTTCGGTTTCAATGCTGAGGATGTCTGGTGTCTGTTCCACTCCTTTGCGTTTGATTTCTCCGTATGGGAGATCTGGGGGGCGCTGAGACACGGTGGCCGGTTAGTGGTGGTGCCACAGACAACAGCCCGTTCTGCAAAGGATTTTTACCGCCTTGTCTGCCAGAGCGGTGTCACCGTGCTGAACCAGACCCCGAGCGCGTTCAAAGCCTTTATTCAAGCGCAGGATGATACACCGCACCAGCTCAGATACATCGTCTTTGGCGGTGAAATGCTCAACCCGGTCGATCTCACGCCCTGGTACGACCGCCACAGTGCTGATGCGCCGTTGTTGGTGAATATGTACGGGATTACTGAAACAACGGTACATGTGACTTATCGGGCCATGTCACCGTCAGATATTCATGCCAGCGGCAGCCCGATCGGGCATCGTCTCTCTGATCTTCGTTTGTATCTGCTGGATCCGCACGGTCAGCCGGTGCCGTATGGAGCGGTTGGTGAATTGTATGTGGGCGGTGACGGTGTCGCACGCGGCTATCTGAACCGGCCAGCGTTGAATGCAGAGCGTTTCCTTGACGATCCGTTTCATGACGGTGGGCGTTTATACCGGTCGGGCGATTTGGCTCGCTATCTGCCGAACGGTGAGCTGGAGTATTTAGGACGTAATGATCAGCAGGTCAAAATTCGTGGTTTCCGCATTGAATGCGGTGAAGTGGAAGCAGCACTGCTTGCCCATCAGAATGTGACCAATGTGGCCGTCGATGCCTGGCAGGCAGCTGATGGCGATAAACGGCTGGTGGCCTGGGTTGTCCCTAAGGGTCAGACTGACAGGGAAACACTGGCCGTTCAATGGCGTCAGTTCCTGTCAAACCGTCTGCCGGACTATATGGTACCCGCATCATTCGTCTGTCTGGACGAAATGCCACTGACAACCAATGGCAAGCTGGATAAACGTGCTCTGCCGGCACCGGAAAAGCAGACAGGGATCCGCGAAGTTTATGAGCCGCCGAAGGGCGAAAAAGAGGGCTTGCTGGCTGCCTTGTGGGCCTCTTTGCTGGGTGTGGAATCTGTGGGTCGCAATGATAATTTCTTCGACCTGGGCGGGCATTCTCTGCTGGCGGTACAACTGGCTAACCGGATTGAACAGGCTGGCTGGACACTGTCGCTGCCATCTCTGTTCTCTACGCCTGTACTGCATGCGCTGGCTGAAGAGTTGCAGGGTGAGGGAGATATCCGGCAGCGTCCTGTTACGCCTGTTTCAAGGCAAGAGCCAGTGCCTTTATCGTTTGCCCAGCAAAGGCTGTGGTTTCTGAGTCAGATCGAAGGCACCAGTGAGACCTATCATATCCCGGTAGCACTGACATTGACGGGGCTGATAGATAAAGCCGCTTTCAGCCAAAGTCTGGATGCATTGTATTCACGTCATGAAAGCCTGCGCAGTACTGTAGCAACGCAGGGAGATCAGCCTCAGGTTCGTTTCCTGCCTGAGCAGGCTATGCCTCTGTCATGGCATGATTTGCGAGCCGAACCGGAAGCGAACGCCCGGCGTCAGGCGCTGGTTCAAGCTCGTCGCGAGATGACTGCACCGTTTGATTTGTCTGAGGGACCACTGGTCCGCGCCCATGTCTGGCAGATCACAGATAATCACACTCTGTTTGTATTGGTTTGCCATCACATAGTCTCAGATGGCTGGTCAACCAAAATCCTGCTGAAAGAGCTGGGTGAGCTATACCAGGCGTTTAGTCACAACCGGGAAAATCCTCTGTCGCCGCTCAGGCTGCAGTATGCTGACTATGCTCATTGGCAGCGAGAGCACCTCAGTCAGGATAAGCTGGACAGGCAGGCACAGTTCTGGCGTAACTCGCTGGCCGATGCACCGACGCAACTGACATTGCCGACGGACAAACCACGCCCTCCGGTTCAGTCTTTTGCCGGCGCAGAGGTGCCGCTTGAGATTGATGAGGCGCTGACGCAGTCATTACGCCATCTCAGCAAACAGCACGGAACCTCACTGTTTATGACGGTACTGGCTGCCTGGGGGATCGTGCTGTCGCGGCTGTCGGGGCAGCAGCAGGTTGTGATAGGTATGCCTGATGCAAACCGCGGGCGGCTGGAGGTAGAGCCTATTGTCGGTTTCTTTGTCAGTACACTGGCCCTGCATATCGACCTGCGTGAGGATCCCTCTCTGGATACCTTGCTGACAAGGGTCAGACAGGCCGTGCTTGCGGCACGTGAAAACAGTGACTTACCTTTTGAGCAGGTGGTGGAGGCGCTCAATCCGCCTCGGCAGCTTGACAGAACACCGCTGTTTCAGGTGATGCTGTCCTGGCAGGATAACACTGTGCGTGATATCTCGCTGCCAGGGCTGGAGGTGGCCGAGGCCGGTCTCGGTTACGATATTGCCAAATTCGATTTAACCCTGGCACTGGAAGAGAGCGGTGAGCAGATCACAGGTATGCTGAATTTTGCCACTGCATTGTTTGAGGCCGAGACAGTACATCGCTTTAGTGATTATTTGCTGGCGGTGCTGACAGCGATGGCGGCCGATGTCAGCCAGCCGGTGTCGCAGGTTGATATATTGCCTGACAGCGAACGTAAGCTGTTGCTTCATAACCTGAATCAGACTGAACGTGTGTATCCCGGCTCTGCCAGTGTGCATCAATTGATTGAAGAGCAGGCCAGCCGCTCTCCTCAGGCCGTTGCCCTGGTATGCGGTGATGAAGTTCTGAGCTACGGCCAGCTGGACAACCGGGCAAACCGATTAGCCCATGGACTGATTGCCCGTGGTGTCGGCATCGAAACAAGAGTGGCAGTGTGCGCTGTCCGCAAGCCAGATATGATCGTTGCACTGCTGGCCGTGTTAAAGGCGGGAGGAGCATATGTGCCGCTGGATCCGGATTATCCGGCTGAACGGCTTCACTATATTCTGAAAGACAGCGCCCCGGTGCTTTTGCTGGCCGACTCGGCTGGCCGTAAGTCACTGGGTGATGTGCAGGTGCCTGTTCTGGCTTTGGATGAGCCGCTGGCAACACCTTTGTCTGTTGGTGCGCCAGAGACGATGGTTCGTCCTGAGCATCTGGCCTATGTGGTGTATACCTCAGGTTCTACCGGTCATCCTAAAGGGGTGATGGTTGAACATGCTCAGCTGATGAATCTGATTGGCTGGCATGCTGAAGCAACCGGGTTGCAGGCTCGGGAGAAGAGCACTTGTATGGCGGGACTGGGTTTTGATGCCTGTGTCTGGGAGATCTGGCCTGCTTTGTCGCTGGGCGGAACGCTGCTGCTGCCGCCGTTACAAGTAAAAGGTGACAGTGATGCCTTGTTGCGTTGGTGGCAAAACAGTGGCGCGCAGGTGTCTTTTATGGTGACACCGCTTGCTGAAGTCGCACTGGCAAACGAAATGGTACCTCAGTCGTTACGTAAGTTGCTGATTGGTGGAGACAGTGTCCGCCGCTGGCCGCTGAATGTTCCGCCGGGACTCACAGTCGTCAATAACTACGGTCCTACCGAAACGACTGTGGTGGCAACTTCGATGCCGCTGGATCTCAACGCCCCGGCTCCCTCGATTGGCCGTCCGGTGAGTAATACCCGCGTCTATCTGCTGGATGACTACGGGAATCCTGTACCCAAGGGAGCTGTTGGCGAGTTGTATATCGGCGGGGTTCAGGTGGCTCGTGGTTATCTGAATCAGCCAGCGTTAACGGCTGAGCGTTTCCTTGACGATCCTTTCCATCCGCCTGGACGTATGTATCGCACCGGCGATCTGGCGCGTTATCTTGCTGACGGCAGTCTGGAATTTCTCGGACGTAATGATCATCAGGTGAAAATCCGTGGTTTCCGTATTGAACTGGGCGAAATCGAAACTCAGCTTGGTGCTCATCCCGCGTTAAAGGATGTGGTTATTGATGCGCCGGCAGGAACCAGCGGTGATAAACGTTTGATAGCTTGGGTGGTTCCTGAGGATTCGGTGGAGGCGAACAGTGAATGGTCTGTTTTCACTGATCAATTACGCCTGTTCCTGAGCACGCGTATGCCGGAATATATGATCCCGTCAGATTTTGTCCGCATGAAAGCGCTGCCTATGTCCCCTAACGGCAAACTGGATCGCCGAGCGCTGCCTTTGCCGGAAGCTGAGGCTGGCCGTGCTTATACGGCGCCACAGGGTGAAACGGAAATCTTGCTTGCTAAGATCTGGGCAACAATACTGGAACGCGAATACATTGGCCGGAATGACAATTTCTTCGAGTTGGGTGGCCACTCTTTGCTTGTGGTGAAACTGATGGCTGAACTCCGTCGCTATGGGCTTGCCGCAGATGTCAAAACGCTGTTTTCTGCCCCCACGCTGGCCTCACTGGCTTCAGCATTGGGTTCACAGCAGGAAGTCCGGATTCCGGAGAACCGGATCACTGTCGACACCAAAAGTATTATCCCTGAGTTAGTACCACTGGCAGATCTGAATCAGCTGGACATTGATCAGGTAGTGGCGACGGTTCCGGGCGGTGTGGGCAATGTGCAGGATATCTATGGCTTGTCGCCATTGCAGGAAGGGATTTACTTCCACCATTTACTGAATGAACAGGGTGATACCTACCTGCTGTCCGCTTTACTGCGCTTTGACAATCGCCAGCGGCTCGACAATTGGTTGTCGGCTATGCAGCAAGTAGTTGATCGTCATGATATTTTGCGCTCTGCTTTTATCAGCCATGGTCTGTCTGAATCTGTACAGGTGGTCTGGCGCAATGCCACCTTACCTGTTAGTGAGGTAGCGTTGAATCCGGCCGACGGGCCAGTGGCCGAGCAGTTACTGGCTCGCTTTGACTCCCGGTGTTCCCGTCTGGATCTGACGAAGGCGCCACTGCTGAATATGGTGGTAAGTCAGGACGAAGACGGTCGCTGGTTAATGCTGCAGCAATGGCACCATCTGATTGGCGATCATTCAACGTCTGCCCTGATAGAAAGTGAGATTGACACTATTCTGGCTGGCAGAGCCAGCGAACTGGCGGTCGCGCCACCATACCGAAACGTGATTGCACAAAGTCGGTTGGGTATGAGCCAGGCACAACATGAGGTGTTTTTCCGCCAGCTGCTGGCTGATATCGAGGAGCCTGTGCTGCCATTCGGGCTGAGCGATGTTCGGGGAGACGGCGCACGTGTTGTGACTTCTCACTTGTCTGTTCCCGGCGATCTCAATCGTGCTTTGCGAGAGCAGGCACGCAAGCTGGGGGTCAGCCTGGCCAGCCTCTGTCATCTGGCCTGGGCACAGGTGCTCTCTCGCGTTACGGGCCGGGATACTGTGGTATTCGGCACTGTATTGCTTGGCCGGATGCAGGCCGGTGAAGGTGCAGAGCAGGCGATGGGACTGTTCATTAACACTCTGCCGCTTCGCCTGGATATTAATGATAAGGATGTAGTGAGTGCGGTGCAGCAGGCACACCAGAATGTAAGTGGTTTGCTTGAGCATGAACATGCGCCTCTGGCGCTGGCTCAGCGCTGCAGTGGTCTGCCGGCAGGAACGCCATTGTTCAGTGCATTACTGAACTACCGCCATAACAAGGGTGACGAGTTAATATTACCGGCAGGCATTGAACTGCTCAGTGCTGAGGAACGGACCAATTATCCCTTCGTTATGTCAGTTGAAGATGGCGGTGATTCACTTGGTCTGACGGCGCAAATCAGTCAGCCGGTTGAGGCAGCCAGGGTTTGCGAATATATGTTGCAGGCGCTGACTTCACTGTCTCATGCTCTGGACACAACGCCTGACATGCCTGTTAATACGCTGGACATTGTCACCGATGCTGAGTATCGCTTGCAGCTGGAAACCTGGAACCAGACGACCATGGCTTACCCGGCAGACTGCTGTGTGCACACTGTGTTTGAACAGCAGGTACGCGCTAATCCTGATGCGATTGCCGTTACCGATGGTCTGCGATCTGTCAGTTATGCTGAGTTGAATATTCAGGCTAACCAACTGTCCCATGTCCTGATTGAACGGGGTCTCCAAGCCGGTGATCCTGTGGCGGTCAGGCTGGGGCGCAGTCTGGATTTGGTTGTGGCACAGTTGGCTGTACTCAAGGCCGGCGCGGTTTATGTGCCTATTGATCCCAAACTACCGGAATCCCGGCAGGCATGGATCATCAGTGATTGCGGTGCATGTATCGTCATTACAGAACAGCCGGGTGATGATGCATTGTCTTATGTCTTAGCCGATGAGCGCAGTCAGCGCACTGACAATCCTGAACGGCTGCGGTCAAGTACAGCAACGGCATATATCATGTATACCTCAGGGTCGACCGGACAGCCTAAAGGTGTGATGACACCGCATCAGGGTATCAGCCGGCTTGTGATCAACAACGGTTATGCGGGCTTCGACGAGACAGACATTGTCGCGTTTGCAGCGAATCCGGCCTTTGATGCGTCAACGATGGAAGTGTGGTCAGCCTTGCTCAATGGCGGTCAGCTGGTGGTCATCTCCCCGCAAACTGTCCTGGATGCCAAAGCCTTTGCTGAGGTATTGCAAAGGCAGCAGATCACGGCCTTATTCCTGACAACCGCTTTGTTTAATCAATATGTTCATACCCTTGGCAGCACTTTGTCTCAACTCAGGTATTTGATTTGCGGCGGCGAGAAGGAAGATCCGGCCGCTTTCGCGAAGCTGCTGCAATACCAGGGGCCGGTGAAACTGATCCACGCCTACGGGCCAACCGAAACAACGACCTTTGCTACCACGGCACATATAGAGCATTTTGATGGCCACGATCGTTTACCTATAGGTAAGCCGATAGGTAACACGCGTGCTTATGTACTGGATGCGCGAGGGCGGGTTGTTCCTCGTGGCGCTGTGGGTGAGCTTTACATAGGTGGTGTCGGTGTGGCTCTGGGGTATCTGAATCGTCCGGAAATGAGTGCCGAGCGGTTCCTGCCCGATCCGTTCAATGCGGGAGCAAACATGTACCGGACCGGTGATCTGGTGCGTTATCTGCCGGATGGTAGTCTGGAATATCAGGGACGCAACGACCGGCAGGTGAAAATTCGCGGCTTCCGGATCGAGATGGGCGAAATCGAGCAGTATCTGCGTGCACATGATGCGGTTCGTGATGTGGTGGTCGATGTAAATTATCTTGGGGATGGTCAGCAACTGGTTGCCTGGCTGACACTCGATGACGGTGCATCAGCCCCGGAAACACCGGCAATGCGCAAGTATCTGGCGGAGTCTTTACCGGCTTATATGCTGCCCTCGGCTTACATATGGCTCGAATGTCTGCCGCTGACACCGAATGGTAAGGTGGACAGACGTGCTTTACCTGCACCGCAAGGTCAGGCTTTTACAGATGCAGGCTATGTGCCGCCTCAGGGAGACACTGAAGTCATGCTGGCTCAACTGTGGCGAGATTTGCTGGGAATGGAGCAGGTGGGTCGTTACGATCATTTCTTTGAATTGGGAGGTCACTCCCTGCTGGCGGTGCGTCAGGTGAGTATGGCACAGTCGCTTGGCCTGAGTTTTCCGGTACAGGCCATATTCGATCATCCGGTACTGGCCGACTTGGCTGAGCAGCTCGATAACCAGTTCGGTGAGCGACGTCCGTTAAGCGCGTTACCGGCTCGACGCAGTGGCATACGTCCACCCTTGTTCTTTCTGCCGACAGGCTTTGGCGATCATTCTTACGTGTATGAGATAGCGAAAGTCATTAACCCGGATCACCCTGTCTATGCCGTACCCTGGCCGGATATGGCTCAGCCGTTGCCTGAAACCATGGATGGCATGGCAGCAGCCAGCATAGCGCTGATTCGTAAAATACAGCCGTGCGGGCCGTACCACCTGTTCGGGTATTCGTCTGGCGGTATTCTTGCTTACCAGATTGCACTGCAATTGCAAAGGGAAGGGGAAGAAGTGGCCCTGCTGGGACTGTTTGATACCATGCGGCCTCAACAGGCGATGAGCAGCGTAACAGCCCTTTTCCTGAGCTGGTTCGAAGTGGAACATGCAGAGCTTGATCTGGCCTTGCTGGCACAGTTGCGTGATATGCCGCTACAGGCTGTGCTCAGGACGTTGAAAGATAGGGGGATCAGTACACAGATGGATGATCATCAGGCAGAGCTGTTGTTGTGGAACCAGCGTTATCACTATGCGACTTTGGTTGGCGCAACAACTCTCTCGCCATCGGAACTGGCAGTGCATTTATTCAAAGCAAAAGAAGACATGCCTCCCATGCGCAGTGATGATCTGATTCGGTATTGGGAAGCTATCAAACCTCAGGACTTTAACCGCACGGATAACTCGGCACTTGGATGGGAACACCATTTACCGACACATTCGCTGATTGTGAAAAAAGTGGATGGCGATCATGTCACTATGATGGCGGATGCTGAGAATCGGCGCCGGTTAGGGGAATGTATTGATGCGGTGTTGCAGGAAATATCGGCTGATACTTTAGTTAACCGCTCGATGGATACAGAGAATACGCGGTAACTGAATCACTCTGGAAAGACTCAAAATCCGGTGCTTTGACAGGCACCGGATTTTTTGACTATTTTGTTGTTTAATTATGCTGTTTCTTTAATGATGTTGTACGCTGTGCAGTTACTGCTCCAGCAGCTTGGTTGCTTCTTTGCGTGTTCCGCCGACCGGTCGGTTAACCGAAATAGAGCGGCCTTTTTTCATGCCTTTCTCGTAATCATCTGTCATCGCCTTCATGGCTTCCTGTAATTGTTTTTTGAAGGTTTCACGATCCAGGTTTTCAAATTCACGGTCGATGAAATTACTCATGCGTTTGTCATGGTCATCATCAGTGTTCAGCATCGGCAGCTTTTCCAGCGCGCCTTCTATCCAGCCTGCAAGGAAAGAGGAAACACGGCGTGTGACTTCGGTTGTACTGGCTCCTGTGCCGGCAAAGCTGTTACGGAACTGGCCGGTTTGCTGGTTCATTTCGCGGTACACGACATCGAAGGCAAAAGCGGCGAAAATTGCACGTTCGGCCACGCCAATAAACTCAGCCTGTTTGAGTCCTTTGTAATTGGTCAGCACACATTCGACACCAAAGCGGCGGTTGATCCCACGAATGATTTTCAAAATGTGTGAACTGATGTCTGACGGTAACAGGGTGGCTGATTTTGTTTTGCCCATTTGGATGAATTCAATGTCATCTTGCTCCAGGCCGTACTTGAGCATGAGGCGATGAGCCATTTTGATGGCTTGCGCTGCTTCATTGACGTTGGCCGAGTTACCTAACTCAAGGCATTTGGCTATTTTTTTCAGTGCCTTTCGCTTTTGTTCAGACATCCACACCACTCACATTAAAAAAACGGTCACGTATTTTAGCGTGTTCGCTATCAGGAAGGCAAAGTTCTCTGTTGGTATTCTTTTGCGATGAATGGGAAATGAAGGGCTTGCCTTGTACTGATTGTGGTTGAACCGCATAATGAGCCGCACTTTTTGCAAATCAAACCGAGCTAAGTAATGACGATTGTCCAGTCTATCGATGTGCCATTTGAATTTCGCCATACCTGCTGGTTTTGCGGTGAGCCTTACTATGAATGCCATGTGTTCCGTCCTGAGCCTAACTATGATAATGATCCGCCGGTCAAAGTACCTTGCTGCGAAGAATGCTATGGCTTTTGTTCCCGCACCAAAGCAAGCGGGCTGGATATACTGCGTGACAGAGTGAAAGGGCGCTTGCATCAGCAGTATCAGAAGCATTTACAGATAGGTGCACAATGGAGCAGAGAAGAGCTGGAAGACTCTGAACTGGAAGGTAAGGCATTTGAAGGCTTTAAACACAGCGCCTGGATGATGTTTGAAATTGCACGGGACAGAGTTAATTATCCGGGTTGGCCGCTGGCGATTGATGGTCAGCCGGTGGGGCAGCTAAGTAATGCTTTTCAGGTTGAATATAATGGTATTATTTATCCCAATATTTCACAGGCCGTTGAGCAATTGGCCAAAAGTTACGTGATTCCGCAGGAATACCTTGAACAAACTTTAGAGCTGGTTGGACGTCACCAGTTAGGGTTTGCTATCCGCTTTTGTAAAACCACCCATGGTTATTCAGAAACTCAGCGTGCTGTCAGTCTGGCCAGTTTGCGAGAAAGACTGCAGGAAGAGGCAGAATCTGAACAGACAGTCTCGCTCAGTCAGGGCATTGAGGTTGGCATCAAGTATATTGAACCCCAGATACTTTTTCGCACCGAAGTTTCTCCGTATGCGGTGCAATGGGCTTTGCAAAACGGTGTGACAACGTTGGCGCAGTTGGCCGAACTGGAAGACGCTTTTCTGGCGCATTTCAGTCAGGATTCAGAACTGACAGCTTTTCGTTATTTCACAGGCTTGCAGGTTTATCTGGAGAAGAGAGAAGAGGATACCCACTGGGCGCTCACTCAGGATCCCAACAGGCAATGGTTCGCTAAGTTGCTAAAGAAATAAGCTTTAAAAAAACTCAGGTAGTTAAAGAAAAAAGGCCAGAATACCTGGCCTTTATCTGCACTTTATTGAGTCTGAGCCTGATTATGGCTGGCCCAGACGATTGTGTTGCCTTCTTCATCAAATGCGACGACGTCATACGGCATTTTCTGGTCGTTATACTCCATGCCCGGTGAGCCCATCGGCATACCAGCCACAGCAAGGCCTTTCAGATTGGCGGGCTTTTTCTTCAGAAATCGTTGCACATCTTGCGCAGGTACATGGCCTTCAAAGACGTACCCCTGAATAATAGCGGTATGACAGGATGCATACTCAGGTTGTATCCCATTGGCTTGTTTGATTGGATGGAGATTATTTGCCATGTTCATTTCAATCTCAAAACCATTACTGTTCATGTGTTTTACCCAATCTTTACAACAACCGCAGGACGGAGACTGGTAATTCTTTCCCTTGATCGTATCGGCAGCTATCGAGGGGAAAGCCGCCAGTAACAGTGTGGCAGTCAGGAGATATTGTGATTTTTTCATCATTTAACCTTTTATTCATCTGTGATGCTGGGCATACAGGCTCAGCAGTCTTTAATCGGGCAGCGCCAATCGAAAAGCTACACTCATCGAAAGCGTTACTCAGGCAGTACATAAAATAGCGTTGTGTTACAGATGAATAGGAGGCCGTAACAGTGTTGAGACCGGTTCGTCCCAGTACCCTGATAAATAGGGATGGTTACTGTGGCTTGCAGCCATCAAAACTGGAGCCGCTAAAATAGCGGGAAGAATCAATGTGGTATGGCAGGAAGACTGGCAATGCTGTAAGCACCCCGAATGCAGAAGCTCGTCCTGGCAGGAGGTATGGGGTGCTTTACTCGCAAGTAAGGTAACAGTATTGGCACAACAGTCTGAGTTTGTCATTACCGACGGACATCCGTCTGACATGACTGCCGGGAATAAAGTTGCACTGGCGTTATTGATCGGCAGCAACAGCAGGCACAAGATAACAATGATTATCCTGTTCGTTGAACAATGCGGCTGGTGAAGCAACTGAGTCAACATGCTGTCAGCGAGTGTCTTCCTTAATGATCAATGTTGTAGATTATAACCCCAGTACAAATTGGATTCATAACCAAAATCAAGAAACGGTAAGTTTTCTAACTTGCTGAAAGATAGGGAACTGCCTTGTACCCAGATTCTATGCGGGTTTGCGAGGGTCGCATTTGGAACAAGCCTAACGTTTTTCTGACATTTCCTGACAGGGTTTAGGCTTTAATTGCGGTGAATTGACATTTTTTTGCGCTAGGAACAGGTATGCAATACACAGAAGAAGACAGAAAAGTACTCTATGAAACATGGATGAGCTATAAGGCAAAAATGCGGGTGACTCAGATTGAAATGGCCAAGAAACTTGGGGTAAGCCAGCTGTTTTTCTCTGACATTCTGCGTGGTAACTTACCGCTTGAACATCGTTTTGTCAGTCAGTTCTGTCAGTATATGGGTGTTGATCCTGTACTTACCATTCCTTCTCTGAGGGAGCAGATTGGCAGCAGTTTGCCTAACACTGTCACATTAACAAATACGTATATAGTTGATGGCAATATCAAAAATGTGCGATATAGTGGCAATCAAATCGTTGTTGAATATGAGCACAGCGTGACAACTCACTGATCAGTTCACGTGTTGTTTGCAAATCAGCGAATCAGGCCCTTGTCACAGACGAGGGCTTTTTTGTATCGGCCATTTGGGCTTTAACAAGGAGGAATGATGAAGATTGGCATTATTGGTTTAGGGGATATAGCTCGCAAAGCGTATTTGCCTGTACTCACTCAATGGCCGGACCTTGAGCTGGTATTCTGTACCCGCAATGAAGACACACTAAAGCAACTTGTCCGAACACACAGAATTCAGGATGCGGTGACAGATTATCGCGGACTGGTGACGCTGGGCGTAGACGGTGTCATGATTCACAGCGCAACCTCTTCCCATTTTGATATTGCGCGCTTTTTTCTGAACCAAGGCATTGCCGTTTTCGTTGATAAGCCTCTTACCGATAATTACCAGCAGTGTGAGACTCTTTATGAATTGGCCGAAGAAAAACAATGCCCATTGTTCCTTGGTTTTAATCGCCGATATTTACCACTGATAAAGCCTTATCTGAGCGATTCGTCAGTGACTGAGGGTAAGAAATTACTGGGTTTGAAATGGCAAAAACACCGACTGAATCTGCCCGGTGATACCCGAACCTTTGTGTTTGATGATTTTATCCATGCGCTGGACAGCGTGAATATTTCCGGGCAGGTGAGTGAAAATGATCTGCATATTGTAACTCAGTCTCACCAGGGAAAACTTGCGCGATTGGATGTTGAATGGCAGCTTGATGAAGCCATATTTCAGGCATCAATGAATCGACTGAATGGCGTGACAGCAGAACATGTGACGATCAACTATGAGAATCTGACCTGTCATTTTGATTCCCTGGTAACGGGTAAGCAATGGGATGAAGGCCGTGAACAGGCGCTGGCGCTGCCAGACTGGACCCCCATGCTCGATAGTAAAGGGTTTACTGCCATGATTGCCCACTGGCTGGATGTGGTGGCGAACGGAAAAATGGAAGCCTCTCTGGTGGCACGAAACCTGAATACTCACTATCTTGCTGAAGCCATCTGCCAGAAAGTCAAACCATAGCCTCAGAGACCCTTGAATTTAACCAGATCTGACGGGTCTGGTTATTGGAAATTGGTTCGAGTTCAAACTTTTTTCAGAATGCAAGGAAATTCAATGCAGGTTTGTTTACCTGTTCAATAATTCACCACTTACTTCTCTTTGGCTGTTTTTTGAGCTTAATTTGACCAATGGAGTTAGATTTACTGTTTCTAAGCTGGTAATGTGCGTCCCCTCACACAACTGGTGAGAATTTTATGCAAACCTCCGAACGAAATAGTGCTGATAAAATGGTTTCAGCTCTAACCATTGGTTTCCTCAGTCTGTTCCTGATTGCTGCGCTGGTAGACCTGTCATGGGTATCCTCTTCCATCCAATCCCTTTTTGCACTTTCAACCGCTAGTTTCGGCTACTTTTGGCAATGGCTGATGGTACTGAACTTTATTCTTGCACTGTGTCTGGCGCTGTCGCCCCTGGGCAAAATAAAGCTCGGTAATACAAAACGGCCTGAAATCGGTCAGTTTCGCTGGACTGCCATGATCATGTGCACTCTGCTTGCTGGTGGCGGCGTGTTCTGGTCTGCAGCTGAGCCTATTTATCACTTCGTGACCACGCCGCCATCCTTTGATGGCTTGGCGGCGCGTCAGCCAGAAACGGCTGCGCCTGCGCTGAGTCAAAGCTTTTTGCACTGGGGATTTCTGGCCTGGGCTGTGCTGGGTACATTAGCAACAATCGTGCTGATGTATGCGCACCATCAGAAAGGGATCAAGCTCAGACCGAGAGCTTTGTTGTATCCGCTGGTGGGTGACCGGCTGGAAAATCACTGGCTGGGTTCGGTGATTGATGCAAGCTCAATACTTGCCGTCGCCGCTGGCACAATCGGACCGATAGGCTTTTTAGCCTCACAACTGGGTTACAGCCTGCATGTTGTTGCCGGATTGGATAACTCGGTACTGACTCAGATTGGTTTGCTGGCGGTAGTGGTCACAATTTATTCCTTATCTGCAGCGACAGGGATGGATAAGGGACTGCAGTGGTTGAGTCGCTTTAATGTGATCGTCGCCGTCTTGCTGCTGGTGGTTATGTTATTGCTGGGGCCAACGGGCTTCATCTTTGAAAAGTTTGCCGAAGCGATGACTGTTTATATCCAGCACTTTCCTGCGATGAGCCTGACAAACGCTTCTCCGGATTGGAACGCCTGGTGGACATGGTTTTTCTGGGGGTGGTTTATCGGCTTCGCGCCTATGATGGCAATCTTTATTGCCCGCATCACGGTTGGCCGCAGTATTCGGGAGCTGGTCATGACAGTGGCTATCGGTGCGCCTCTGGTGACCCATTTCTGGTTTACTGTGCTTGGCGGCTCAGGTATTTATTTTGAACTGACTCAACCTGGTGTCATTTCAGAACCCTTAAGTGAAGGGGGCTTGCCTGCAGTGTTATTAGCAACCTTGTCTCAACTGCCTTTCAGCGAATGGCTCATTCCGGCTTTTCTTGTGCTGACGACAACTTTTGTTGTCACAACCGGGGATTCTATGGCGTATGCCATTGCGATGGTGACCTCAGGTAAGAATGAACCGGCCAGAGGGCATCGTTTGTTCTGGGCGATCGCAATGGGGGCTGTGGCCGCGGTATTACTGCTGGCCGGTGATGGGGGATTGAATGCCCTGCAATCTTTTATTGTGATTACGGCTGTACCTGTTTCATTGCTTATGGTCTTCACATTACTGACTGGTCCGCTGGCCGCCATCAGGCTACACCGAGAAACAGAAGTTGCCCCATCTGAGAGTTTGCTGGTTACTGAGTAGCAAGACTTTTTCACCCTGAAACAACGCCCTCATTTCGGAGGGCGTTGTTTATTCGTTGCTGGTTACTCCCGATTTTTATGCTTCCGGTTAGTGCTTTGTATCGTACGATACATGCGCCCCAGCTGTTTCGATTTGGCTCGTTTCTCCGCAATGCTGGCAGTATTGAAGGTCACTTCGCGATTCAGCTTGAGATAATTGCGCAACCTGCGTTCTTCAAGCGCGCCGGATTCAATGGCAGCCAGTACGGCGCAGCCAGGCTCATACTGGTGAGCACAGTCGCCAAACCGGCATTGTTCTGCCAGCGTTTCTATATCCGCGAAAGTGGTTGACAGACCTTCACTGCAGTCGGCTAACTGGAGTTCACGCATACCAGGTGTGTCCAGCAGAAGACCGCCACTTTGCATCAGATGCAGTGACCTTGCGGTCGTGGTATGTCTGCCTTTACTGTCTTCCTCCCTGATACTGGCTGTTTGCTGTGTTTCAGTGGCAAGCAGGGTATTGACCAGGGTGGATTTCCCCGCACCCGAAGAGCCCAGAAAAGCAACCGTTTTACCTGTTCTGCACCAAGGTGCCAGTTTAGCGACACTGTCTCTGTCTAATCCATTGACGTACTCAACCAATAACATGTTATCGATGTGACGTACCTGTTCGACGAAAAGGGTGGGATCGTCAACACAATCGGCCTTAGACAGAACAATAACTGGCTCAACACCAGACTGGTGAGCAAGAGCCAGATAACGCTCTATACGACTGAGATTAAAATCCTGGTTCAGTGAGCAGACGATAAAAACGGTATCGACATTGCTGGCGATGAGCTGTTCTTCAATTTTGCTACCTGCGGCTTTTCGCCAGAAGCGGGAAAAGCGCTCCAGCAGGCGGACAAAATGGTCTTCGCCAGACAGTAATATCCAGTCTCCGACAGCGAGTTCAGGCATATTAGGCAGAACAGGTATCGACAAATGGCCGTGCTCTGAGAAAACGTCCAGTCGGTTTCTGTGTAAAGCACATACCCGGGCTGGTTTCATCTGATCCCATTCATCGAGAGACAGCAGCTGTTGAAAATAAGGTTTCCAACCAAGTTTTTGCAAAGAATACGTTGGTGTAGAAATCGTTGTTGTCATGATGTGTTTACCCCTGACGCAGCACAGGCGTCATTAACTGAAATGGTAAAATTCAGGGGCAATATGTCCCCGGTTATTCAGAACCGGGCAATAGAAGAGGAAAGGGCAGAAGCGGAGAGGGTGTCCTGTTATCTTTTTCGCTTACTGGTTCTTTGCCTGTTTCTGTGCCCAGAGAGTTGTTAATACAATCATCTTGTGTCCTCCAAAGTAATAAACAGGTATTAAGTGCATGAAATGTAGCAGGCGGAGTAAAGTGTGTCTAGAAGCGGTTTAAGGTTTCCAGACACATTTGTCAAATTATGCTGCCTGGTAAGCTTCTTTTCTGGCGTTAAAGCGGGCGACCAGATCATCTATGTCGTTCTGGCAGTATGGCTTAAGACCACTCATCAGCATACGCTTACGACCTTCACCCACGACTTCACCGTGCTCTGTAAAGCTGAATGCCAGCGTTACGCTACCACGCTTACCGTCAGATTCGAGAATGGAATCAGTAAGCTCAACGGTTGGCGCTTCAAGGTCCAGCCGGCTGAATTCCAGTTCCATGCTTTCATAGATAACCAGCGGGCGGGCAGGATTGATCATTACCTGCTTAGACTCCATTAAAGGCACCATGATGTGCGGGAAATTCTTTCCGGAAAATTGCACATAATTTTTGGTAACTGTTTCGATAAGGCTGGCATTGTGGGTGACTTCACCTTCGCGAAGGACGTGAAGGTATTCTTTGCCTTTTTCATCGACGAGTGACAGATCGTTGGATGATTTCGTGTTGATAGCCAGGGCTACGCCATCAGTGATCATACCTGCAAATTCCACACGCATTTTCTGGCTCAATCCTGTTTTTGCCAGCATGACAGAAAAGAGGAGGTCGCCCGGAACACAAAAACGTTTGTTATCGGCATCGTGGATTGGGTTGAAATCGCCAGCGACTTTTTTGGCAAAATGGCTGGCTTGTTCGCGGGTAAATGTATAAGCACCATTATGCTCGGCGAAGTAAGAATCTAAAAACATTGAGTTGGAACTACCTTAGATCATCGTAATCCTGGTAGTTTACCTGATATCAACAGAGTAAATGGTCTAGCCAGCTGAAAATGTGGCAGAACACTGATTTGATTCAGAGGTGAAAACAAAAGTGATGCAACAAATCACATACTAGGGTAATATCCGAGACCTTTGAGCTGTGATCAGCTCTGCTGAATCACCCATCTGTGCGTGTAGAAGAGCCAGATATTATAAGCGGTAGGGAAACTGCATGCTAATGGGTACTCTGTCAGTATTGCTGGCTGAGTACCCAAATTTTATCTCATGTGGTTGATACTAATTGTCGTCTACAACTATCAATGCATTCGCTCTCGAACGCCAGTTTGTGCTCAGGCAGTTGACGTTCAGTTGGATGTGCCAGTGAGTAGAGTTTAAAAGAGCATTAATAGCAGTCCTGCCGCTAAGATGAAACCGGCCACACTTGCTGTCCGGCCGATAAGACCAACGGCGCTTGGTACGATCATTTCGTCATGATGCATGAATACTCCCCCGGTGACTGCTCACTGTTGTTATGCTC
>NZ_JAKLTE010000039.1:0-5505 GCF_022014395.1 Photobacterium sp. WH77 | reverse complement strand
TGCTGTGGTGGTCGGTCCGGCGAACGAAGAAATCTATACCGACAACCTGGGCCGCATCAAGATTCAGTTCCATTGGGACAGATTGGGTGCGTCGGATGAACACTCAAGCTGCTGGGTACGTGTCAGCCAGAGCCTGGCCGGTCCGAATTGGGGCGCGGTTTTCCTGCCGCGTATCGGGCACGAAGTGGTCGTCAGCTTTCTGGAAGGCGATCCGGATCAACCTTTAGTCACAGGGTCGGTTTATAACGGTCTGCATCTTCCGCCTTATGATTTGCCGCTTAAGAAAACCCGCACTACCTTGCGTTCTAAAACGCATAAAGGAGAAGGGTACAACGAGATCAGTCTGGATGATGAAACCAATCATGAAGAGCTGTATCTGCGTGCGCAGAAAGATATGAACACGCTGGTACTGCATGACCGCTTCAGCCATATCGGACAGGATGACGAACTGAAGGTTGTACAGCACCGTGAAATTGCAGTGCAGGGAGATCGGAAAGAACTGATTCACGGGAATAAAACGTCACTCAACGAACAGACATTGATCGAACAGGTCGATCAGGATGTCACGGTGAATTATCAGGCCAACGAAGTTGTCAGTGTCGCTGGCAACCAGCACCGTCAGTTGGAAGCACACCGACGGGTTCAGATTGGTCAAAATGACACGCTTGAGATTGGTGCGGATCTGACCACGGTGATCCTCGCGTCCCGTACCACTTCAGTCGGGGGGAGCGATCAACTGACGGTCGGGGGCGATTTTCATATCGAAACCCAAGGCGATACTTCAATCCGTGCAGAAGGAGAAGCTGCGGTTGTTTCTGCTGATGAAATCAGAGTGGAAGTCGGTGCTGCCGGATTGGTGCTGAAAAGCAGCGGTGTGATCGAATTTTACGGCACGGCCATTACGCTCAACGGCGTGAGTGACGTGGCACTGCAAGGGGCTAAGGTCGACATTAATCCTGGCGCCGCCGCTGGCAGCAATCAAGGGGTGAGCTCCCTCAGCCCGATCGGACTATCGATTGCACGATTAAAGCCACCCGTGATCACGTCTGCTGTCTATCAGAGCATGATAGAAGAAGGCGCGCTAATGATGGAACTTTGTGAATGCGGAAGAGGGAAAACATGTCAATTGCACCGTTAAAACCGGAATGGCAGATTCAGCAAGCCAACCCAATGTTACCTGCTTTAGATCAAAACACTTATTTGCTGTTTGAGCCCTTGTTATGGCCTGACTGGCAAGCGTTGTTCTCTGAAGATGAAGCGGTATCACTCTTTTCCAAGACGCGTTTTTCGTATTTGGATAATGGACCGCTACTGGTTCCTTTGACAAAAAACCTACCATTATGGCAAAGACTGATGGCTCAACTCGAGTCGACACCTTGCGGTTGTTTGCTGGTTGCGCCAGGCACAGTTTCTGTTTCAGAACTGACGGAGTCATTGCGGGAAAGGTTGATTGTGTCACGTGGTCGGGCTGATGCAGTCATCCGGTATTATGAGCCCCGCAAGTTATTGATGTTGGTTGGTTCAATGTCTTCTGAACAGCGACAACAGTTTTTCCCCAAACTCCATCGAATTCACTGGTTTGATCAATATTGGCTTTTGGCAGATTGGCACAGCCATGCGGTGAGTACTGCCTCAGGTGAGGGATGGGTTATGTCAGATGATCAAATAAACACCATGATGTCTATCGCGGAACAATGGCAAGGAGAAACAGCCTGATGAGTCGAAATTATACCGTCAAACCGAATGATACCCTGCTGCAAATTGCCATTGATGAGAAAGTTGATTTTAGCACCCTGCTGGAGCTGAACCCTCAGTATCAGAGAAATCCGGATTTTATTCGGGTCGGCGAACAAGTTCGGTTACCCGACGATAGCCAGACTGAGCCAGCTGAGCCTACTTATTCTGTGGCCCCCGTTTCTGACCTGCGGCCGCTGGAGGCCACGGGTCCACTGATTTCTCCGCCCTT
Source organism: Photobacterium sp. WH77 (assembly GCF_022014395.1). NCBI lineage: Bacteria > Pseudomonadati > Pseudomonadota > Gammaproteobacteria > Vibrionales > Vibrionaceae > Photobacterium > Photobacterium sp. WH77. Next base: position 3,539 of record NZ_JAKLTE010000039.1, on the reverse strand, counting down.
GTGCCAGCCAAGTGAGGTGCACGATGTGGTCTTTGTGACCGGAGATGGTCCGCTGGAATATTGGATTCTGGATGAAACTGCTTCTAAATTGCTGGAAGAAGAAACCAAAATTACAGATCGCTTATTACAGGATTACAAAGCTTTAGTTGAGCGCGCACCACAAGGTGAAGGTGTGACGCGTGAGCAGTTGGAACAGCATGCACAGGCCAGAGAAGCTTGGCTGGAAGATGCGAGACACGCCGGAATTTTTGCAACAGAAGACAAAAAGCCCAATCGTGCTACACGCAAAGTGGCACAGATGAAGGCCCGCCGTCCGCAGCCCAATCCAAATCAGGAACGGGTGAAGGCGATGCTGAAATCACTCGAAAATCGTCGCCGTTTTGTAGCGCAATATCGGGATGATTGGTTTGGTGAAAGCTCGATTGAAATACTCAGAGCGGAAATTCTTAGCCAGATTCAAAAAGAAATCGATTATTACAAGACGCTCGAGATGAAAGCCGTCACACCTCAGTCGACCACAAAGTCGGGGGTGGAGATGGATAAAATGAATAAGACAAAGAAAAAATATACGACTCAGCATATTCGTGAACATATCGTGGAAGTTTATTCCATTAATCAAACACGTCATGTATATATCCGTTCTCGGTTTCACGAGCGTGAAGTCAGGCGCTGGAAACGCGTGGCCCGAAATAGTCATGCGATGAATGCCTTGGAGCAAAGAGATTATAAGGGCTTCGGCAGTGCGATTCGAGACGATATTAAGGCTGAACAAAAGAATTTAAAAGTTGAAGGTAAGCTTGCTGAGTGGAAAGCGGATGGCGATAAATTTAAAGAATGGAAAGCGACTCAGCCTTACCTGGATGAAGATGGAGATACGGTTTTTGCGGTCAGCGCTGAAGCACAGTTGTTTCGTTGGGGGGCACAAGCCAGTGTTTCAACAACATTTGAACCCACGAAAGGAAAAATCGATATAGGGATTGGCGGAGAAGCAAGCTTTTCACTGGCCGAAGCCAAAACAGAAGCGAGTTTTTTCCTCCCGTCTGAAAATGGATTTCCAGTGAATCTGAATTATCGGGACAGTAATGGGCGCGATGCCACCTACTCATTTGGCTGCTTCCGTTTTCAGGGGAAAGTCACATTAGGCTGCTTTGTTGGTGTGATGCTCGATGGCAGAGCCCAGATTGGGCGGCCGGAAGAGAATGGCGCAAGTACTGGGGTGATGTTTACTCCCAGAGTTGATTTAGACAAAGCTCCTAAGGGGGATGTCGGCTTTAAGGCACAAGGGTTCGCGGGGGCACAGGCCAGCGGCCAAATTTCGGGAGGATTGGAATGGCAACCCCCGAAAGATGAGAATACCTTCAATTTTCAGGTGCTCGCTGACGTGAAGCTTGAGGGCAATGTTGCTGCCGGGGCGGGATTCAACGCCGATTTCCAGCTTGCTCTGATTGATGGACGATTCTACCTCAAATGTTCCGGGCAATTGGTTTGGGGTGTCGGTGGCGGTGGCGGTTTTGGCGCCATGATTAATATGGAGCAGTTGTGGGAGCTGGCGAAAATTATCTGGCAGGGGCTGCGACATGTTGATTATCGAGTGCTAGAAAATATTAATGAGGATGCATATGAGTATTTGGTGGACGCAACCATGATTGCATTTGCCAGTGACTTGATTCGAGATCCGAATCAAGCATTGTTACATGCCCTTGCATCGGGTGATGAGCAAATCAGAAGGTGGAAAAAGGAAGTTGATGAAAGAAGTGATCGTCAACGTAAAGCCAATATTCTTGCCAAACGGATTTTAAACAACACGACGAACGCAGGTATTCCCTTTAATCAATTACTTCCCGAAGCCATAGGAAGCATGCTGGATATATTAGTCGAGGAATTTTATTGGAGTTTTAACGAAGAGCAGGAATGGGCAATTCATAAGTTGCTGAAAGAAAGTACTTACAGCTGGCATAAGTTTGAGGAAATCTTGCAGCGTATGAATCCTGAGGGTCAAAAAACGAGCGGGGATCAAGTTATGTTTGATAACCTTGCCCGGATTAATGCCATACTGGATGGCAGCCAACAATCAGACTTTAACCGTTGGGTTGGTAAACTGGCTGAGCTGGAAAAAAGTACTCTGGTGACTGTTGACCCCTATACCCCGCTGAGTGGGCAGGCCCTGGCCAGTAAAAGATCACAAGTTCACCAACAGGTTGCTCAACGCCATCAGGAAAGCGAGACACAAACTGCGTAATTCAAGCCCCGGAAGGGGCTTGAAACTTAAAAGTGTCAACCCTATCAGGACGGGTCAATCGCCGGGGCTACCTGTTGAAGAGCACAGCGAAAGCTGGTGCTTGGATAATAGGCTTTTTCGACCGGATCATTATAAATCCGGGCGAACGTCATTGTTGTTCCTGTCGCATCGCGCTGAACCTTCAGTGTGCCGGATGCAGGGCCTTTGGGATTGAGCTCCGGAGAAATCTGATAATAGTCGGGGGAGTACCAGTCATTCACCCATTCACTGACCTGATTTGTCATGCCATAAACCCCCAAAGGGTTCGGATAAAATTTGTCGACGACCTCGATATCGGTTGATGCATTGGCATCATTTTCAGTGTACTCAATATAATACTCTGTCTCAGGATCGAAATAGATCCCCCCGCTTAGCTGACGGTAACCATTGTTGGTGGCAAAATAGTAATGTTGGCCTCGACTGCGGGCAGCATATTCCCATTGTGCCTCGGTGGGCAAGTCGAAGGGCAATGCGCTGACCTGCCCTAACCATTGACAGTAATCTTTGGCTTCCTGCCATGCTTTGGCGCTGGCGGGGTCATTTTTTTGTTCACTTACGATTAATCGTGCGTATCGTTCAGAATCCCGTTGAACAATTGACCCATCACGCGAATTATCTTTGGCCACAGGCAGTCCGTTGATCTGGCGCATCCACTCCATATCAATAAATCGCGTTTCAAACTTAGCGATTGAGTAGGCATCGAGTGTGACTTTATGGAGAAAGGCAGCCCCTGTCTCCTGACTAAACGGCGAACTCAAGCATTCAGCATCCGGAGACCAATCTATCCGGCTGATCGTACGGCTGGGGATTTCACAAGGGGCACCAAAATCCCCCATCTCAAAGCTGCCGCCTTCAACAAACACCAGATTCTCGATGGCACGAACCACCACGTCGGCGGCGTTTTGTTTTTGTTCCTGGGTCGCCTCAGGGTAACGCTTTTCGATATTAGTAACTATGGTATCAAGCTGCTGTTGAGAGACGGTTTCGCTGGTGATGTTGATGGGTGAATTGTTGTCATTGCAGGCCGCTAATAATGGCAGCGTACATGCAAGTCCTAGCCTGTAAAATTTCATGCTGGAATCCTTTGTTTTTAGTGCCTTAGTGTACCGAAATGCCTAAAGCAAAAACACTGGAAAGCATGGTCAATTATGATTACAGCTTGTATTTATTGAACCAAGCGCACAGGATTGGAGTGCATAAAACGGTAAAGCGAACTGAATGAAAAATTATCTTAAATGGCCGCCAGCAATCGGCGTTTAAT
>NZ_JAKLTE010000038.1:0-7277 GCF_022014395.1 Photobacterium sp. WH77 | reverse complement strand
AGAATCCAGTGCTTCAGCCAGCTCAACAATTTTCTCTTCCCACTGAGCTTCACCGTTCAGTGCACCCAGAGCAGAACCTTGGATCACTGGGCAGTCATCACCTGGGAAGTCGTACTCAGACAGAAGTTCACGCACTTCCATCTCAACCAGCTCCAGCAGCTCTTCGTCATCAACCATGTCACACTTGTTCATGAACACGATGATGTAAGGGATACCAACCTGACGACCCAGCAGGATGTGCTCACGTGTTTGTGGCATTGGGCCATCAGTCGCAGCAACAACCAGAATACCACCGTCCATCTGAGCAGCACCGGTGATCATGTTTTTCACGTAGTCGGCGTGTCCTGGGCAGTCTACGTGTGCGTAGTGGCGAGAAGGAGTATCGTACTCTACGTGAGAAGTAGAGATAGTGATACCACGCTCACGCTCTTCTGGCGCATTATCGATAGATGCGAAGTCACGCGCAGAACCGCCGTATACTTTAGACAGTACAGTACAGATAGCAGCAGTCAGAGTAGTTTTACCGTGGTCAACGTGGCCGATAGTACCAACGTTAACGTGCGGTTTCGTACGTTCAAATTTTTCTTTAGACATGGGTAGTCCCTCTAGGCACGGTATTTAGGTGGTATAACGACCACACAACCAATCATGGGTTTTGTAGAGTATATATCAAAAGGATTGAAGTGCTTCGGAGAGAGAGTGGTGCTGATAGGCGGATTTGAACCGCCGACCTCACCCTTACCAAGGGTGCGCTCTACCAACTGAGCTATATCAGCACACGAGAAATGTGGAGCGGGCAGCGGGAATCGAACCCGCATCATCAGCTTGGAAGGCTGAGGTAATAGCCATTATACGATGCCCGCAAACTCGTAACTCGTAGAGCTATTCAACCATTTGAATATGGTGGAGGGAGAAGGATTCGAACCTTCGAAGGCGGAGCCGTCAGATTTACAGTCTGATCCCTTTGGCCACTCGGGAATCCCTCCAAATTTTGGTGCCGACTACCGGAATCGAACTGGTGACCTACTGATTACAAGTCAGTTGCTCTACCTACTGAGCTAAGTCGGCGTAATTGCTGCGCATTCTATGCGATGGTTTTTGGGGTTGCAATAGGTAAATACAAAAAAAATTATAATGGCCGCTTTAATGTACATTTCTTAATCAAACAAGGGACTATGCTGACATAATTCTTCAAAAGGAGAAATCACGGCCTCTTTCACTTCCTCTATTGATCCTGTATTGTCCCAATCCCTGTAAATGAGATTTTGGTTACAAGATGAACGAGATCCTAACCCCCTATCTTACTTTTGACCGGCAGGCCTGGGCTGATTTACGCAAGTCAGTGCCAATGACGCTGGACGAAGCTGATCTCGAACGTCTTCGCGGTATCAATGAGCATTTGTCGATGGATGAAGTCCGCGATATATATTTGCCTTTGTCGCGCTTACTCAATCTTTATGTCGGTGCACGCAAGGGCCGAAACCGCGTTTTGGAAGAGTTCCTGTCTCAGCCCAAACCAAGCACAGTGCCTTACATCATAGGTATTGCTGGCAGTGTCGCTGTCGGCAAAAGCACCACTGCGCGTCTGCTCAAAGCCCTGCTGACCCGATGGCCGGAACACCCTAAGGTGGAATTAATCACTACTGATGGCTTCCTCTATCCAAATAATGTGCTGATGGAAAGAAATCTGATGAAAAAGAAAGGATTTCCTCAGTCTTACGATATTCGGCGTTTGGTTGAGTTTCTGACCGATGTGAAGTCAGGTAAGCTTCAGGTGGATGCCCCTGTGTATTCTCATTTATTTTACGATATTACTGATGAAATAAAGACGGTAGAGCAACCGGACATCCTGATCATTGAAGGGCTGAATGTGTTACAGAGCGGCATGGATTACCCTCATGAACCGCATCGGGTCTTTATTTCTGATTTGCTCGACTTTTCCATTTATGTCGATGCCGAACCGGATTTACTACAAACTTGGTACATAGAACGTTTTCTGAAATTCCGTCAGGGTGCTTTTAAAGATCCATCATCCTATTTTAATCATTACACCAAACTGACCGAATCAGAAGCGGTGAAAACGGCGACCAATATTTGGCAGGAGATTAATGGTAAAAACTTGCGGGAGAACATTCTGCCGACGCGCGAGCGTGCCAGTCTTATCCTGCAAAAAAGCTCTAACCATGCAGTGCAGACCGTCAAACTCAGAAAGTAAGTATCCCGCTCGCTTTAGATAGCCCTTGAGCTTAATCGTCTTTACGCAAAGAGATCTCACCACCCAGATACGGCATCTTCCCCTGCTCCGTTTCCAGCATCAGCGCCCCTTGGGGGTTAATACCACAGGCGACGCCCCGGATGACTTTGTCCCCGATCAACAGCTTCACCGGCCGGCCAAGGAAATTGTCATACTGGTCCCACTCATCGACAAAACCCGCCATGCCAACCTCTTCATAGCGCAGCAGAGTTTCCGTCACCCCCTCAATGATGGCTGCCGCCAACTGATTACGGCCAGGCATAGGGTCGCAAGCTTCAGCCAGATTAGACCAAGGTTGCCCCACTGTTTCGGTATCTGTATTAGACATGGTGAGATTCAGCCCCATACCAATGACTAAATGCGCAGCATCTCCGGCTTTACCGCTCATTTCTACCAGAATACCCGCCAGCTTTTTGTCCTGATAATAGAGGTCATTGGGCCATTTCACCTTAATCTCCGCCGCACCCAGCTTCTGCAATGTTTTCGCCACAGCCAAACCAACGACCAGGCTCAGCCCCATCGCAGCAGCAACACCGGCATCCAAGCGCCAGTACATTGACAAATACAGGTTGCTGCCAAACGGAGAGAGCCATTGCCGCCCACGGCGCCCGCGCCCGGCCTGCTGGTACTCAGCCACACAAACTGCGCCTTTGGGTAACTGGCCTATGCGATCCAACATATATTGATTGGTTGAATCAATCACCGGGATCAATGCCAGTGACGGACAATCAACCTGAGTCTGGATAAGGTGCTCATCCAATAAATCAAACCCGGCAGCCAGGCAGTAACCTTTGCCCTGGACCCGATGAATATCAAGGCCCCACTCCTGAATCCCTTTGATATGTTTGCTGATTGCTGCGCGAGAAATCCCCAGCGCCTCGCCCAGTGCTTCACCGGAGTGAAACTGACCATCGGTCAAAAACCGGATCAGCGCCAGCTTGGTTGTGTGTTCTTTCATGGCATCACCTTATCCAGTGTGGTTTCTCCGTCAGACGCCATAAAGCGCACCTCATGCTCTAATGTGACACCAAAACGCGATTTGACCGTGTCGACGATATAGCGCGCCAATTTCAGTACATCCTCAGGGCTGGCCGTGCCGAGGTTTACAATCACTAGCGCCTGCTGCTGGTGTACGGCTGCTTCGCCAACCTTATGGCCTTTCAGTCCGCATTGATCTATCAACCACCCGGCGGCCAATTTAAACCGGCCGCCTGCTGCGGGGTAACAAGGGACAGACGGAAATTCAGCCGCCAGCTTCTGATAGGTACTTTCTGATACCACGGGGTTTTTGAAGAAGCTGCCGGCATTACCAAGCACCGCCGGGTCCGGCAGCTTAGCCTGCCGAGTCGCACAAACCTGTATCAGGATGTCGCGAGCTGTGACAGTAGCAGGATCCAGGTTCGCCAGCGGCCCATAGCTCGTATTTGGCTGCCAGTCCTTACTCAGACGAAGGCCGACCGCAACTATGATATGACTGTCTTTCAATTCGTGCTTAAAAATAGAATCACGGTAGTCAAAGCGGCACGCTTCCGCCGTTAAGCGTACGACATCACCACTTTTTCGCTCCATCACATCAACGTATTCGCAGATATCCTGAAGCTCAACCCCGTAAGCCCCAATATTCTGTATAGGTGCAGATCCTGCGCAACCAGGAATCAGGGCCAGGTTTTCCAGGCCAGGCATCTCTTGCTCAACCGTCCAGCACACCAACTGATGCCAGTTTTCACCTGCCCCCACATGGAGATGGTAAGCAACATCGGTTTCATGAACTTGAATGCCCATGATCCGATTCAGTATGACAGTTCCGTTATAGTCTTCACAAAACAGCAAGTTACTCCCTTGCCCCACCACAAGAGCAGGAGCCCCTGTCGCATCACTGGACAGCAGCGTTTTCAGCTCGTCCACCGATCTAATGGTCACAACCTGAGAGGCTGTTACACTCAAGCCAAATGTGTGCAATGAAGCCAGTGAATGGCGATGCAAAACTTCCATACCAAATTCAAACCGTCGCTTTATACTGGAGGCCGCATTCTAACTGATCACACATAGCGACGCAGTTAATTCCATGACAGATTTAACGAAAACAACACTTAGCTTCCATCCTTTGGAACCTCTTCGCCTTCCTTTGGTCAATCGTCTGTACAAGGCGCATTATCCTGCGGGTAAAGCCAAGAAGGACGAAATCATCTGGATCGGAGAAACCGCTACGTCCATCGAGGCCGTTGTCCGTTTCCAGCAATATGACGATTTTCAATTAATGACAGGCATGCTGGTTGCGCCGCAATTGAGACAACAGGGCTTTGGCCTCGCGTTATTGAACGCTTGCCATTTGCAACTTATGGCTAAGCCCTGTTACTGTTTTGCATTCAGCCACCTTGAGTCACTGTACTTAAAAGCGCAGTTTTCGGTCATTGCGGATGATGCGCTACCGCTTTCTCTTGCTCATCGAATTGAACGCTACAGAGTTGGTGGAAAAGCGCTCACTCCTATGCTATATCAGGCCAGTTGACCCAACCTGCCTCCCAAGCTCATTAATTGGATCGGCCCGGTCGCTTTACCAGCACTAAAATCTGGTATAATTAGCCCCCAATTTTTAGATTTATCATATAAATCGCGGAACGAGGCGATAATGGATTCAGCTACTGCAAATAGGCAGCTCATAGATCAGCTACCACGTATTGCACATCAGCCGGAAGATATAGAAACACTGCTAGATGCCGGTGCCTTTCGTGAACGTTTGCATCAGGAAATAGCCAGTGCAACCAAGCGTATTTATCTGGTCGCATTGTACCTGCAAGACGACGAGGCGGGTCGCAGTATTCTTCAAGCATTGTATAATGCAAAACAGCTACGTCCCGAACTGGACATTAAAGTACTCGTCGATTGGCACCGAGCTCAGCGTGGATTGATAGGTGCAGAAAAATCGGAGGGTAATGCAGCGCTCTACCGTGAGTTTGCCCAGTCCTACCAACATAAGATTGAAGTGTTGGGAGTGCCCGTTCGCAATCGTGAAGTCTTTGGTGTACTCCACCTCAAAGGCTTTATCATTGACAATACTGTCATATATAGCGGCGCCAGCCTGAATGATGTCTATCTGGCTCAACATCAACGTTACCGCTACGACAGATATCATGTATTGAAAAACACCAAACTGGCTGACAGCATGGCCCACTTTGTTCAGCGCACGCTGGTCGACAGTGAAGCGGTGAATTGCCTCAATCAGCAGACCCGGCCGGAAACGAAAATCTTACGCAATGCTATCAAGCAATTGCGCCTGGAATTACAGCGCGCAAGCTATTATTTTGATCCTGAGCCTATCGCTAATGATCAGGTTGGCCTCACCCCCATTGTTGGCCTTGGCCGTCGTAAGAACAATCTGAATAAGTACATTTGTACCCTGATCGCCAGTGCTAAACATGAGCTGACGATCTGCACCCCTTATTTCAACTTTCCCCGCAGCGTAAGCCGGGAAGTGAAACGGGCTTTACGTCGCGGTGTAAAGATCACTCTGATTGTCGGTGATAAAACCGCTAATGATTTTTACATTCCGCCCAGCGAACCGTTCAGAACCATCGCAGGATTACCTTACTTATATGAGGTAAATTTGCGTAGTTTTGCCAAACACAACGAGGCCGCTATCGCCCGCCGTCAGCTGGCTATTCATATTTGGAAACACGACGACAATAGCTTCCACCTGAAAGGAATCTGGGTTGATCGCCAATACATGCTCATTACCGGCAATAACCTTAATCCGCGCGCATGGAAACTGGATTTAGAGAACGCCATTCTGGTACACGACAAACATGAGCTGTTAGCAGAGCAAAAGCAGCAGGAACTCAGTGCCATTTTGCGACATACTCAATTAATGGGCAGCTATAAATTTATTGATAAAGTCGACAGCTACCCGCTACCGGTAAGGCGCTTGATCAAGCGTATACGCCGTCTGAAAGCAGATCATATTCTGAATCAGATTCTGTAAGGAGAGTGTCATGGCTATTGCAGCAATCGATGTGGATGTGCAGCAAACCTTTACTCCACTTTGTCCTGATGAACTGCCTGTTCCTGAAGGCCATCATATTGCTCAGGCCTTAAATCAACAGGCCAAATTAGCAACCTGGCGTATTTTGACAAAAGATGCGCACCCGGAGAATGCTGTGTGGATCGTTGATAGCCATGACAATATGTTCCAACCATTATCACACCCTAATGCTGATTTGACCTGGGTCAAACACGCCGTCCCGGGCAGTAAGGGCTTTGAAGTGATACCTGGGCTTCCCAAAGTAACTGAGTATGACCACGTCATCTGGAAAGGGATAGAGCCAGATCTTCATCCTTACGGCGCTTGTTTCCACGATCTTGAAGAAAAGCTCAGTACCGGACTGATCGAGTGGCTACATCACAAAGGTGTCGCCACTGTCATTATTGGCGGCCTCGCAACAGATTACTGCGTTAAAACAACAGCCTTACAACTTCAGGCAACCAAATCCTTTAAAGTCATTGTCAATTTATCTGCGTGCCGGGGCATTTCACCTGACACCATTGCCGAGAGTTGCAATCAAATGCAATCCGCAGGTATTTTTTTGGCAAGCAATTTAGACGATGTAAAGCGGTTATGTTTTGCTGACAGTAATATCCTACCCTGATGTAACGGCTCTCTGAACCGAGTTCGCAGCAAAGTGTTCAACCCCTTCAACTCATCCTTCAAATTGTTCGTAATCCAAACATCTACCTACTTCGAATAGCTTTGAGGAATTCTGCAATCGCAGATCGGCTATGGCCACAAACAAAGTAGAGCCGAGTCAAAAGCCTGATACGCTTTCTGGTATTGGTTTCTGCATTTGCGAGCGGTTTAAACTCATAAGAGGAGATCTTGCAAACGCCAGATCGCAAAAAACCAGCCATTGCTGACTGGTTTGCTCTAATAATACCATTCTAAGTAAGAATATGATCTAACTGAGGCTTCTCTTTCAGGTGGCCAAATCGCTATGGATAGCCTCAATAACATTGACTTCAAAAAGCTGGA
>NZ_JAKLTE010000037.1:0-10774 GCF_022014395.1 Photobacterium sp. WH77 | reverse complement strand
ATTTATATCAATTACAAATCATCATAAAAATCATCTTCGTCGTCTTCAAAGGCAGATCCAATCGACCAGCTATCGACACGGCGAAAGCCTAAACCACTGAGATCAGCGGCACTGAGGGCTGCAACGACAGATTCATGAAACAAAAAAACAGGTTTTTCTTCCAAGGTGAAAACAAGCCTTTTTTCTAAAGGTACTTGATCAAGGACTTTTTCATCTAACGACAGTTTCAATAGAGTAAATCTGTCACCGACATAGGTCCCTAATATTTCACTCCGTTTTTTATTAATCGCTTGATGATGATTCCAGATATGCATGTAATAGTGTTCTGACCAAATTTTATCGCCATTGACGATATTGGTTTGATAAAAATCTACACCGGGTAAGTGAAACGGCTCCAGAACTTGCCTGAATTTTTCAGAGACCAACTGCTCTGCGGTTTCATGATAGTCACACGGTTGAAACTTAGCGCGATTACCTTCAGATATACCTACCCGGCCCGGCCCCAGCACTTTTCGGTGAATAGGAAAAAGAGACATTAATCTCTCTAACCCATCATCTGAACCTTCAATTTGGTTTAACATGTAGCTAGTTGAATCGCCACTCTCTTCCAGTAGATAATACTGACTATCGTATTTCATGATTACAGCTTCCGATGAATCCGAATATGTTGATCTGCATGCTGAATCCTATACGCCAAATCTGGATGAAAATATAATGCCTCATCATCATAGGCCAACCAAACTTGTTCTCCGGATTGAATGGCTCCAGCCGTATCTATCATTAAAGCCCCACTGAAGGGGCCAATATCAATAACATATTTATATCAATTACAAATCATCATAGGAATCATCATCGTCGTCTTCAAAGGCAGAACCGATAGACCAATCATCCACACGACGAAAGCCTAAGCCACTGAGGTCAGCGGCTCTGAGGGCTGCAACGACAGACTCATGAAACAAAAAAACAGGTTTTTCTTCCAAGGTAAAAACAAGCCTTTTTTCTAAAGGTACTTGGTCAAGGACTTTTTCATCTAAGGACAGCTTCAACAGGGTAAATCTGTTCCTAACATAGGTTCCTTTGATTTCACTCCGTTTTTTATCAATCGCTTTATGGTGATTCCAGATATGCATAAAGTAATAATCAGACCATGTTTTATCATCATTAATAATGTCAGTTTGATAAAAATCTATGCCTGGCAAGTTAAATGGTACCAGAACTTGCCTGAATTTTTCAGAGACCAATTGTTCTGCGGTTTCATGGTAATCACACGGTTGGAACTTAGCACGATTACCCTCTGAAATACCAACTCTTCCCGGTCCCAACACTCTTCTGTGAATTGGATGAATGGCCATGAGTCTCCCTAAGCCTTCATCAGAACCATCAATTTGATCTAACATATAATCCGTTGCACGACCACTTTCGTTTAACATATAGTATTGACTATCATATTTCATTTTTATTGACCTAAATAAAGTTTATTTTTTAATGTCCCGTAACCCAAGCCGTGATCTCGGTTCAATTGACAATCAACACCTCGTTGATTTCCTTTTCTTTTAGACTGGATACTCGATACATTACAACAACCTTTTTTGCTTTCTGGAGTATAGTCTCTGCTATCCCATGCTATTGTCCAAGTAAACTCTTGTATAAAACTAAGAATATCTTTACTCACTCGTTTCATATCACGTTCAAACATTGCATTCATCTTTTTCTGATTTCCCGCATGTTTGCAGAATTCACCATGCTCCATATTCCGTTTAACATCTAAAACTAAATTTTTAGATGCTTTAGGGTAAGCAAGGTCATTGTTTTTCTTTTTAAGGTTAGAGTTAAATTTCTTTATTTTTTCAATCCGATTATTATTCTCGTGATCAATCAATATTGAAAAAGCTGTTTGGTCATTTCTCAATGCTAAACCTAAAGAATGTTTTCCTTTGTGCCTTTGTACTGCCAATTCACATGCCAAATTCATATCTGACGGCAGTGATATTAAGTTATGAACTTCATTAATGTCATAGCTAAAGTCATCGAATAACCTTTTAAATTGCATACCTTTTACCGCTTCCTTCGGTATGACATGATGAATATCAAGTAAGACTAATTGATCGTCATATTGCCAAGGGTGATCTTTCGGATATTCCTTGCCTTGATTTCTGTATTGTCGCTGAAGCTTTTCTCTGTGTGCTCCATCACCATTATTCCCTTTCCCCGGCTTCAACCGATTCCGGTTCTTACATTTAGGGTCATCGCAGATCGGGCATTCTTTCGGCAGGTTAGTCTCATTATCCTTTTCATGCTGTTTTTTCTCATGGCGGTTTAGCGTGGTCTTTTTGCTGTCGGAGATCTTCATCAGCACATCAATCAGACCTTCCAGTGCTTTACCACCGTTTCGGGCAGTGACGCCACCGGTAATGGCGATGGCGGCAACAGGGGCACCGACGCCACCACTGACAGCACCGGCCAAGGCAGTACCGCCTGTAACAGCGGCAAAATCGATACCTTTTTGCGTACCCTGCGACACCGCCAGGCGCGTCAGTTCATCCGCTGGCATGGCTTCCAGAAAAAGGCGTGGCAGGCTGGCAAGATATGATCGTGTTTCAGGATCAACCACTAACAGCAAGAGTATTTCCATTGCCTGACTGGCTTCCTGCAGGCCCAGCTTCACCCGGTCAACTTCCTGCAGTTTACGCTGCATCACGTCTATATCACCGTCCACAATGGCTTTCACCAGCAGGTCGATACCAATATCGGCTTCGTCCATCAGTTCGCCGAATTCGCCAAAATCAGGCAGATAGTCGGTGACACCTGAGCTGATCCCCATACCGGTGCTTTTCGCATAAGACCAGCTTTGCTCCAGAAATGACAAGTCATCAAAAGCGTCTTTACGGCTGCGCATTTCTGCCAGTTCTGCTTCAACGCTGGCCTTCAGTTCAGCAAACTGCTCTGCTGCGATCATCGGCGCGGTTGCAGCCTGTTGGCGGGCAGTCTGCACCATGTCGCCCACCAGGCCATTCAGTGCCTCAGGGATCGCTTCCCTGTGTTTTTCGAGTTCCTTTTCTGCCTTTTTCGCTGCTTCTTTGTCACCAAACGTCACTTCAGCGCCGACTTGAGGCACGCCGTACAGCATCACACTGCCGTTCGCATCCAGTTTTCCTTCCTGTTTTTCGCCATTGGCGAACATGACAGAGTAAGGCACATAACCTGCTGGCGTTTGCTCCATGTCATCGTAAGTCAGTCGAATCGCCAGCGGCGCTGGCAATGCGTTCAGCGAGTGCACCACATCGGTAATACTGCCGCCCTGCGTGGTACGCTGGTTATTGGTCGGCACCACCATGATGTTTTCGCCCTTGCTGCGAATGGAGGCGATTTTCTGTTTCAGGCCGCTCATTGCCGCTGAAATGTCATCGGGCAGGTTTTTGCGGACTGCTTTCACCGATTCCCGATGGGCTTTGATGTTGTCGGAGATATAGGTATAACCACGGGTATCTGAGTGAAAAAGGATCGCTTCCAGCCTGGCATCCGTTTTTTCCAGAATGCTGCCGCATTCGCGACTGAGCAGGGTTGCCTTGGCGTCCCAGTCCAGGTTGCCCAGCCACTCACTCGGGTTGCCAGTGCCCAGATGACGCATGGAAGCCAGCAGGTTGTTGCCGGATTCCTCTTTGTGATAATTGACGAACAGATCAAACAAGACGCCGTCTGCTTCCAGTATCGGCAGCATGGTGCTGATCAGGCCGAGGATGTCTTGCTCCGACACGGGCTGCTGGTCAAAGAAGTTGATCAGACGCGCTGCGATCTCTTCTGCCTGACCCGGTTTGGGGTTCAATGGCAGATGCGCGCGAATTTCCACTTCCAGCATGTGACGAAATTCAAGGCTGTCTGCCAGCGTTTCGCCCAGATAGCCCCAGATGCGCTTTTGCATATCGCCTCTCGGGACCCAGAATGGCACGCACATGTGTGATGCGCGGTCAAAAAACACCTCGTCATCAAGCGTGGCTTTATCCGGGTTGGCAGGGCGAGGATAATTGATTTTATAAGGTGCTGGCGCTTCACCGTATTCAACGGTGCAGCCTTTGGTGGGCAAGCCGTCAACAATGGCTTCACCTGCGTTATTCAGTGTGCCTTCTGCCAGAACGGCACCGGATTCATCTTTCAGTTTGAAAGGGGCATTGGCGAGCGGTTTACCGGACGTGTAACGACATTGAACACGCAGCGCATGGGTTTTGTCTTCATCTGGCTGAACAGTCACCGACGGGTTTTCACAACCAAAACACATGGTATTGCCTGCGTTCATGGTCATCATATCGGTTTTACGGGCCACCCCGACACCTTCAATTTTCACTGTGGAAGATGCTGTGGTGAATTTGGCTTCCGCTTCGGTCGTACCGGAAACAATGCCTTTTTTATCGCCGCCTGCATCGCCGGTGCTGCACGAAAACTGGCTGCTTTTCAGGGCAATGCTATTGCCACCATCGGCGGTGACGGTTGTGCTGCCATCGGCCAGATCGGCCGATTTGGCATTGTTTCCGTAAGGGATAGGAACAACGGGTGGCCCGACCGTTGTCATACATACATCCGGGACGGCAGCATTCGCTTCACCGCCAGACCCTTTATGAACAATACTCAGACCATCAGCACTGATCGTGACTCCCATGACGCTTTCCTCATGAACTGAACAAGAATACGGCGATATTCTATCAGATGCTTAGCGACTCATCCTATTGATAGAAAAGAAGAAACAGCCTGTCAAAATCACTTTTTTAGCTGTCATTACGACACTTGTTCATATCTGTGAAGCGGATCAATGTCGTCAAATTTTTGAACATCACGGGGTGTCTTGCATTCAAAATGTGCGGTGACTGAGTCCATCAAAGTGAAGACGATGGTTGATTTCAGCGTACTGAAGCACAGATCCAAATCCCATGGTCACACAGTCTCTTTGGGCTTAAGATCTCAGCTTTCCGTCACAGGTGTCCAGCTTTTATGCGCCTTCAGTGCACGATAATCAGCCAGAATGCCGTAAATGCAAGGCACCACGAACAACACCAATAGGCTTGCGGCCAGTAAACCGAACGTAATGCTGATCACTAACGGGATCATGACCTGCGCCTGCAGGCTGGTTTCGAATAACAAAGGCAGCATGCCAGCAATGGTGGTCACGGTTGTCAGTAACATAGCCCGGAGACGCGCTTCACTGGCTTTTCGGGCTGCATCCTGCAAGGACATCCCCTCCAGAACATTGGCTTTCACATAAGTCACCAGCAAAATAGCATTATTCACCACAATGCCAGCCAACGAGACAAATCCCACCATGCTGGGCATGGTCAGCGGATACCCCATCAACATATGGCCTGCAATCACACCGATCAGTGACAACGGAATCGCCAGCATCACAATCAGGGGTTCAGCATAAGTCTGGAACTGAATACTCAGCAGCACAAAAATACCGATCAATCCGATCAGAAACCCATTGCGGACCGAGGTCTGGGTGATGCGGCTGTTTTTTATCTCGCCCTCCACCTGAAGGGTGATGCCGGGAAAGCGGGTTTGCAATTCAGGCAGAAAACGCGCAAGTGTATCCGTCACCACCGCTTGGGCATTGGCTTTCTGGCTGTGAACTGCGCCAAATACAGTGACGATCTGCTGACTGTCAATACGATGAATCCGCGAGTAATCCCGTTCAAAATAGATATCAGCCACACTCAGCAAGGGGATACGGTCCCCGGTCCGTGGATGAAGTAAAGGAAAGTATTCCAGAGATTCAAGATTCAGCTGACTCTCGGCGGCAAGCTGTACTGTGATTTCCAGATCATCAATTCCCCGGTAAATCTCATCGACGGTCACACCATGAAATGCCTGCCGGAGCTGCGCTGCGACCTGAGCAGATGTGAGGCCCGACGCCAGAGCTTCCGGTTTGAGTGTAAACCTGAGCTCGGGCTTACCCGGCCGTAAATCATCGAACACGTTATAAACGCCCGCATACCCTTTCAGCCATTGCTGGAGTCCGTAGGACGCCTCTGATAACTGCGCAAGATCCCTTCCCTGCAAGCGTAATTCAATGGCTCTGCCCGCAGGACCGAGAGACGGCTCGGTGAAAATCACCTGAGCAACCTGAGGCAGCGCCGGTAGCGCGTCTGACCAGGCCTGAGTCAGAGTATCCATTTCAGTCACCCGCTGCTCAGCCGTGAGCAAGTCCACACTGATCGTTGCCAGATGCGCGCCGGTCTCAAAGGCATCCGCATTGTGGCTGTAGGTGACGGTGATCGCTTTCACCAGCGATTCAGATGCTTGCGACGCCAGTGAATCCGTGGCTTGGTTCAGCGCACTCAGCACGTGATCAACCGACTGCGCTGTGACATGGAACGGAGTCCCGGACGGAAGGATCAGCCTTGCTTCCAGCACATCCCCATCCATGTCCGGCAGGGCCTGAAACTTCAGATGACCGCTCACCAGCATCCCAACCGAAAGCATCAGTAATGCGAGACTGCCCCCAAGGACGGCATAACGGTAATGCATGGCACGTTCAACCGCCTGACCCGTGCGCTGCTGCAATTGCAGAAATGCCTGATTGATTCGGGTCCTGAATCGGTTGTCCGGCGATGGCTTGTCATGCATCAGGGTATGATGCAAATGGCTGGGCAATATTAAAAACGCCTCAATCAGACTGACCGAGATCACCACGAGTAATACCGCAGGAATCACGCGAAGGACCTGTCCAATCTCTCCTTCAATGAATAATAAGGCCCCAAAAATCAGCACCGTGGTTGCAAAGGAAGACAGCACTCCGCTGGCCACACGAGCGACCCCGTCTGTCACTGCTGCCAGCGGCTTTTTTCCCAGTCTGGACTGCTCGGCAATGCTTTCTGAAATAACAATGGCATCGTCCATTAAAATGCCCAATGCCAGTAACAGCGCCACAATACTCATCATATTGAGCGTGATGCCAAGCGATGACAGGACAAAGAAACTCGCCAGAAAACTCACGGGTAATCCGGCAACCACCCAGAAGGTAAAACTCAGGCGAAAAAACAGCAGCAGACTCAGAAACACCAGAATCAATCCCTGCCAGGCGTTTTCTATGAGCATGTTTAAACGATCCACCACGATCGAGGTATTGTTCTGAATCAGGGTAAGCTGAACACTCTCGGGGAGATGGTCATGCTCAGCCGACACAAAGGACTCAACTGCTGCAAGTACAGACAAGCTGTCATCCGTGATATTTTTCCGGACATTCAGCAAGGCCGCTGGCTGTCCGTTTAATCGGGCCTGATTTTCCGGCTCACTGAATCGCTCTTCAATCGTCGCCAGATCGCTCAATTGGATCTGGCTGCCCGTGTGCCCGCTTAAAATGGTCAGATTGGCCAGTTCAGCCGCAGTGACGCGTTGATCATCCAGACTCAGATCATACGATCTGGACACTGTCTCTAAGGATCCCAGAGGCAGGTTCAAATTCTGGGAAGCAATCCGCTGACTGACCTCTTCCAGTGTTAATCCGTAAAAACGGAGTTGCTCCGGGCTGACTGACACCCGAAGTTGCCGCGTTGAAAAGCCTTCAATCCGGACGATCGGTATCTCAGGTTGCCGCAACATTTTGGTTTTCAACTGCTCTGCCAGTGTTTTTAATTCCGTCTGGGACAGACCGGACGCCGTCACAGCAATCGTCACCACGGGGCTGGTTCTCCCCATCTCTTCAACGACTGGGGTTTCCGCTTCATCCGGAAAGCTGTCAATACTGTCAACGGCAGAGCGGATGTCTTCCTGAAATACCGAAAAGTCCCGGCCCTCCACCATGGTCAGTGTCATCTGTGCGAGGTTATTCCTGGCCTCACACAAGACTTCAAGCAGATTGGGGATCGCTTCCATCGCATCTTCCAGGGGGCGACAAATCCCGTTTTCAACATCTCTCGGACTTGCTCCAGGATAAGGCACCAGCACACGCACCGTGTCTGAAGCAAGCCTGGGGAAGGTCTCCCGCTTTAAGGATGGCAGTGTCAATAACCCTGCCAGTATCAGCAGGATCATCAGTAAATGAGCCGCCGTCGGGTGGCTGGCAAAATATCGGATCATCACTGGCCCACTCCTGCCGACTGCGCCAGCATAGTCGGTGTGGCTTCCAGGCGATCCGGCGTCAGCGATAACGGCAATCCATCCAGTGCGGGCTGTACATCACTGGTGATCACTCGGGTGCCGTCCGGAATATGACCCGGTGTAAACAACGCCCAATCCTGCATCGTCAGGCTGGCCGTCGCAGGCACACGGCTCAAACGGCCCTGCTTGTCAGCAGTCAGAAGCGCGCCAGCATGCAGCGCATGGCGCGGCAGAACCACCGCCTCAACCGGGGAACCCACCAGCGTCGCAATGACTGGCATCCCTGCCAGCAAAGGCGGCTTTTTGCCCGGCGACAAAAACCGGTATGGCTGATCGACCGTCAGGGTAATACTCAGTGTGTGCGATTGCGGATCCAGCGACTCCCCCAGATTCACAATCTGCCCGCGCCAGACCGATTCCGAAAAACCCGGCACCTGTATCGTGGATTCAAGCCCCAGTTGACTCAGCAAGGGGCCGAATTGTCCCGCATCCGTCAGATCAACCCCAGTTCCGTGATCTTCAAACAGTAGCTTCAAAAAGGGTTTGAGTTTCGCGATAGGGAACTGCGCTTTCACTTCCATCTGATCGATACCGCTGGCTTCAAATAAGCGTTGTCCCGCAGGCACATACTGGAAGCGATCCGTATGAACGGCGGTAAGCCGACCGGTAAAAGGCATCACAATCCGGGTCCGGTCTAAATCTCGCTGGGCCTGTGTAACTTTCGTTTCAGCCAGTGCATGTTTTGCTTCCAGCACATGGCGTCTTGCTGGCAGCGTGGCGATTTCATTTTCCAGTATCGCTTGCTGCTGGCGGAGCTGAATCAGTTTTTGCCGTTCACTGTCGACCTGAGAATCGGATTGTGCGCCCCGCTCGCTCAACGTCCTTTTCCGCTTCAGTTCACGCTGTGCTACTGCGATGTTCTCCTGAATCAGCGCGTCACGCTGTGTCAGGTTCTCCGCAGTGGTATCGATTTCCCGTAAATTCGCTGCTGCAATCGCCCGCTCCGCTTTCGCCTGAGTGAGTGCCAGATGATAGTCCGCAGGATCCAGCTCAACCAGCACCTCCCCCTGATTCACAAGACTGCCTTGTTTCAAATAAGGCGAGACCCGGACCACCTTTGCAGACACCTCAGCCAGTGCCACCACTTTTTGGGTCGGCTCAATGAAACCATGCCCCACCAGTTCGGGACGAATCACCCTTGGCGCCGTTTCGATAAAAGTTACAGCAATGGGCGTCATTTCAGTTGACTGGTGGTTGACTGGTGGACGTGTTTTGAACAGCACAACCAACATCAGCAATCCCACCACAGCGAGCATGGGCAACGCGAGTTTGGATTTTAAAATGACTTTCAGACGATTGCATTTCATGTGGAGCCCCTTACCTGGGCGGACTGCCCAAACCTTGTGTGAGTAATAACGTCAGATGCTGTTTCCAGGCACTGGAGCGAAGCACCTGGCGATCAACGCCCAGTACATCCTGAATCAATGGCTCGGCAATCATTGGAAAAGCCATCAGACTGATCAGCGATGCGGTGGCAAATTTCGGATTAATATCTTCACGGAGAATGCCTTTCTGCTGCAAAGTCGTGAACAGATTCAGCAAGGATTCCCCCATCCGGGCAGGAAAGGTTTTCACGAAATGCGCTCTCAGTTTTGCCTCGCGAGTCAGCACTTCGTCTTTGATCAAATGAACCAGCCATGGTTCTTCAGACATCATGTCTGCGATCCGGTCAACCAATACCGGTAAAACGGATTCTGGCTGGGTTTCAAGTAAAAACACGACTTCCTGTATCCGCTGCTGGCGCTGACGCCCGCTCCGGTCCAGAAGCGCGATAAACAGCCCTTCTTTGTTCCCAAAGTAGTAACTGATCATGGCGGATTGTGTGCCGGCTTCCGCTGCCAGCTCACGAATGGTGATGGATTGATAAGATTTTTGATCCAGTAATCTTTCGGCAGCATCAAGGAGTGCCGACATCATCTGTGCCTGTTTTTCAGGATCTTGTGGTCTGCCTCGGGACATCATTTCTCATTTCATTAATCAAGTGATTAACAAAATCATAGATGCATTCAGTGAATGATTCAATCCTGTCATTCAGATCGCAGATCAAAACTTAAGAAAATGTCAGTCGCCGCGCAGGTGATAGATCATGGTGGTTGAGCCAGAAAAGCCAACAAGCCATTTCAGATAAGGAAAACGATCGGTTCTGACTGGGAGGAAACCTTTTTCGTCATACAGTTTTCTGGCTCTTGGGTTACTGTCGATAACGTCGAGCCGCACTTTCTGATACTGATTTTCACTGGCATACGCAATAATGTGCGATAGCAGTTTCGAACCAAGCCCCAGGCCACGACAAGCAGGATCCACCACGATGCCGTCCATGATCAGCTCTTTGGGATCAGGCTTGCGTTCAAACAAACTCAGGACAACCGCTGCCCAGGTTCCGCGCCAGAAGCCCAGTACACGCCATAACCGTCTTAAGGTTATCCCGCCCGTCAGTGATCCCTGCGCGGTCTGATACCCGGCAATACCCACGATTTTTCCATTCGAGATCACCACAAAAGAAAAATCCGGATTAAAGGATTCAGCCAGCAAATGAATCCGCTGCGCTTTGCTGGGAATCGCGGCTTTAAACTTATGTCCAAACGCATTTTCATACAGTGAGGCAACGGCTAAAGCATGGGACGCATGC
>NZ_JAKLTE010000036.1:0-15561 GCF_022014395.1 Photobacterium sp. WH77 | reverse complement strand
GCTTGTTTCTAAGTAAGTCTTTGTGACTTAGCTCTCGAAACGGGCGGCCATTCTAACCAATCGAAGTGAAGTGTCAAACACTTTTTTCAATTTGTTTTTTTCTGACCGCTTACACTGCCTAGCACTTAAGTTTGCTGCTCTGCCGTGTCAGTGAGGCGGCATTATAGAGAGTCAGAATCACATGACAAGTAAAAAAACAGAAAAAGACACCAAGCGAACACTTTTCACTCACAGAAAAGAAAAACGAACAACAATCAAGCAAAACCACCCTCAATCATCGGGGCTGATAGGCTCCTAATGAGAATAAAAACAAAAAAAGTATAGTGGGAGAAGAAAGTTGTGGGGGAAGATAAAGAAGAACAACAAGAGTATTGACTAAAACAACAGTGGTTAAATCCATAACCACCCAGTCCTGATTGTGGTGCCTGATAATTAGTAAAACATCACTATAAAAAAAGCCGGGCAATGCCCGGCTTTCTTACGTTTTTAAACTATTGCTTATTCAGCAGCAGCTTCTTCCTGAGCTTCAGGACGGTCTACCAGCTCAATGTAAGCCATAGGGGCTTTATCACCAGCACGGAAACCGCATTTCATAATGCGAGTGTAACCGCCTGGACGCTGAGCAAAACGTGGACCTAATTCGTTAAACAGTTTAGCAACGACTTCGTTATCACGAGTACGTGCAAATGCCAGACGACGGTTAGCTACACTGTCAGTCTTAGCTAGGGTAATCAAAGGCTCAATTACGCGACGCAGCTCTTTTGCCTTAGGCAAGGTAGTCTTGATAAGCTCGTGACGTACCAGAGAGCTAGCCATGTTGCTGAACATCGCTTTGCGATGACTGCTGTTGCGGTTGAGTTGACGACCACTCTTACGATGGCGCATGACCTAATCCTTCTAACTAGATATCAGTAACTATTAATCTTCAGCGATAGATGCTGGCGGCCAGTTTTCCAGGCGCATACCCAGAGACAGACCACGTGAAGCCAGCACGTCTTTGATTTCAGTCAAAGACTTCTTACCCAGGTTTGGCGTTTTCAGTAGCTCAACCTCAGTACGCTGAACAAGATCACCGATGTAGTGGATCGCTTCTGCTTTCAAACAGTTAGCAGAGCGAACAGTTAGTTCAAGATCGTCTACAGGACGCAGTAGGATCGGATCGAACTCCGGCTTCTCTTCTTTCTCTTCAGGAACTCGTACATCACGCAGATCTACGAATGCGTCAAGTTGTTCTGCCAGAATAGTAGCAGCACGACGAATCGCTTCCTCAGGATCAAGAGTACCATTGGTCTCCATATCGATAACTAGCTTATCAAGGTCAGTGCGCTGTTCAACACGCGCAGCCTCGACTGAGTAAGCGATACGATCAACTGGGCTGAAAGTTGCATCAACTAACAAACGACCAATTGGACGCTCGTCTTCATCACTGTGAATACGAGCAGATGCTGGTACATAGCCGCGACCACGTTCTACCTTGATGCGCATGCTGATATCAGCATTATCATCAGTCAAATGGCAGATCACGTGCTCTGGGTTCGCAATCTCAACATCACCATCATGGGTGATGTCACCTGCAACAACAGGGCCTGCACCAGATTTACTGAGGCTCAAGATGACTTCGTCTTTCCCTTCAACCTTAACGGCCAGGCCTTTCAGGTTCAGTAGGATTTCAAGAACGTCCTCTTGGACTCCCTCTTTGGTGCTGTACTCGTGTAACACACCGTCGATTTCTACTTCAGTCACTGCGCAACCTGGCATAGATGACAGAAGAATACGACGTAGAGCATTGCCTAGAGTGTGGCCAAAACCGCGCTCCAGAGGCTCAAGAGTTACTTTTGCATGCGTCGTATTAACTTGTTCAATATCAACAAGACGCGGCTTAAGAAATTCTGTTACAGAACCCTGCATTGTGTCCTCTCTTAACTATAGCCTTACTTAGAGTAAAGCTCGACGATCAGGTGTTCGTTGATGTCGGCAGACAAATCAGAACGCTCTGGAAGACGCTTAAAGGTACCTTCCATTTTGTTGCTGTCTACTTCGACCCAAGTCGGCAGTTCACGCTGAGTAGCAACTTCAAGAGCTGCTTTGATGCGTGCTTGGTTTTTAGCTTTCTCACGAATGCTAACAACGTCGTTTGCAGCCACCTGGAAAGATGGGATGTTAACGACTTGACCATTAACCAGGATCGCTTTGTGGCTTACCAGCTGACGTGATTCAGCGCGAGTTGCACCAAAGCCCATGCGGTAAACAACATTATCCAGACGACCTTCCAGAAGTTGCAGCAGGTTTTCACCTGTGTTGCCTTTCAGGCGAGCAGCTTCTTTGTAGTAGTTACGGAATTGCTTTTCCAGTACGCCATAAGTACGACGAACTTTCTGCTTCTCGCGAAGCTGAACGCCATAGTCAGACAGGCGGCCACGACGGGCACCGTGCTGGCCCGGCGCGTTATCAATTTTACACTTGGTATCAATCGCGCGAACACCAGACTTAAGGAATAAGTCAGTGCCTTCACGACGGCTAAGCTTCAGCTTAGGACCCAAATATCTTGCCATGTTCTTTCTCCAATATTCCTAGAAACGAAACGTTATACGCGACGTTTCTTAGGTGGACGACAACCGTTATGAGGGATCGGAGTCGCATCAACAATGTTAGTGATACGGAAACCCGCTGCATTCAGAGCACGGATTGTTGACTCACGACCAGGACCTGGGCCCTTAACCATAACTTCCAGGTTCTTAACGCCATATTCTTTGGCCATTTCACCACAACGCTCAGCAGCAACCTGTGCAGCAAACGGTGTAGATTTACGAGAACCACGGAAACCTGAACCACCGGCAGTTGCCCAAGCCAGAGCATTACCTTGACGGTCAGTAATGGTAACGATTGTGTTGTTGAAAGAAGCGTGGATGTGCGCTACGCCATCAGCAACTTGCTTGCGTACGCGCTTACGAGCGCGAGTTGGTTGTTTTGCCATTGTACTCTACCTTATCCGATTATTTTTTGATCGGCTTGCGCGGACCCTTACGGGTACGAGCGTTGGTTTTAGTACGCTGTCCACGTAGAGGTAGACTGCGACGATGACGAAGACCACGGTAACAACCAAGATCCATTAGGCGCTTGATGTTCATGGAAACTTCACGACGTAGATCACCTTCTACAGTGTACTTAGCTACACCATCACGCAGTTGATCGATCTGCTCTTCAGTTAGTTCACTGATCTTAACATTTTCAGCAATACCCACATCAGCCAGAATAGCTTTTGAACGAGTTTTACCGACGCCATAAATCGCAGTCAGTGCGATTACAGCATGCTTTTGATCAGGAATGTTAATGCCTGCAATACGGGCCACTATTCACTCCTAGTACTTATCAAGAATAACCGCTGCAAAGCCCGTTTAGGATACGCAGCGGTGTCACAATTCTTTTGCACACACAAAAGATGGTTGGCTAATTTAGCCAACCTACCTTCAATTTGCAAGAAATATTTCTGCTGGTTAGCCTTGGCGTTGCTTATGCTTTGGCTCACTGCAAATTACACGCACAACACCGTTGCGCTTGATAACTTTACAGTTACGGCAGATTTTCTTAACGGAAGCACGAACTTTCATTGCTAAACTCCGTAAATGGATAACCAAGCTTAACGGCCGTAGCCTTTAAGATTAGCCTTTTTCAAAACCGACTCATACTGTTGAGACATCAGGTGTGTCTGAACTTGAGCCATGAAGTCCATAATAACCACAACTACAATCAGTAGTGACGTACCGCCAAAGTAGAAGCGAACGTTCCAAGCAATCATCATGAACTCGGGGATCAGACAGATAAAGGTAATGTATAACGCACCAGCCAAAGTCAGGCGTGTCATCACTTTATCAATGTACTTCGCAGTCTGCTCGCCCGGACGAATACCAGGTATGAACGCACCGGATTTCTTCAGGTTATCTGCTGTTTCACGCGGGTTGAACACCAACGCTGTATAGAAGAAACAGAAGAAGATAATCGCAGCGGCATACAGCATAACGTACAGTGGTTGACCTGGGCTAAGTGCCAGAGACACGTCAGTCAGGAAACCAAAAGTACCTTCTCCATTTCCACCGAACCACTGAGCCAGTGTACCAGGGAAAAGAATGATACTGGATGCAAAAATTGCTGGAATCACACCTGCCATATTAATCTTCAATGGCAGATGAGTGCTCTGACCTGCATAGACCCGACGGCCTTGCTGGCGTTTGGCGTAGTTAACGACGATACGACGCTGACCACGTTCCATGAACACTACAAAATAGATTACAGCAAAAGAAATTACTGCAATTAACAGTAGAAGAAGTACGTGCAATTCACCTTGACGCGCTTGTTCTACGGTCTGTCCAATAGCTGGTGGCAATCCTGCAACGATACCTGTGAATATAATCAGAGATATACCGTTACCAATGCCACGTTCTGTAATCTGCTCACCTAACCACATTAAGAACATGGTACCAGTGACCAAACTTACGACCGCAACAAAGTAGAAACCAAGGCCTGGATTATGCACCAGGCCAGGGATCATACTTGGTAACCCCGTCGCAATACCAATTGCTTGGAAGGTTGCCAACACAAGCGTGCCATAGCGAGTATACTGGCTGATCTTACGGCGACCAGACTCACCTTCTTTCTTCAACTCGGCTAAAGCCGGATGAACAACCGTTAGCAACTGAACAATAATCGAGGCCGAAATATACGGCATAATGCCCAGTGCTAAAATGGATGCACGCTCAAGTGCACCACCAGAGAACATATTAAACAGTTCAATGATGGTACCCTTTTGCTGTTCGAACAGATCGGCTAGTACAGCAGCGTCAATACCAGGAATAGGCACAAAAGAGCCAGCTCGGAAAATTAAGATAGCCCCTATTACAAATAGCAGACGAGTCTTAAGCTCTGCTAGGCCACCTTTTGCGCTACTAAAATCTTGTCCTGGTTGTTTAGCCATCTGTACCTCATCCTCGAGTTAATTATTCCTCGATTTTACCGCCTGCAGCTTCGATTGCAGCTTTAGCGCCTTTAGTTACGCGTAAGCCTTTCACTGTTACAGCGCGGTTGATCTCACCAGACAGAACAACTTTTACAGTTTCCATGTTCTTGGTGATCACGTTTGCAGCTTTCAGTGTTTCCAGACTTACTACGTCACCTTCAACTTTCGCCAGTTCTGACAGGCGAACTTCAGCTGTTACCAGGCTCTTGCGAGAAGTAAAACCGAATTTTGGTAGACGCTGTTTCAAAGGCATTTGACCGCCTTCGAAACCTGGGCGAACAGAACCACCAGAACGTGATTTCTGACCTTTGTGACCACGGCCACAAGTTTTACCCAGGCCTGAACCGATACCACGGCCTACGCGCTTCGCAGAAGGCTTAGAACCCGCAGCCGGAGATAGAGTATTCAAACGCATTCTGATTACTCCTCTACTTTAACCATGTAATGAACCTGATTGATCATGCCGCGAACGCAAGCAGTATCTTCCAGCTCAACAGTGTGGTTGATGCGACGTAGGCCCAAGCCACGCAGCGTAGCTTTATGCTTCGGCAAACGACCGATAGAGCTACGAGTCTGAGTTACTTTGATAGTTTTAGCCATGTCGATTACTCCAGAATTTCTTTAACAGAAAGACCACGCTTAGCAGCGATCATTTCTGGAGAGTTCATACCACTCAAACCATCAATAGTCGCACGAACGATATTGATTGGGTTTGTAGAACCGTATGCTTTAGCCAGTACGTTATGCACGCCAGCGACTTCCAGCACTGCACGCATTGCACCACCGGCGATGATACCAGTACCTTCTGATGCAGGTTGCATGTACACCTTAGAACCGGTGTGGCGACCTTTAACAGCGTGGTGCAGAGTACCTTCGTTCAGGGCAACTGTAACCATGTTACGACGTGCTTTTTCCATTGCTTTCTGGATTGCAGCTGGCACTTCACGTGCTTTACCGTAACCGAAACCAACGCGACCATTACCATCACCAACAACAGTCAGTGCGGTAAAGCTGAAAATACGACCACCTTTAACCGTCTTAGATACACGGTTAACAGCGATCAGCTTTTCATTCAGATCTGATTGAGTTTTTTCGTTAGCCATCTTCCGCCTACCTTAGAATTTCAGACCAGCTTCACGGGCAGCTTCTGCCAGTGCAGCCACGCGGCCGTGGTATTGGAAACCGGAACGATCGAATGCAACGTTAGAGATGCCTTTTTCAATCGCGCGCTCAGCGATGATTTTACCCACAACTGCAGCAGCGTCTTTGTTACCGGTGCTCTTCACTTGCTCACGGATCGCTTTTTCTACGGTAGAAGCGGCAGCGATAACCTCGGAGCCATTTGGTGCGATTACCTGAGCGTACACATGGCGTGGAGTACGGTGTACTACCAAGCGAGTTGCACCCAGTTCAGCAATCTTACGACGTGCTCTGGTCGCACGACGGATACGAGATGCTTTCTTATCCATAGTGTTACCTTACTTCTTCTTAGCTTCTTTAATACGCACGACTTCGTCGGCGTAACGAACACCTTTACCTTTGTAAGGCTCAGGGCTACGGTAAGCGCGAATGTCTGCAGCGACTTGACCAATCAACTGCTTATCAGTACCAGTCAGTACGATTTCAGTTTGAGTTGGACACTCAGCTTTAATACCTGCAGGCAGTTCATGCTCAACTGGGTGTGAGAAGCCCAGAGTCAGGCCAACAGCGTTGCCTTTGATGGCAGCACGATAACCTACACCCTTAAGGATCAGCTTCTTAGTAAAGCCTTCAGTAACACCAACAACCATGTTGTTAACCAGTGCACGAGCTGTACCAGCCTGTGCCCAAGCATCGTTGAAGCCGTCGCGAGGACCGAACTTAATGGTGTTTTCTTCCTGGGTTAGTTCAACTGCTTCGTTAATTACACGAACCAGTTCACCCTTACCACCTTTTACAGTGATTTCCTGACCGTTGAGTTTAACTTCTACGCCGGCAGGAACAACTACAGGTGCTTTTGCAACACGTGACATTTTCCTACTCCTATTAAGCTACGTAGCAGATAATCTCACCACCAAGACCTGCTTTACGAGCAGCACGGTCAGTCATCAGACCCTTGGAAGTGGACACAACGGCAATACCCAGGCCACCCATCACAGTCGGCAGCGCATCTTTTTTCTTGTAGATACGCAGGCCAGGACGTGAAACGCGCTGGATTTGCTCAATTACAGCTTTAGTCTCGAAGTACTTCAGAGTAACTTCGAGTTCAGGCTTAACTTCGCCAGAAACGGCGTAGTCAGCCACAAAACCTTCTTCTTTCAGCAAAGCTGCGATGGCAACTTTCAACTTAGAAGATGGCATTTTAACAGCAACTTTCTTCGCTGCCTGACCGTTACGAATGCGGGTCAGCATATCCGAAATCGGATCTTGCATGCTCATAAGTCAATACTCCGTGATTCTTAATTGGTAATAAATTACCAGCTAGCCTTACGCAGACCCGGAATCTCGCCTTTCATGCAAGCTTCACGAACCTTGATACGGGACAGACCAAACTTACGCAGGTACCCGTGTGGGCGTCCAGTCTGGTTACAGCGATTACGCTGACGAGATGGACTTGAATCACGTGGTAGAGACTGAAGCTTGAGCACTGCATCCCAGCGTTCTTCTTCAGACGCATTCACGTCGCTAATTAGAGCTTTAAGCGCGGCACGCTTTTCAGCGTACTTTGCTACCAGCTTGGCACGTTTTACTTCACGTGCCTTCATAGATTCTTTAGCCATTAGTAACCCTTACTTTTTACTTACGGAATGGGAAGTTAAAAGCAGACAGCAGAGCACGAGCTTCTTCGTCAGAGTTCGCAGTGGTTGTGATTGTGATGTCTAAACCACGTACACGATCCACTTTGTCGAAATCGATCTCTGGGAAGATAATCTGCTCACGAACGCCCATGCTATAGTTACCACGACCGTCAAATGATTTCGGGTTTAAACCACGGAAATCACGGATACGCGGTACAGCAATAGAGATCAGACGTTCGAAAAAGTCCCACATACGTTCGCCACGCAGGGTTACTTTACAGCCGATCGGGTAGCCCTCACGGATCTTAAAGCCAGCAACAGACTTACGAGCTTTGGTAACCAGCGGCTTTTGACCTGTAATTGCGGCCATATCAGCAGCTGCGTTTTCCAACAGCTTCTTGTCGTTCAAGGCTTCACCGACACCCATGTTCAGGGTGATCTTTTCGATCCTTGGGACTTGCATGATGCTCTTGTACTCGAACTTGTCAGCAAGTTCTTTTACAACAGACTCTTTGTAGTAATCATGCAGTTTCGCCATAGTACTACTCCAAAATTACTTGATAGTTTCGCCATTAGATTTGAAGAAACGAACTTTTTTGCCGTCTTCAAATCGGAAGCCTACACGGTCAGCTTTACCAGTTGCCGCGTTGAAGATTGCAACGTTAGAAGCATCAAGAGCTGCTTCTTGTTCAACGATGCCACCCTGGATACCCATAGCCGGTACAGGCTTCTGGTGTTTTTTAACCAGGTTGATACCTTCAACAACGATTTTACCAGTTGCCAGGACCTTAGATACTTTACCTTTCTTACCTTTATCTTTACCAGTAAGAACGATAACTTCGTCGTTACGACGGATTTTAGCTGCCATTTTCGTCACTCCTTACAGTACTTCTGGCGCTAGTGAAACAATTTTCATGAATTTCGCAGAGCGAAGTTCACGAGTCACTGGGCCAAAGATACGAGTACCGATTGGTTGCTCTGTATTGTTGTTCAGCAATACGCAAGCATTACGGTCGAAGCGAATGACAGAGCCGTCTGGACGACGAACGCCTTTACGGGTGCGCACAACCACCGCTTTCAGTACATCACCTTTTTTCACTTTACCGCGAGGAATTGCTTCCTTGACAGTAACTTTGATGATGTCACCGATATGTGCATAGCGACGGTGAGAACCACCCAGAACCTTAATACACATTACGCTACGAGCGCCGGAGTTATCGGCTGCATCTAGCATACTTTGCATTTGGATCATGTTAGTGCTCCGCTTATCAAAAACATCTAGACCCATCTCGGGTCGAATTCGCCTTTATTACAAGGGCGGCGAATAATAACACCATTTTTTGAGAATGGGTAGATAAAAAATAAACGGCCCCATTTTTTCAGGGGCCGCTCAGTTATGTAGTTGCTAAAGCTCGCTTAAACGCGCGCTTTTTCAACAACGCGTACCAAAGTCCAAGATTTTTTCTTAGACAGTGGACGACACTCACTGATCTCAACTGTGTCGCCAATGCCACACTCGTTGTTCTCATCGTGAGCGTGCAGTTTAGTCGTACGCTTGATTAACTTACCATAGATTGGGTGCTTCACGAAACGCTCGATAGCAACCACGATAGACTTGTCCATCTTGTCGCTAACAACACGACCCTGCTGAGTACGAATTTTCTCGCTCATTATGCGCCAGCCTTCTCATTCAGAACGGTTTTAACACGTGCGATATCGCGACGTACTGCTTTCAGAGTGTGAGTCTGTTGCAGTTGGCCAGTCGCAGCCTGCATGCGCAGGTTGAACTGCTCACGCAGCAGGTTCACAAGCTCAGCATTCAGTTCTTCAACGCTTTTTGCGCGCAGATCTTGTGCATTCATCACATCACCGCCTTAGTTACGAAAGTGGTTTTTACAGGAAGCTTACGCGCGGCCAGTTTAAAGGCTTCACGAGCAAGATCTTCTGAAACACCATCCATTTCATAAAGAACTTTACCTGGTTGGATTTGGGCTACCCAGTACTCAACGTTACCTTTACCCTTACCCTGACGAACTTCCAACGGCTTGCTTGTAATAGGCTTGTCCGGGAAGATACGAATCCAGATTTGGCCCTGACGTTTGATATGACGAGTCATAGCACGACGAGCAGCCTCGATCTGACGAGCAGTAATACGGCCACGGCCAACTGCTTTCAGACCGAAAGTACCGAAGCTTACATCAGTACCGTTCGCCAGACCGCGGTTACGACCCTTATGAGTCTTGCGGAATTTAGTGCGTTTAGGTTGCAGCATCAATAAACTCCTTATTTACGGCCTTTGCGTTGCTTCTTAGGCTTGTTATCAGCCTTAGGCTCTTCAACTGGCATACCACCCAGAACTTCGCCTTTGAAGATCCAAGTTTTGATACCAATTACACCGTATTGGGTGTGAGCGGAAGAAGTCGCATAATCAATGTCAGCACGCAGAGTGTGCAAAGGCACACGGCCTTCACGGTACCACTCGGTACGTGCAATTTCAGCGCCGCCCAGACGGCCACTTACTTCAACTTTGATGCCTTTAGCGCCCAGACGCATAGCATTCTGTACCGCACGCTTCATAGCGCGACGGAACATAACACGGCGCTCAAGCTGAGAAGCGATGCTGTCACCAACAAGCTGTGCATCCAGCTCTGGCTTACGTACTTCGGCGATGTTGATCTGAGCTGGAACACCAGCGATCTTAGCAACGCGAGCGCGCAGTTTCTCAACATCTTCGCCTTTCTTACCGATAACAACGCCTGGACGAGCAGTGTGAATGGTTACACGAATACTCTTAGCAGGACGCTCGATAACGATACGAGACAGAGACGCTTTTGCTAATTCCTTGGTCAGGAATTGACGTACCTTGAAGTCGCCGTCTAGGTTGTCAGCGAATTCGTTGCTGTTAGCATACCAAGTGGTATTCCAAGGCTTAACGATGCCAAGACGAATACCATTAGGATGTACTTTTTGACCCATTGCTTTGTCTCCTACTCTCTTAGCGATCCGCTACAACAACAGTGATGTGGCTAGAACGCTTCAAGATGCGATCGGCACGGCCTTTAGCACGAGGCATAATACGCTTCATGGTTGGGCCTTCATCAACGAAGATTTTCGCAACATTCAAGTCATCGATGTCTGCGCCTTCGTTGTGCTCAGCATTAGCGATAGCGGATTCCAGAACCTTCTTAACCAGGTCAGCAGCTTTTTTGTTGCTGAAAGTCAGAATTTCCAGAGCTTGTGCAACCGTTTTACCGCGCACTTGATCCGCAACCAAACGAGCTTTCTGCGGTGAGATGCGAGCAAAGCGATGTTTAGCGATAGCTTCCATTACCTATACTCCTCTTAGCGCTTCTTAGCTTTCTTATCTGCAGCATGGCCGCGATAAGTACGTGTTGGTGCAAATTCGCCCAGCTTGTGACCGATCATTTCTTCAGAAACGAAAACGGGTACGTGCTGACGACCATTATGGACAGCGATGGTCAAACCGATCATCTGAGGGATGATCATTGAGCGACGGGACCAAGTCTTAACAGGCTTCTTGTCACCGCTTTCCACCGCTTTCTCTACCTTCTTCAGCAAGTGCAGGTCAATAAAAGGACCTTTCTTGAGAGAACGTGGCATGGCTTATCCTCTGATATAAATTACTTATTACGACGACGTACGATGTACTTGTCGGTACGTTTGTTCTTACGAGTTTTGTAACCCTTAGTCGGTACGCCCCATGGTGTCACTGGGTGACGACCACCAGAAGTACGACCTTCACCACCACCGTGTGGGTGGTCGATTGGGTTCATTACAACACCACGTACGGTTGGACGAACACCACGCCAACGTGAAGCACCGGCTTTACCCAGTTCACGCAGCATATGCTCACCGTTACCAACCTCACCCAGAGTCGCACGACCTTCGGCAAGAACTTTACGCATTTCGCCAGAACGCAGACGAATAGTTACGTATGCGCCAGCACGAGCTACGATTTGTGCGTAAGTACCAGCTGAACGAGCCAGCTGAGCACCTTTACCAGGCTTCAGTTCAACACAGTGTACGGTTGAACCTACTGGGATGTTGCGCATTGGCAGGGTGTTACCTACTTTGATCGCAGCATCTGAACCAGACTGGATAGTATCACCAGCTTGGATGCCTTTTGGTGCAATGATGTAACGACGCTCACCATCTGCGTAAAGAACCAGAGCGATGTTTGCGCTACGGTTTGGATCGTATTCCAGACGCTCAACTTTCGCTGGGATACCATCTTTATTACGCTTAAAGTCAATCAGACGGTAATGTTGTTTGTTACCACCACCGATGTGACGAACAGTAATACGACCGTTATTGTTACGACCACCAGTCTTAGAGTTTTTCTCTAGAAGTGGTGCATACGGCTTACCCTTATGCAGGTCAGAGTTAACCACTTTAACAACGTGGCGACGACCTGGGGAAGTCGGCTTACATTTTACAATAGCCATTCTTCTTTGCTCCTAGCCTTACTCTGCACTACCAGCGAAGTCGATGTCTTGACCTTCTTTCAGGATCACGTACGCTTTCTTCCAGTCACTACGACGGCCTTGGCGCATACCTTGACGCTTAGTTTTACCTTTAGCAATCAGAGTATTTACAGACTTAACTTCAACCTCGAACAGTTTTTCAACTGCCGCTTTGATCTCACGCTTCGTTGCGGTCATCGCTACTTTGAAAACGATAGTGTTACCGTTCTCAGCAGCCATGGTCGCTTTTTCAGAGATGTGCGGAGCACGCAGAACTTTTAGGATACGCTCTTCGGTGATCATGCCAGCATCTCCTCAACTTGCTTAACTGCCGCAGCAGTCATCACTACTTTGTCGAATGCGATCAAGCTAACTGGGTCGATTGCAGCGGCATCGCGAACGTCAACCTTGTACAGGTTGCGTGCTGCCAGGAACAGATTCTCATCCAGTTCACCGGTCACGATCAGAACATCGTTCAGTTCCAGCTCTTTCAGCTTTGCAGCCAACTCTTTAGTTTTTGGTGCTTCTACTGAGAAGTTATCAACAACGATCAGACGCTCTTGACGAACCAGCTCAGACAGGATGCACTTCATCGCACCGCGGTACATTTTCTTGTTAACTTTCTGGCTGTGGTCCTGTGGACGAGCTGCGAAAGTTACACCACCTGTACGCCACAGTGGGCTACGGATTGTACCCGCACGGGCACGACCAGTACCCTTTTGACGCCATGGCTTAGCACCGCCACCAGATACGTCAGAACGGGTCTTTTGTGCACGAGTACCTTGACGGGCACCTGCTGCATACGCAACAACTACTTGGTGCACCAGCGCTTCGTTAAACTCACGCCCAAAAGTAGTTTCGGAGACAGCTAGCGCATCAGCGCCTTTGACTACCAATTCCATTACTAACTCCTCGACGTTACGCTTTAACAGCTGGTTTTACGATCACGTTGCCGCCAGTTGCGCCTGGTACTGCACCTTTGATCAGAAGCAGGTTGCGCTCAGCGTCAACACGTACGATCTCTAGGTTTTGAGTCGTTACACGCTCAGCACCCATGTGACCAGCCATTTTCTTGCCTTTAAATACGCGACCTGGAGTCTGACATTGACCGATAGAACCAGGAGCACGGTGAGACAAGGAGTTACCGTGGCTCATATCTTGAGTACGGAAGTTCCAACGCTTAACAGCGCCTTGGAAACCTTTACCCTTAGAAGTGCCAGTAACGTCTACTTTCTTAATTTCGTTGAACAGTTCTACGTTCAGCTCAGCGCCTACTGCGAACTCTTCACCATTGTCCAGGCGGAATTCCCACAAACCGCGGCCAGCTTCAACACCTGCTTTCGCAAAGTGACCAGCTTCAGCTTTGTTTACGCGGCTTGCTTTCTTAGCACCAGCGGTAACCTGGATAGCGTTATAACCATCAGTGTCTACAGATTTAACCTGAGTAACACGGTTATTTTCTACTTCAACCACAGTAACTGGGATAGAAGCGCCATCTTCGGTAAAGATGCGGGTCATGCCCACTTTACGACCGATTAGACCAATCATTCTCTTATCTCCCCTTAACCTAGGCTGATCTGTACATCAACGCCAGCAGCTAGATCCAGACGCATCAGAGCATCAACAGTTTTGTCTGTTGGCTCAACGATGTCGATAAGGCGCTTGTGGGTACGGATTTCGTACTGATCACGGGCGTCCTTATTCACGTGTGGAGAAATAAGAACAGTGAAACGCTCTTTACGAGTAGGCAGTGGGATTGGACCACGAACCTGCGCGCCAGTACGCTTAGCTGTTTCAACGATCTCCGCAGTAGACTGATCGATCAAACGGTGATCGAAAGCCTTCAGGCGGATACGAATACGTTGGTTCTGCATGAGACAGAGCTCCAATTCAAAAAAATTTACACAAACAATATCGCCACTCAAACTCGTTAAGACGAGAGAATGTCGATTGATTTATGTGAACGTAGCACCCCTTTTGGGCGCATTGTCAGCCAATTTAATGACTGCGAACATAAGTCAGAGTATACATTACCGAATCAGAGAACTGATTCCTTCCTCAACGCTTATTGGTTCACAACCGTCTTCTCGAGACAGTGCCGGGCATTATACCGATCACAAAATGAAAGGCAAGAGATGATGGGAAATTAAGCGGAAAAATGAAAAAGCCTTCATCCGTTGTGTACTGTGAGTCGATGAAGGCCGTAAGCGCTTGATGAAATAGGCTGGCTAGTCGTCGTCTACAATCTGGGCCTGATTGTAGTTGTTGATACCCATGCGCTCGATCAAACCGAGCTGAGTTTCCAGCCAGTCGACATGCTCTTCTTCGTCTTCCAGAATGTCCTGGAATAGATCCCGGGAGACATAATCCCGTACTTCTTCAGCGTACTGAATTGCATCACGTAAATCCGGAATGGCATCCATTTCCAGAGAGAGGTCACACTCGAGCATTTCTTTGGTATCTTCGCCAATACGCAGCTTACCCAAATCCTGGAGATTCGGAATCCCCTCCAGAAACAGGATACGTTCAATCAAATGATCAGCATGATTCATTTCATCGATAGATTCGTGGTATTCCTTGTCGGCAAGATGCTTGAGGCCCCAATCCTTGTACATACGGGCATGGAGGAAATACTGGTTGATTGCCACCAGTTCATTGCCCAGGATTTTATTGAGATGTTGAATGATTTTCGGATCGGCTTTCATTAGCTAACACTCCTCTCTCGGTTCCTTTAAGCTTAGAACCGATCTGAAGAGTGTCAAAAAAGAGACGTTGTTAAACTGAAGACTAGCTCGCTTTTTTGAGCGTAACCTCAGTAATGTCAATCACTGCAATATCCTGAGCAGTATCCCGCTCCAGAACCACATGTTGAATGATACCTTTTGCCTGACGAATACACTTACCGCATTGAGAACCGAGAGGGATGATCGCTTTGATCCCACGAATATCTGATATACCTTCCTCTTCTACCAATTTCACAATCTTTTTGTCAGAAATTCCGTGACACAGGCAAACGTACATAACAACTCTCTACAACTGATCTGACTCAAATATAAACGAGAACCGTTAGCATTACCACTTTTGTTCCGTCGCTTTGCTAGATGAATTAGTTATCAATAATGAACAAAATTGCGCCTACAGAATATGTAGAAAAGATAAGTAGTTAACTGTGGGATTTTGCCAAAGGAATCAGAATCTGAGGGGAAAAAAGCTGTTGCAGAGTCTTAAATATACAAAAAGGGAGCCTGAGCTCCCTTTTTTCGTGTTGATTAAATCTATGCTAATTAAG